>DATGGM010000240.1:0-36716 GCA_035308525.1 Bryobacteraceae bacterium
AACGGGTTTGAAGATTCGTCTGCCGGACAAGTACACCAGCGACCTGATCTATCTGGAGCAAGAATGAAAATCGCGAAGGCCTGCTCGCCGATAGCGTTGGCCTGTGCGGTCCTGTTGAGCGCGCAGGCGCCGCCCGCCAGCCGTCAGGACAATGTGAAAGAGGTGTTCCACGGCGTCTCCATGGTGGATCCCTTTCACTGGTTGGAGGATGCGGCCAGCACGGAGACGCGCCAATGGATCGGGCGGCAGAACGAGTACGCGCATGCCTTGCTGGATCGCCAGCCGGCACGCGCGCCGATTATGCGGCGGCTCACCGAGATGCTGCGGCACGATCGGATCGGCGAGCCGGAGTTCAGGAACGGCTATTATTTCTTCGAAAGGCGCGGCGTGGATGCGGATCTGTGGTCGATCTATCGCCGTAAGGGCGCCAGCGGAACGGACGAACTGCTGATCGATCCCTCGCCACTCAGCGCCGACCATCGCACCAGCGTCTCGCTGCTGGGTGTCTCGGAGGACGCGAACTTCCTGGCCTACGCTGTCCGGCAAGGCGGCGAAGACGAGACCGAGATCCACACCTTCGACACGCGGTCGCGTCAGGACGTCGGGAAGAAGTTCCCTCGAGCGTTGTACGTTGGCTTTGCATGGAAGCCGGATGCCAGCGGCTTCTACTATGCGATCGGCAAGCGCGACGCGGGCAAGCGGCTCTACTATCACGCGATGGCCCCCGCGGGAGAAGACCGCGAGATATTCGGCGAGGGGTTTGGGCCCGACACCTGGATCAGCCCCCTAATGGCGGAAACGGGGCGCTACCTGGTAATCGCCGTGCAACACGGCTGGGCCAAGGGCGAGCTGTATTTTCTGGATCTGGCGGGCGGCGGGCCGCCGCGGCCGCTGGTAACGGGCCTGGATGCGCGCTTTGAGCCGCAATTTGCCGGAGACTATCTGATCGTCCAAACCGACTGGCAGGCCCCCAAGTCACGCATACTCAAGATCGATCTGCGCGACCCGGCGCGGGACAAGTGGCGAGAAGTGGTGCCCGCCGCCGATGATGCCATCGAGAGCTTCGCCGTTACCGGCGACAAGTTATTCGTGAACCGGCTGCACAACGTGACCTCCCGCATCTCCATCTACTCCCTGGAAGGCGCGCCGGCGGGCGAAGTGGAGCTTCCCGGGCCGGGCTCCGCGGGAATCTATGGCCGCGCAGGGCACGACGAAGGCATGTTCTCCTTTTCGTCCTACACTACGCCTTATTCGCTTTACCGGTACAGCGCGCGAACGGGCGAGCGAACTCTGTGGTACCGCGATGCCACGCCCTTCGAACCCCAGCGCTTCGAGACGGAGCAAACCTGGTATGCCTCCAGGGACGGAACCAGAATCCCGATGTTTCTGATTCACCGCAAGGGCCTGCGGCCGGATGGCCAGACGCCCACGATTCTCTACGGCTATGGCGGCTTCAACGTCAGCATCACCCCGCAGTTCAACCCGACGGCCGCGTGGTGGATCGAGCACGGCGGGCTGTACGCGGTAGCCAACATTCGGGGCGGCGGTGAATTTGGCGAGGCATGGCATCGCGCCGGCATGCTGGAGAAGAAACAGAATGTGTTTGACGATTTCATTGCGGCCGGCGAGTGGCTCATTCAGAATCGATATACGAATCCACAAAAACTGGCGATCTGGGGCGGCAGCAACGGCGGCCTGCTGGTAGGCGCGGTGCTGACGCAGCGGCCGGAGCTATTCCACGCGGTGGTGTGCTGGCATCCGGACCTCGACATGGTGCGGTATTACAAGTACACGCGCAATAACAATCCGCCCGCGCTGCTCGAATACGGCAATGCCGCCGATCCGGAACAGTTCAAGTTCTTGTACGCCTATTCGCCGTACGAGCATGTCAAGCCCGGAACCAAATACCCGGCGGTGCTCATCACCAGCGGCGACGCCGACACGCGCGTGCCTCCGGAGCAGGCGCGAAAGATGGCCGCGCGGCTGCAGGCGGCCACCAGATCCGGCCTGCCCGTGATGCTGCTGTACGACACCAAGGCCGGCCATTCCGGGGGCGCGCCGCTGAGCAAAACGATTGAGGATTCGGCTTACGATCTGACGTTTGTCGCCTGGCAGTTAGGAATCGCCACGGCCCGATAGGTCACCACAGCGCGGTTTTATCGATACTCGCAATCGTCGGGCGGCCCATCAACATCATGGCCAACTCAAATTCGCGACGCAGGATCTCCACGACCCTGGTGACGCCGGCCGCGCCCGCGACTCCCAATCCCCACAGGTAGGGCCGGCCGATCTGCACCGCGGTTGCCCCACGCGCCAGCGCCTTCAACACGTCGGTCCCGCGGCGGATTCCTCCATCCACCAGAATCGGAACGCGGCCCTCTACCTTTTCGGCGACCAAAGGGAGTGCGTCCACGGTCGCGGGAACGGTATCCAGATTCCGCGCGCCGTGATTCGACACGATGATTCCGGCCACGCCCGCCTTTACGGCGATTGCGGCGTCGTCGGGATTCAGCACGCCTTTGAGCACTACCGGCGTTTTCGCGAAGCCGCGCAGCCAGTCGATGTCTTTCCACGTGAGGCTGGGGTCGAGATAACCGCCGTCTTTGAGATTGGGCAAATCGCGCGGAGGCAACTCAGTCCGCACCCGCTCTTCCCGGTTGCGCGCGCCGAAGGTCGGCGAATCGACGGTCACGCATAGCGTCCGGCAGCCGGCGGCTTCCGCGCGCTGCACCAAGTCCCGCGTGAAGGCGCGGTCGCGCTGCACGTAGAGTTGAAACCAGACGGGTCCGGTCGCCGCCCTGGCGACATCCTCCACCTTCATGGACGCGCTGCTGGAAATGCACAGCGTGGCATCAGCCGCCCCGGCTCCGCGCACAGACGCCAGATCGCCGTCAGGGTATACGACGCCCTGTGCCCCCGTGGGCGCCAGCACGATGGGAAACGGGAGTTCCTGACCGAACAGCTTCACGCGCGTATCGACCTTCGACACATCCACCAGAATGCGCGGCTTCAGGCGGATGTGTTCGTAGGCTTCATGGTTCCAGCGCATGGTGATTTCGTCTGCGGCGGCGCCCATGATCCGCTCCCAGGCGCCGTGCGAGGTGCGCTTCTGCGCCTCGGTCTGGAAATCGAACAGGGAAAGCAGTTGATCGAGTTTGGGCTGCGCCTGCCCGCGCAAGCGCACCGCCGAGAGCCCCAGCAGGGACAATAGCGCGTCGCGCCGGGAGAACATGCTACCCCACCACCACGACATGAATCTCCCCTGGGCCGTGCACCCCGCGCACCAGGATCTGCTCGATGTCCGCAGTCCGGCTGGGACCCGTGATCATCACCATGGAGCTGGTCTGCTCCGCCGGATGCGACACCAACGTTAGCAGCTCATCCAACCCCGACAGCACGCGCGCAGCCGGCACCACCGCGATGTGCACCGGCGGCAGCAGTGAAATCAACCGGGCCTCCGCAAGGCCGGCCAGCATCACCAGCGTGCCCGTATCGGCCAGCGCGTAATCGGCGCTGGTGATCCCCACATCTACCACCGCGCAGCGCGCCCGCAACGCGGCGCTATCCGTGAAGCCGGTCTCTACGCCCGGGAGGCCCCCGATGCCGCACTCCCGCAGGAACGGCGCGTTGGAGGCCACCGCCGATCGCCCGCCCAGAACTTCCGCGGTATAGACGCGCGCCTCATCCATCGATGGTGCCCGGAGGGTCTTACCCGCCAGGGCTTCCACGCGGCTGAGCATCCGGGCCACCCGGGTATCCGGATCTACTTCGGGTACCCGCAAGCGCACCGGGGGCGGCTCGGCGATCCCCTGCCCCGCCCCGCGCTTCAGCGCCGTGCGCACCGTGTGCAGGATGTGCTCCCGCGACATCAGCGCCGCCTCCACATCTCACGAAAGCTTCTGGCCGGCGCGGGCGGCAGGTCCCGCTGGCTGAGCCACGCTTTCACGGGCGGCAGATTCATCGGCGTGGGCACTTTCCGCAGCCACGCGCGGCCCTCCGCCGGCGCCATGCCAGCCGCCACCACGGCAGCGATCTCGTAGACGCGCGGATGGCACATCACCCACGCCCACACCTTGAATGCCAGCCGCTCCAGGCGATTCACGCCGCTGCACCGCTCGTCCTGCTTCACCTCCGCGCGCAGATCCAGCAGGACCTTGGGTATGTCGATTTTCACCGGACACACCTCCGCACACGCTCCGCACAAGCTCGATGCGAAAGGCAGCGACGGTTCAAACTTCACGCCCATGAACTGCGGCGTGATGATCGCCCCGATCGGTCCCGAATAGACCCAGGGAAAACTGTGGCCGCCGATCTTGCGGTACACCGGGCAATGGTTCAGGCACGCGCCGCACCGGATGCAATATAGCGACTCGCGCTTGCCGCTGTCCGCCAGCAGCCTGGTGCGGCCGTTATCGAGGAGCACCACGTAAAATTCCTCCGGCCCATCGATCTCATCGCCGCGCCGCGGCCCCGACAGGAACGACGTGTACACGGTCATGGCCTGGCCGGTGGCGCTGCGTCCCAGCAGCTTCAGAAACACCGCCAGGTCCTGCGCCCGCGGAATCAGCTTCTCGATTCCCGCCACCGCGATGTGAATCCGCGGCGCCGAGGTGGTCAACCGCGCGTTGCCCTCGTTCTCCACCAGCACCACCGCACCAGAATCCGCTACCAGGAAGTTCGCGCCGGTGATCCCGACATCCGCCGCCAAAAACTTCTCGCGCAGCACGGCGCGCGCGATCATGGTCTGCTTCTCGACCACCGTTTCATTGGCTACCCCCAGCGTGCGTGCGAACAGATCGCCGACCTCGTACCGCGTCAGGTGCAGCGCCGGCGCCACAATGTGGTACGGTCGCTGGTGCGCGAGCTGCAGGATGTACTCGCCCAGATCCGTTTCGACAGATTGCAGATGGTGATGCTCCAGCCGCTCGTTGAGATCGATCTCCTCGGTGGTCATGGATTTCGACTTAACGATCAGGCGGGCCTGCCGCTCCTTCGCCAGGCCGAGCACGAAATCCGCCACCTCGGTGGCGTTCCGGCACCACACCACCTTGCCGCCATGCGCCGTCACATTGGCCTCGAACCGCTCCAGGTAATGGTCCAGGTGGTCGATGGTGTGCCGCTTCAGGGCGTTGGCCTGCGCACGCAGTTCCTGGTATTCCGGCAGGGCTTCAGGCGTCACCGCCTGTTTGCGGTGATCGATCAGCCGGCCCGTGGCGCGATAGATGGCCAACTGCAGATTGGCGTCGGCCAGCGTGTTGTGTACCTTGCGGTCGAACGTGGCGGACATGGTCAGCGGCTCGCCAGAACCTCCGCCAGATGCATGGTGCGCACCGGGAGCGCGGCCCGCGACAGCGCGCCTTGAATCTGCATCAGGCAACTGGAATCCAGGCTGACCACGGTGTTCGCGCCGGTGCGCACGATGGAGTCGATTTTGGTGTGGACCATACCGCCTGAGATTTCAGGAAGTTTGACCGAAAACGTGCCGCCGAATCCGCAGCACTCTTCGGCGGCGTCCATCTCGCGCAGTTCCAGGCCGCGCACGTTGGCCAGCAGGCGGCGCGGGCCATCCTTGATGCCGAATTCCCGCAGCGCATGGCAACTGTCGTGATACGTGACGATGTCCTCCAGGCGCGCGCCCACGTCATCCACGCGCGCCACCTCCAGCAGGAACCGCGAGAACTCCCACACGCGCGGCGTCAGCGCGTCCGCCGCGGCCAATGCTTCCGGCTCGGCGGGGAACAGGTCGTGGAAGTGATGCGCGACCATCGAGGCGCACGAGCCCGAGGGCACCACCACGTATTCGCAGCCGCGGAATACTTTCAGGAAATGCCGCGCCACCGCGCGGGCCTCGTCACGATAGCCGGTGTTGAAGGCCGGCTGTCCGCAGCAGGTCTGATCTTCGGGGAAATCCACCAGGTAGCCGAGCCGCTCCAGCACGTCGGCCATCGCCAGTCCAACTTTGGGGAATAGCTGGTCGACGACGCAGGTGACAAATAGCGAGACCCGCTGAGCCATGAACAAGGATTGTAGCAGTCCGCGTTCTCTACAAACCGTCTTCCTTGGCCAGGATCTCCTTCATGATCTCCGATGTTCCGGCGCCGATCGTATAGAGCCGCATGTCGCGCCAGAAGCGGCTGATCGGATATTCGGTGGTGTACCCGAACCCGCCGAAGATCTGCATGCAGTCGTAGCTGAGGCGCTGCGCCAACTCAGATGTGTAAAGCTTGGCCATGGTGATTTCCCGGACGGCCTTTTGCCCGCGATTGGTCAGATCCAGCGCGCGATACACCAGCCAGCGCGCGGCTTCCAGGTTGGTGCGATGCTCGGCGAACTTGTGACGCCACACCTGGTAGCTGCCCACGGGATTGCCGAACGCGTTGCGGTCCTTGCCGTACTGAATGGCCAGGTCCAGACAGCGATCCATCACCGACATGATCATGATGGCCGACGCCAGCCGCTCACCCTGGAAGTTGTGCATGATGTAGTAGAAACCGCGATTCTTTTCGCCCAGAATGTAACGCGCCGGAATGCGGCAATCGTCGAAGAACAGTTCGGCGGTATCCGAGCACATGTTGCCGATCTTCTTCAGCTTCTTGCCGACCGAGAAGCCGGGCGTACCAGTCGGAAACAGAACCAGCGAGATGCCGCGGTGTCCGGCGTCTCCCGTGCGCACGGCCAGCACGATGAAATCGGCGCGCGAACCGTTGGTGATCCAAAGCTTCTGTCCGGAAATCAGCAGGTCGCCGCCATCCGCGCGGGCGTGAGTGCGGATCGCCGCCACGTCCGAGCCGCCTCCGGGCTCGCTGATGCCCAACGCGCCGATCCACTCGCCGGCCATGGCGGGCTGAAGGAATACTTCCTTATGCTCCGCGGTGCCCAATTCGTTGATGATCGGGATGGTCAGCTCGCCTTGCACCATGAGCCCCATGCCCACACCGGGGCTGTCGGCCCAAGCCATCGATTCCATGGCCGCCGCGGTGGCCCACCAGTCCAGCCCACTGCCGCCCAGCCCGGTCGGAACGCGAATGCCGAAAAGACCCAGCGCGGCCGCTTTGCGAAAGATCTCGCGCGGGAAGATGCCGGCCTCGTCCCATTCCTGGGCGAACGGCGCGATCTCCTCCCGGCAAAAGCGCTTCACGGTTTGCCGGATCAGGTCGTGTTCCCCGGAAAACGGCGGATAGACCGCCGCGGCATCCGCGACAACTTCAGGTGTCATGCGCGTTATTGTACACCACCGGGTTGGCGGGGCAGATTAGCCGGAATACTATAATTGGGCGATGTTGAGTGCCAGCCGGGCCAACGGCTTTTTTCTCAGGGCGCTGGGCGTGATCTACCTGATGGCGTTTATCTCATTCGGCGTGCAGGCGGACGGACTGATCGGCTCGCAGGGCATTCTGCCGCTGGCCGGTTATCTGCGCGGCATGCGCGAGGCCATGGGCGCCCGCGCGTTCTGGTACGTGCCCACCGTGTTCTGGGTCAATTCCAGTGACGCGGCTCTGCGCGTGGTGTGGATCGCGGGCGCTGCGATTGCCATCATCCTCACTCTAGGTTTCTTCCGGCGAGTGTGTCTCGCGCTACTGTTGATTTTGTATCTCTCTGTCTCCGCGGCGGGCCAGGATTTCTGGTCCTTCCAGTGGGATATCCTGCTGACCGAGGCGGGCTTTCTGGCGATCTTCCTGAGTGATTCTGCGGGCCGCGTCTGGCTGTTCCGATGGCTGCTCTTTCGGCTGATGTTCATGTCCGGCTTAGTGAAGCTGTTGAGCGGCGACGGGGCATGGCGCGATTTGACGGCGATGAGCTATCACTACGAGACACAGCCGCTGCCCACCCCAATTGCCTGGTACATGTATCAACTGCCCGGGTGGTGTCAGAGGGCTTCCACGGCCTTTGTGTTCTTCGCGGAACTGCTTGTCCCGCTGGCGATCTTCGCGCCCTTCCGGCTGCGCCGCATCGCGGGCGGTTTGCTGATCGGATTTCAGGTCCTCATCCTGCTGACCGGCAATTATACGTTCTTCAATCTGCTGTCCATCGCGTTGTGTGTCTTCTTGTTCGCGGAAAGCCCGCCACGCGACGCCCGGCGCTGGACGACGATTGCCCTGATGGCGTTCATCCTGACAACCAGCGGTCTGCAATTTCTGGAGATGTTTTCTTTCCCTCTGCCAGGAACCGCGCGCAGCTACCTGGCCAAAATATCGCCGCTGCGACTGGTCAATTCATACGGGCTGTTCGCGGTGATGACCACCACGCGTCCGGAGATCATAGTGGAGGGTTCCGACGATGGCACGAATTGGCTGGCCTATGAGTTCCGCTGCAAGCCGGGCGACGTGAAACGCGCGCCGCCGTGGGTGGCGCCCTATCAGCCGCGGCTCGACTGGCAGATGTGGTTCGCGGCCCTGGGCAGCGCGCGCGAGAATCCCTGGTTTTACAATTTCGCCGCGCGCTTGATGCAGGGATCGGCGCCGGTGCTGGCCCTTCTGGCGCATAATCCGTTTCCGCAAACCCCGCCACATTATCTGCGCGCGATCGTTTACGACTATCACTTCACGGATTTCGCCACGCGGCGCGCCACCGGCGCATGGTGGCGGCGGGAAGAGAAAGCGGTTTATCTGCCGGCCATCTCACTGCGGCAACAGCCCTAGGCGGGCGTTACCCGTTCCAGGGCTTCACTTCACCGCCCAGGCCCCGGTAGCCGTTTTTCATGCGCCGTTCGATCTCGGCCCATACCGCGGGATCGCAGCCTTTCCATTCCGGCACGGCGGTGTTGCCGAGATACGGCAGATCGGCAATACCCGCCTTGCTGGAATAGAAACCGTCGGCGGTCAGGTCGCGGATGCGGCTGAAGAAAGCCGCCCAAGGGCGATCTTCCGCTGCGGCGCGCTCCGGCCAGGCGATGCGGTCCAGAATCTTCTTCTGCTGATCCGGCGCCGCGGCCGCAAACGTCTTGGAGAACAGCCGCGCCGTCTCGCGGTCGAGCCACGCCAGCCCGCCCAGTATCTCCGCCGCCAGGTCATCGTCGCCATCCTCCTGTTTGCGGAAATCCAGCCAGTCGTCGATAAACTCCGGAACGCCCGCCTGAGTGGCGCTGCCGCTGTGCTCGTCCGCGGGCAGAATCAGGTCGCACAGCACTTCGACCGTGCGCCATTGATGATCGTCGAATACCTTGCGCTTGTACGCGGCCGCGGCATGCTCGTGGTTCTGGGCGGCGCTCGCTCCTGTAGCAGCCGCGGCCAGCGCCGGCGCCGCGCCGATGATTTGAAACAGATCGCGGCGGCTCACTCCGTTCCGGTCAGGCATCCTGTCTCCCATAGCTCCCTCCCTGGCGGCTCAACCGGCCAGATTCCGTTTCTTCACCTGCTCGGCGATGTACTCCGAGGTGCGCCAACCCAATGCGGTGATAGTCAGAGTTGGATTCTTATCGGCGTTGCTGACGAACGGCGCGGCGTCGGTCACGAAAAGGTTCCTGCAATCCCACGCCTGGCAGTACGGATTCAACACCGAGGTTTTGGGATCGTCGCCCATGCGGGCCGCGCCCACTTCATGGATGATCTCGCCGCCCTGCGAAATCCCCCAATTGTTCTCCGCGGTGGCGCTGGTGAAATACTTGCCCCCGGCCGCGGTGATGATTTCCTTGAACGTATCCTGCATGTGTTTGGCCTGCAGGATTTCGTCCCGGCTCCATTTGAAGTGGAAACGAAGAACCGGAATGCCCCACTGATCCACGCGCGTGGGATCCAGCTCGCAATAGCTGTCGGCGTTGGGAATCATCTCGCCGCGGCCGCTGAAACCCACACCCGCGCCATACATCTTGCGCAGGTTGCGTTTGAATTCCGCCCCGTAGCCGCCGCCCAGCATCTGCTCGGAGCCTTCGAAATCGCCCGTGCCGGGCAGTCCGCGCCCGCCTCCGATTTCGATGTGGTATCCGCGCGCGAACGGCATCTTGCCGGCCTTCTGCTGCTGATAGTTCCACCATGGCATGTACATATGCATGCCGCCCACGCCGTCTTCGTTGCGCGGCGGCAGATCCTCCAGGATCGGCAGATACCCGCTCACGTCCGATCCCACCGTGTCCATCAGGTAGCGGCCCACCAGCCCGCTGGAGTTTCCCACACCGTTGGGAAACCGGCTGCTTCTGGAATTCAGCATGATGCGCGCCGTCTCGCAGCAACTGGCGGCCAGCACCACGATCCTGGCATTGACCGTCACCTCGCCGCGGGTCTTCTTATCGATATAGGAAACGCCGCGCGCCAGGCCGTCCGGCCCCACCACTACCTCCCGCGCCATGGCATCCGTGCGCACTTCCAGGTTGCCCGTCTTCATGGCCGGAAAGATGTGCACGCCTGGAGAATTGAAGTTCGCGTTCACGCCGCAGGCGCGTCCGCATTGTGCGCAGTAATGGCAGGCTGCGCGGCCGTGGATGGAGCGTGTCAGTATGGCCAGCCGCGAGGGGATGCAGGGAATCTTCAGCTTGTCGCTGGCCATTTTGATGACGCGCTCGTATCCGCGCGGCGCGGGCGCCGGCAGAAACCTGCCATCCGGCGTATTCTCCATGCCTTCCTTCGTGCCGAAAACGCCGATCAACTCCTCGGCCTTGTCGTAATAGGGCGCCAGGTCGTCGTAGGTGATGGGCCAGTCGAAGCCTTTGCCGTCGCGGCTGTAGGGCTTGAAATCATATGGACCCATGCGCAGCGAAATCCGGCCGTAATGATTGGTGCGGCCGCCCAGCATGCGCGCCCGCCACCATTTCCACTCCGTCCCGGCCGCGTTGGTGTAGGGCTCGCCCGGCACCTTCCAGCCGCCCACCAAGGTGGCGTCGAAATAGCCGAATGGCTTCTCTTTAGTGCCGGCGCCGCGATGCGGCGCATTGTAGGGCCACTTAAACATGTCCGACTGTTTGGCGCCGTCGTACCAGCCGCCGGCTTCCAGCAGGCAGACTTTGGCGCCCGCCAGCGTCAGCACGTGCGCGGCCACGCCGCCTCCCGCCCCCGAGCCGACCACCACCACGTCATAAGTCTTGGGTGTTGCCTTCACCTGCGCCATTCCGACTATTTTACGCCTCGGCGGCGGCCTTTGAGCAGAGGAAGCCAACCAAGCATTCGCCGAGCATCCAGACGAAGGACGAGGTTCCGGCCAAACTGGTGGCGGACCACGTCGCGCTAAAGAAAGACGCCGGGGAGCTCTGACCGGGACCTGCGCTCCGCACGATGCGCGGGATCAATTAGCGCAGGTGCCAGGGTTCAGAGATCAGGGGAACAGCAATCAGGAATCGCAAAATTCACACTTGACATCGACAGGACGATCCACTACCATACAGTTGTGGATCGATTGGGTACAACATTTGCTGCTTTATCCGATCCAACCCGGCGGGGGATGATCGAACGACTCTCACATGGTCCTGCCTCTGTGCATGGATTGACGAAACCGTTTGCGCTCTCGCAGCAGATGATTTCAAAACATATTGCCTACCTGGTGCGGGCGCGGATTGTGATCAAGACGAAGCGTGGACGAGAGAGTGTGTGCACGCTCAGGCCGGAGGCGATAAAGACAGTCAGCGACTGGGCGTCTTATTATCGCCGATTCTGGGAAGAGAGCTTCGACAAGCTGGATGTAGTTGTGAATCAAATGAAAAAGAAGGAGGCCAAAGATGGCAAAAAACACGGTTAACGAGACAGAGCGGATGGTTGTCACAAGAGTTTTTGATGCCCCACGCGAATTGGTTTGGAAGGCGTGGACAGACCCGAATTATGTGATGCAGTGGTGGGGGCCGAAGGGTTTTACTGCGCCTTTTTGCGAGATGGATTTTCGCGTGGGAGGGAAATTTCGCTGCTGCATGAGAACGCCGGATGGCCAGGAGTTCTGGAATGCGGGTGAATACCACGAGATAGTTCTGCACGAGAAGATCGTTTCCTCCATGTACTTTTCCGACCCGGAGGGAAACAAGGTTGAGCCTGCGCATTATGGAATAGATCATGAGGCCATAGACGGTGCGCTCGATGTGATTACCTTTGAGGATCTTGGAAACGGCCAGACGAAACTCACCTTCATTGGAAATGAACCTATGGAGAGCGCAAGAAATAGCGGTCAAATGGAGGGCTGGAACCAGATACTCGATAAAGTTGCCGCAGTTGTTGCGGGGCTGGTGTCTGAGTCAAGAGCACATTGAATAACAGTGCCGGTGACCACCGCCAGGCGGGCAATCTACCAACGGATTCGCGTAAGCCCGGTGACCAGATCGAAATGGCGGCTCAGCAGGGGCAGGGAATGCTGCCGCGCCAGGGCCGCCATCCAGAGGCCGTTGAGGGCATGAATAGAAACAGTTCCGTCATTCTACGCTGACGATTTTGGGAAAATAAATGGCGATGGACGCCCGCGAAGCATACCTCCGTGAGCACGTGGTGGGCGACCTCAAGGCCGTTAACGGTCCGATTCGTATCGTGGATTACGACCCCGGCTGGCCGCAGCGTTTCGAGCGCGAGGCCGCCCAAATCCGGTCCGCTCTCGGGGAACGCGCGCGGCGCATCGAACATGTAGGTTCTACTTCCGTTCCAGGCTTGCCCGCCAAGCCTGTCATCGACATTGTGCTGGTGGTGGCGGACTCCGCGCAGGAGGCGGACTACGCGCCGGCACTCGAAGGGGCCGGTTATCGTCTCCGTATTCGCGAACCGGACTGGCATCAGCATCGCTCGTTCAAGAGTCCCGCGAAAGACGTGAACCTGCATGTCTTCTCCGTGGGCTGCGGCGAGACAGACCGCATGCTGGCGTTCCGCGACTGGCTGCGAGCCAACCCGGCGGACCGGGAGTTGTACGCGCGCACCAAGGGTGAGCTAGCCCAACAGCACTGGAAATATACGCAGCACTATGCCGATGCCAAGACTGCGGTAGTCGAGGAAATCCTGTCGCGGGCGGGGGGTAGACACAACTCATGACTTTCACCAAGCGTCTGCGCGAGGGAGTTCGCCGCGGGGACATCACCTGCAGCGTCCGCATCTGGCAGCGCCCCCACGTCACCGTTGGCCGCCGCTACCGCATGGAAGAAGGCGAGATCGAGGTAGACTCCATCGAGCCGATCGGCTTCCCCGATATCACTCCCGAACTGGCGCGCGAGTCGGGCTTCCTGGGTGTCGTCGATCTGCTAAAGGTCGCCAAGCACGGCCCGGGCGAGAAGATCTTCCTGGTCCGGTTTCACTATCTGCGTACGCGCCGGAAGCGTGCTACTCGTTCCGCAGTGCCATCATCGGATCGATCCGGGTAGCCCGCACCGCCGGAATCAGTCCCGCGGCGGCGGCCACGGCTACTATCGCCAGGCTGGCGGCGGCAAATATTGCCGGGCTGCTGCCCCGCATGTTGTAGAGCTGCGTCTGGACCAGCCGGCTGATGGCATACGCGGCCGGCAGAGCCACGGAGACACCCAAAGCCGCCAGTAATCCGACCTCGCGCATCACCATGCGGAGCACTTCGGACCGCGCCGCGCCAAGCGCCATGCGCAGGCCGATTTCCCGCGTGCGGCGTGCCACCGCGTAGGCCATCACGCCGTACAGGCCGACGGCTGCCAGCAGCGTGGCCAACATGCCGAAGAACGTGGACAGCACCGCCACCAGGCGCTCGTTGGATACGTCTTCGTTGATCTGCTGGTCCATGGTCTTCATGTCGAAGACCGGCAGGTTGGGATCGGCGCGGCGCACCTCGTCGCGTAGCGCGCCGGCCAGCGTGGTAGGATCCCGCGCAGTCCGCACGTAGAAGTTCATGCGCATGATGCTTTCGTGCTGCGCGTACGCGTAATAGACGAACGGCTGGGGCTGTTCCCGCAAGTCGGCGTGCTTGCCGTCCTTCACCACTCCGATAATCTCGAATCCGGGATCGTCGGCCGCGGCACGCATCAGGTGAAAACGCCGGCCGAGGGGGCTTTCGCCGCCGTAGTATTTGCGCGCGAACTGCTCGTTGACCACGGCCACTCTGGGCGCGTTGGGTCCATCCTGCCGCGTAATTTCACGGCCGGTCAACAGCGGGATGCCCATGGCGGACAGGTATCCGGGGCCCACGAAGTTTTCGCGCACCGACTGTCTCTCCCCCTCTTTGGGCTCGTAGCCGGGAATGCTGATTCCCATCATGTCCACATTGCCGGAAAGCAGGGCGATCTCGGCCATAGCCACGCCCCGGACCTGTGGCAGCGCGGCGATTTCATCGCGTAAGCGATCATAAAGCGCCAACGTGCGCGCCTGGTCGTAGCCGTTGAGGGACGGTTGTACCGCAAACGTAAGTAGATGATTGGCGCGGAAACCCGGATCGATCTGCTTGAGGTTGAAGAGGCTGCGCGCGAAGAGTCCGGCGCCGATCAGCAGCACCAGCGACAGCCCGATTTGCGCGATCACCAACACTTTGCGGAAGCGCACGTGAGCGGCGCTACCCATGGCTCCGGCGGCCTGCTCTTTGAGGGTGCCCGCGACGTCGGCGCGCAAGGTCTCCCAAACGGGCGCGAGGCCGAAAATAATTCCCGTTATGATGGAAAGGGCCAAGGCGAACATCAGGACGCGCACATCGGGCTGCGCGGTGAGGCCGCGCATGGAAGGATCCGACGGCAGAAACCCGAGCAGCAGATCGCCGGTCCAGTATGCGGTGAGCACGCCCAGGAGCCCGCCGCCCAGCGACAACGTAATCCCTTCGGTGAGCAACTGGCGCAGCAACCGTCCGCGCCCGGCGCCAATAGCCAGGCGGATAGCGATCTCCTTCCGCCGTCCGGCCGCGCGCGCGATCAGCAGGTTGGCGATGTTGGCGCAGGCAATCAGCAGCAGCAGGCCGGCCATGCACATGAGAACCATCAGGGGCCCGGAAGCCTGGTCGCGAACCCCTGAAATACCGATGCCGCCCGGCATCAGCTTCAGCTGACGCGCGGCGAACTCCTGGCGGTATTTCTGCGAAGCGCTCGGGGTATTGCGGGCTTCCTCTTCCAGGATCGGATGCCAGAACACGTTCAAGGCCGACTCCGCCTGCTGCCGCGAGACGCCCGGCTTCAAGCGCGCGAAGATGTTCAACCAGTAGCCGCGGCGCTGCGCGAGGCCGTCGAACATCTGGGTCATCCTGCGTTGCATAGTGATGGGCACGAACACATCGGCGGATTCGCCCGCCCCCGCCCCTTTGAATCCCGCCTGCGCCACACCCACGATGGTCATGGCGCGGCCGTTGAGCCGGATGGTTTGATTCAGCACCGACGGATCCAGCGCGAAACGCGTTTTCCAGAGGTTGTACGCGAGCACTGCCACGTCATTGGGGCTGCCCAGGCGATCGTCCTCCGGTGTCAGCGGACGGCCGAGTACCGTATGCGCACCCAGCACGCTGAAATATGTGCCACTGACCAGTTCCCCCTGCACCAGTTCGGTGCGATCGCCCGCGCTCATGCTCAGTCGCAGCGGGAATCGCGCCAGGACTCCGGCCACGGCCGGGGCGCGATCGCGAAAATCGCAATACATAGGGTAAGAGAACGCGTAGTTGTCGTCGTAGTTGGTTTCGACGAAGCCGCTCTTGCGGCCCATCGCGCTGAACAGCACCAGTCGATCGGGATTCCGGACCGGCAGGCTGCGCAACAGCACCTGGTCCGTAAGGCTGAAGATGGCCGTATTCGCCCCGATCCCCAGGGCAAGTGAAATGAGGGCGGCCCCGGCCAATACGGGATTCTTGCGAAAGCCGCGCAGTGCGTGGCGGATCTCCTGGACAAGGTTATGCATGCGCGGCGCACGTGCAAGTCAGGTACCAGCCGCAGACTACGCGAAATGCTGGATTAGGGCACCCGGCCCCAGGCGGGTTTGTCCGATTGTGGGACTGGCTGTCTGGGAACGAGCATTTGGCTTTACGGCGTCTTGTCGACCGGAACCAGCACCGTGCCCATGTCAGAAGATTGCACGCGAATGGTGCCGGTCGGCGGCACTGGCAGACCGTTGCTGATCTCCGGAGGCCGCACGGGCGCGGCCGGCATCACGGATGCGCGCTGGCCGACGTGCCGCTGTTGCAGCGCGGCGCGCACCTGTGGCTCGGGCACCTGCAAAAAGAACGTGAGGTGCTTTCCATCCACCTGCATTTTCATGTTGTCGAGACTGCTGGCGGTGTTTTCCTGCGTCTGGCCCACGAAAGAGAGCCATTTCAGGCTGCTGGCCATCTCGGCTACATCCTTTTCGTTGCGCATGGTCATATCGGCCGAGACCTCGAAGTCCGGACTGAAGCGCAAACCGCCGCTGAAGCTGTCCACCTGCTGCAGCCACTTGAGCGCGGTCCCCGCGGGAACTTTAGGGTTCGCGGCGAAGGCGCCGCCCGCGGACACGCTCCACATGTCGTACTGGCCCTCGTAGCGATCCAGGCCTTCGGCCAGGACCGGCGACGGCGGAGTGTTCTGGCCGCGGCGCCCGATGGCCGCTTTCACTTCCGTCGGCTGCCCGATTACGGCGATGGAACCGTCCAAAAATGCCACCATCGAGCCGCCTTCGCTCGAGTAAAGAACGGGGACGCCCATGTACTCCCCCTTCTTGCCGCGAAACGCATGTAGTGAATCGATCCAGACCGGATCAAGTAACCCGCGCACGATGACCAACGAGGCCGAGTCCTTGCCCGGCTTGGCGCTGGCGAAGATGACCTCCTGCGCGAACCGGTTCCAGTCGAGGCCGCTGAGGCTCGCCAGCGGCTGCTGCCAATCGCCCCGCAGGCTCTGCAACTCGGTCTTCATCTGATCGGACATAGCCTGCCCGATGGGCGACGCTACGATCCGGTCCAGGTTGACCTCCATCACCATCCGCGCATCGGGCATGATGAGCTCCAACATGGCAGGATCGGCGGCGGCCGCCAAGCCCGGCAGCAACACCGTAAAGATGAACAACTTACGCCAATTGGCCATTACAGGAATCCTCTCTTCCTTATGGGATTAACATTGGAGAGTTAGCCCTTACAAGTCCTCCATGGTTAAGTGGCGGCGCTGAATGCTGTTATCATCCGCTGTTATGGTGAAATTCCGCTTTGCCGCACTACTTTGTCTCCCGGCGCTCGCCTGCCTGATTGCCACTTCAGCCTCCGAGCCGCGCAAGTTCTCGTCCTACGACCCCCAGGCCAATGCGCTGATCGCCAAAATGACCCTCGACGAAAAGGTCGGCCAGATGACCCAGCCCGATCAGAGCTTCCTGAAATCGGACGATGACATCGTCAAGTACAGCCTGGGATCCCTTCTGAGCGGGGGCGACTCCGACCCCAAGGAGGGCAACAGCCTGGAAGCCTGGACCAACATGGTCGACCGCTATATGAAGCGGGCCCTGGAGACGCGCCTGGCGATTCCGCTGCTTTACGGCGTCGACGCGCTGCACGGCCACAACAACGTGCTGGGAGCGGTGGTCTTCCCGCATAACGTTGGGCTGGGCTGTACGCGCAACCGGGCGCTGATCGAAAAGATTGCGCGTATTACCGCGGACGAAGTGCGGGCCACCGGTATCAACTGGGCCTTCGCGCCGTGCGTGGCGGTTCCCCGCGATATCCGCTGGGGACGCAGCTACGAGGGCTTCGCCGAAGAGCCGGAACTGGTAAAGGAACTGGGGCCCGCGGCCGTACGTGGTTTGCAGGGCGCGGACCTGGCGGACCCGCTTTCCGTGCTGGCGTGTTCCAAGCATTACATGGGCGACGGCGGCACCGCCTTCGGCTCCAGCACGATCGGCCAACACCTGCTGGATCAAGGCGACACCCGCCTGGATGAGAAAACCCTGCGCGAGATCCACCTGCAGGGCTACATCACTACCATCCGCGCCGGCGTGGGTACCATCATGCCGTCCTACAACAGTTGGAACGGCCAGAAAGCTTCGGCCAGTAAGCGGTTGCTGACCGAGATCCTGAAAGACGAACTGGGTTTTGAAGGCTTCCTGATTTCCGATTACGGCGCCATCGACCAGTTGTCCGGCGATTACAAGCACAAGATCGCCGCGTCCATCAACGCCGGCATGGATATGGTGATGGTGCCGGAGCACTACCAGGAATTCATCGCGCGCCTGAAGGAGGCAGCCCAGGATGGCACCGTGCCTATGGCGCGCATCGACGATGCCGTGCGCCGCATCCTGCGCGTAAAGTTCGCTATGGGATTGATGGACAAGAACCACACGCGGCTCGCCGCCCGAAAACTGTGGAAGCAGTTCGGCTCGCCCGAGCATCGCGCGGTGGCCCGCGCTGCCGTGCGGCAGTCGCTGGTGCTGCTGAAGAACGGGCACTCTGCCCTGCCGCTGGCCAAATCGGCCAAGCGCATCCACGTGGGGGGCAAGAACGCCGACGACATTGGCAACCAGTGCGGCGGTTGGACCATCACCTGGCAGGGCAATAGCGGCAATGTGACGCCGGGCGGCACGACCATTCTGGCGGCCATCAAGAAGGCTGCATCGCCGGCTACCAAGGTGACGTTCAGCGCAGATGGCAAAGGCGCGGAAGGGGCCGACGTGGGCGTGGTGGTGATCGGCGAGAAACCCTACGCCGAGATGAACGGCGACCGGCGCGACCTGGCTCTGCCGGCGGAAGATGTATCCGCCGTTGAGAACATGAAAAAGGCCGGTATCCCGGTGGTGGTGGTGCTGCTCTCAGGGCGGCCGATGATCCTCAGCGAGGTGCTCGACAAGGCAGACGCGGTGATCGCCGCTTGGCTGCCCGGCACGGAAGGCGAGGGAGTCACGGATGTCCTGTTCGGCGCCTACAAGCCCACGGGTAAACTCAGCTTCGCATGGCCGCGTTCGATGGCTCAGGTGACTATGCATCGCGGCGATGCCGGCTACGACCCATTGTTCGCGTACGGCTACGGGTTGAGTTACTAAGCGCGCAGCATCGACGGCCGCCTGCCGCCCGGCGCTTCGGAACTCCCCACCAGCGCGGTGAGGCGGCCGACCACGTGCTTCAGGGTTTCCGACTGCGCGTTCAACTCCTCGGCCGCCGCCGCGCCTTCCTCGGCGCTGGCCGCGGTCTGCTGGGTGACCTGCTCCATCTGCGCGATGGCCTTTCCGACCTGCTCGATTCCCCGGGCCTGCTCCTGGCCGCCCAGGTCTACCTGGTGCACCAGCGTCTTGATTTTGGCAGAATCACCGGTAATCGTGCGCACCGCGGCGGCCACCTGGTCTACCTTGGCCTGGCCGTCCTTGGATTTGGCGATGGAATCCTCAATCAGGGTGGCCGTATCGCGGGCCGCCTGGGAACAGCGTTGGGCCAGATTTCGCACTTCGTCCGCCACCACCGCGAAACCCATGCCGGCCTCGCCCGCGCGGGCCGCTTCCACGGCCGCGTTCAAAGCCAGGATGTTGGTCTGGAAGGCAATTTCGTCGATCACTTTGATGATCTTGGAAATCTTGTCGCTGTGGGTGTTAATCTCGGCCATGGCCTGCACCATTTGTTCCAGCGAATGGCCGGTCTCGGTGAACCTGTCACCCGACTGTGTGACTACGTCGGCCGCCGACCGCGAGTTTTGGCTGTTCCTGCGCGCCATGGAGTTGATCTCTTCCGCCGATGCCGAAGTCTCTTCGAGCGACGCAGCCTGCTCGGAGGCGCCCTGCGCCAGCGAGTGGCTGGTGGAGGAGACCTGCGCGGCCGCGCTGGCAACCTGTCCCGCCCCTTCGTACAACTCCGCCGCGGCTTGCCTGAGCGATCCGTTCACGCTGCGCACATTGAATATCAGGAAGATACCGCCCGCCAACGAGGCAACGATCAGCAACAGCCAAGTCATGGTTCTCCCGCGCGCCGCCGCCGCTACCGCCGCTTTTGAATCCCTTTCACCGCGCTGTTGCTTCAGATCGACGAGGCCGCGCAGGACGATCTTGACGTCGGCGTGGACCGGGTCCGCATGCCCCAGGTACGCGGCCCGCGCCTCCGCGGATTTGCCGGCCCGGCTCAGTGGCAGGACTTCCGTCTCGATGACCCCCACATAGCGCTCACAAAGCGGCCGGGCCTTCTCGAAAAGCGCCCGTTCGCCGGTGCTGGTAATGGTCTTCTCGTAGTTGCGGAAGTGGTCCTCCATCTTCGCTTTGATCGCCTGCTGATTGCGTTCGACGGCCTGCTTGCCCGCCGCATCGGTAAACGTGATGTGCTTCCACGTATCGCCGCGGAATTGAAACACGAAAGTGTCAATTTGGGCCGCCAGGTAGACGCCGGGCAGCGGATCCGTGACCAGTCCGTCGATCGACCGGCTCAGTTTGTTGATACATACCAGACTCACCGCTCCCAGGCCGGTCATCAGCACCAGGAGCAGCGAGCCCGACAGCCAAAACCTCTTACCGATTGTCATGTGAGCGCCACTAAGCCTCCGGCGCTTATATCGGCCGCCATGGCGCCAAACATTAGGCGCCTCGCCCGGCGCGCGCGCTCCAGTCCCGAATGCTGCGGATCTCCGCCGCCGGAATGTGCAGGAATTCCAAAAACTCCTGATGTTCCGCGGGCGCGGACTTCTCGAACTCCGCGTGCCAGCGGTGCATATCGGCCTCCGTCATCCCCGAGGCCTTCATTATGGAAACCCACTTCTCTTTGGTGATCATCTTGGTTCTCCCTATCGAGTTATCTTTGAGCAGCTTCAAAATGGCGCGCTGGTGGGCGCGCAGTGTTTCGATTTCCCCGTCCAGCGCGAGCAGGCGCCGCTTGAGTACCGCGACGGCGTCGGTCTCGCGCCGGCCCAGAATCGCGCGGATGTCTTCCAGCGTCAGCCCGGCATGCCGGTAAGCGCAGATCTGCCGCAAGCGCCGCAGGTCCGCCTCGCCGTACCGCCGGTAGTTGGCGGCGCTGCGCGCGGGAGCCCTCAGCAGCCCGATGGATTCGTAATACAGCAGCGTCCCGCGGCTGAGCCCGCATTGCCGGGCGACTTTGGATACTGTCCACACGCTTCTGATCCCAGTGTCAACCCTACAGTAATAGACAGGTCAAGAAAAAAAAGCGACGGTTTTTAGCGGGCGCCCAGCGCCAGCCAGGCGGCGGCCGCGGCGAGCTTTTCGTCCTGCCGCCAGGGCGGTCCGATGGCTTTTCCCAGGGCGGCCACGTGCCGTTCAATTTGTAGGGCCGGAATGCGCAGGACGGCCGCGGCGCGGGTGAATAACTCACGCTCCTTGACCGCGGTCAGCGGCAGCGAGCACGCCCGGCTGGCGGTGCGCAAAGCCTCGCGGAACATTTCGCCTTCGGCGGTGTGTAGCAGGGGATGCGATGCCAGAATCCGTTCGAGCGGCGGCAGCGGTCGACCGGAAGCCAAGAGCAAGCCGCAGCCAGCCGCTTCATGACCCAGCCCGCGCAGATCTTCGATCAGCCCGCTTAAGGCAGCCGTGGCCATGGCCGCCGCGCGCGCGGCGCTGCCTTCGACGATCCTCTGCGCTTCGCGAAGTTCCAGACCCACGGAGGCGTGATACGGCTGGGCCAATCCCATCTCGATGCGCCGCCGCGTCACCACCGCGGGAGCATCACGCCGTCCGGCGATGGCCACCGCGGCGGCCCATCCCGAATGCGCCCGAAAACCGATTGCCGCGAGACTGGCCACGTGCGATCCTAGCCGAAGACAATCTGCGCTATGACCAGTTGCGGCATCGCCTGGTTCCAGCTCTCCGGAATATCGTCGAACGCCAGGCGAAAATTCTTGATCTCGCCCGGCGCCAACCCTCCGATTTTCCGGCTCACGATGGGCACGCGCGTGCGCAGCACTACCTGCCCGTACGGATCGTAGAATACGCAGTTGATCTCGACCAATTGCAAGGTGCGGCTGCCGTTGTTGCCGATCTTGCCGGTGATTTCCACCACGGCCTGCTTCAGGTAGCTCTCGTGCTTCTGCATCTCCACGTCCATCAACTGCAGATTGCGCACGTAGACCTTGGCATCGCCCGAGAGCGGTGGGGGCGGAGGCGGCGGCCGGCGGGATGCCCGATCCAGTGCAAAGAATAGGCCAGCGCCCAGAATCACCACCACCGCGACCACCAGCACGGCGACGGGAATGCCCTTCTGTTCCTTTACTGCTTTATCGGCCACCAACGGTCATCTCCGCAATTACCAGGGTCGGCGCGGCCATCGAGCCGCGGAATTCGAGGTCCGCGCCCACGGCTTCGAGGCCCAGCAGCATCTGCTGCAGGGTTCCCGCGATGGTCACCTCGGCCACCGGGAATGCCAACTCGCCGCCGCGTATCCAAAGACCTGCCGCGCCGCGGGAATAATCCCCGGTCACGATGTTAACACCGAAACCGATCAGCTCGGTGACGTAGAAGCCTTCGCGGATACCAGCAATCAAGTGTTCCGGCGCCGCGGCGCCTTTCTCGATATACAGGTTGCCATGGCCCACGCCCGCGTTCCCGGCCAGGCCGCGCGAGGCGTTCCCGGTGGTGCGCAATCCCAGTTTGCGTGCGGTGTAGGTGTTCAGCAGGTAGCTCTGCAACACGCCGTCCCGGATCACCACCGTGCGGCGCGTGGGCACGCCTTCGTCATCGAAGGGCGAAGTGCCGAAGAGCCCGGGAAGCGTGCCGTCGTCGATCACTGTCAGCTTCTCCGACGCCACCCGCTCGCCGAGCTTGCCTGCCAGGAACGATTCGTTGCGATAGACCGCGCCGCCGTGCACCGCGTCGAAGACATTGTCGAGCAGCGTGCGCGCCGTGCGCGGCTCAAACACTACCGGCACCTTCTTCGTCTCCACCTTGACCGCTCCCAGCCGGCGCACAGCACGCCGCGCGGCGATGCGGCCGACCTCTTCGGGCTCCTCCAGCCCCGCCAGGCCGCGCGCGCTCGAAGACCAGTAGTCGCGCTCCATGGATGCGCCCTCGCGCGCCACCGGCACCGCGCTCAGCGAACAGTAGCTGGCGCGATACTCGCCCGCGAAGCCCCGCGAATTGGCGAAGGCGTGATGGCCTAGGTGTGTATCGAACGACGCGCCCTCCGAATTCGTAATGCGCGCATCGGCGCGCAGGGCGGCATCCTCGGCACGGCGCGCCATATCGATCTTGGCATCCGTCGCCAGACCCGCCACGTCGCCCGAATACATCGCCAGATCGCCGCCTATCGAACCAAGTTCGTCCGCTTCCGGCAGGCCCGCATGCGGGTCGGCGGTGGTTACGCCGGCCAGCTCGATGGCGGAATCCACCATCCGGCGGATGCCCTCCACCGACAGATCCGACGTATACGCGGAACCGGTATGCCTGCCTTTCAGAATCCGCAACCCCACGGCGCGCGAGCCGGCCTCCTTGATGGTTTCTACCTCGCGCAGGCGCACGCCGGCGGAGAACTCGCTGCCCGCGCCGATGGTGCACTCGGCATCCGTGGCTCCGGCCGCCAATGCCTTTTGCACGATCCCCGCCGCCATGCCGGCGTAGTCCTGGCCGCTCAAGCGGTCCCTCCCACCGTCATGCGGTCGATCCTGATGGTGGGGACGCCCACCCCCACCGGCACGCTCTGGCCTTCCTTGCCGCACACCCCGATGCCTTCATCCAGCTTCAGATCGCTGCCCACCATGCTCACGTGCTTGAGCGCTTCGGGACCGTTGCCGATCAGCGTGGCGTTGCGCACCGGGCGCGTCACTTTGCCATTTTCGATCAGATAGCTCTCGGCCGCCGAGAAGACGAAATTGCCGCTGGTGATATCCACCTGGCCGCCGCCGAAATCGGGACAATAAAGGCCCTTCGGCACGGAGCGGATGATCTCCTCGGGATCGCTTTGGCCGGCCAGCATGAAGGTGTTGGTCATGCGCGGCATGGGAATGTGCGCGTAGCTCTGGCGGCGGCCGCTGCCTGTCTCGGCCGCTCCGGTGAGGCGGCTGGAGAGCTTATCCTGCAGGTAGCCGCGCAGGACGCCGTCCTCGATCAGCACATTGCGCCCGGTGGGATGGCCTTCGTCATCCACGTTGAGCGAGCCGCGGCGGTTGGCGATGGTTCCGTCGTCGATCACGGTGCAAAGCGGGCTGGCCACCTGCTGGCCGATGCGGCCGCTGAACGCGGAAACGCCCTTGCGGTTGAAATCCGCCTCCAGGCCGTGGCCCACCGCTTCGTGCAGTAGAATGCCGGGCCAGCCGGGACCCAGCACCACCGTCATTTCGCCTGCGGGCGCGTCTACGGCATCCAGCATCACGATGGCTTCGCGCGCGGCTTCCGCGGCGAAATGCTCGGGCGTCTTTTCGTTGAAGAAGCCGAGATCCACGCGCCCACCGCCGCCCGCATGGCCGCGCTGCGGCGGTCCGCCGTTGGCACGCGCCAGCGCGGCGACGTTGAGGCGCGCCAGCGGCTGCCGGTCCCACGAGATCACGCCGTCGCTGGTGGCCACCATCACCTGGCGCAGGTTGTCGGCGTAGCTGGCCTGCACCTGGAAGACGCGGCTGTCGTAGGCTCGAGCTGCGCGGTCCGCGCGCTTCACCAGTTCCACGCGGCCGGCGAAAGCCGTCTCGTGGGGCGCGGTCAGCACGGGGTAGAGATTGCGGCGCCGGCCTTCGTTGAGCGAAACTTTCTCGACGGCCGCCGGCCCCGCCGCGATGGATGCCGCCACCCGCGCCGCCTGGCGAATCTTCTCCGGGCTGAGGTCGTCGCTGTAGGCGTATCCGGTGCGCTCGCCCGCGATCACCCGAACGCCCACGCCGACCGACACGCCCTGCGAAGCACTCTTGACGATGGATTCGTCGATGCTGATGGCGCTGGTCGAGAGGTACTCGAAGTACAGGTCCGCGTAGCTGCCTCCCTGCGAGAGCGCATCCGCCAGGTAATTCTCCAGGTCGCGGGTGGTGATGCCGAAGCGCTGCGGGAAAAAGGACGCAGAAAACTGCATATTGATCCAGGCTAGCAAAGCCGGCCACATCTATTTGCAGTGACATGCCGGTACGCTCCGAGCAGAATCCTCGGCTCTCCCGCTTCCGCCAGGCATGGTTGGGAGCCTCGAAAGCCGTGTTTGCGGCGGAGGCCACCTCCTTGAAGCCAGCTATCCGCAGCCTGGTTCCGTCGTATGGGACCCTGGAAACCGTCCGGCCGTAAGCGATTGACATAGCCCCAATCACCGTGCTTAACTGTAGTTAATATTTCAGCGGATACTATGCTTACGCCCGCCAGCACCGACGCGCGTTCCCTGGCCGACGTCCACTCATCCGTCGGCACATCCCAGAACTCCATCTGGCGGCGCATGTTCGCTTTCTCCGGACCGGCCTATCTGGTCAGCGTCGGCTATATGGACCCCGGCAACTGGGCCACGGACCTGGAAGGCGGCGCGCGCTTTGGGTACACCCTCCTCTGGGTGCTGATCGCGTCCAACCTCATGGCCATCCTGCTGCAAACCCTGAGCGCGCGGCTGGGCATCGCCACCGGCCGCGACCTGGCGCAGGCCTGCCGCGAAACTTATCCGCGCCCCGTGGTGCTGGCGCTGTGGATTCTCAGCGAAATCGCCATCGCCGCCTGCGACCTGGCCGAAGTATTGGGCGCGGCCATCGCGCTCAACCTCCTGTTTCATGTTCCCCTGTTGATCGGCGTGCTGCTGACGGCGGCCGACACGCTGCTGTTGCTGTGGTTCCAGGGCCTGGGCATGCGCTTCATCGAAGCATTCATTCTCGCCTTGATTACGGTGATGGCCGGCTGCTTTTGCGTCGAGATCTTTCTGGCCGGCCCATCGGCGTCCCAGGTGCTGGCGGGCGTGGTGCCCCGCATCAGCAGCAAGACCCTGTATATCGCCATCGGCATGCTCGGGGCGACGGTGATGCCGCACAATCTATACCTGCATTCGGCGCTTGTGCAGACGCGGCAGATCGGCCACACGGACGCCGGCAAGCGCGCCGCCTGCCGCTTCAACCTGATCGATTCCGTGATCGCGCTGAACGCCGCGCTGCTGGTAAATGCAGCCATCCTGATCCTGGCGGGCGCGGTCTTCTTCCGACGCGGCATCGTGGTTACCGAGATCCAGCAGGCGCATCTGTTGCTGGTGCCGCTGCTGGGCACGGCGGCTGCCGGAGTCCTGTTCGCCATTGCTCTGCTCTGTTCGGGCCAGTCGTCCACGCTCACCGGGACGCTGGCGGGCCAGATCGTGATGGAAGGCTTTCTCAACATCCGCATGCGCCCCTGGCTGCGGCGGCTCATCACCCGCACGATTGCCATCGTGCCGGCGGTGGCCACCATCTACGTTTCAGGCGACAAGGGCACCTATCAGTTGCTGATCCTCAGCCAGGTGATCTTAAGCATGCAACTGCCGTTCGCCGTCATCCCACTGATTCACTTCACCAGCGACCGGCGCCGTATGGGCCCCTTCGCAAACAAAGCCTGGGTAAAATGGCTTTCTTGGCCCGTAGCCGTGCTCATCCTGGTACTCAACGTCTGGCTGCTGGCGGATGGCCTGGGCCAGTTGCTGGGATCGGCCGCCAACCGGGCGATCTGGCTGCCGATAGGTTTGGCAGGGGTGGCGCTGGCCGGTCTGCTCCTCTGGATTTCGTTTGAACCCATGATCTCCCACTGGCTGCGCCACGGCTTTGGACAGGCATCCCTTAACCTCCCGGAGCCGGCCGGAGCCGCGCAGCCCGCCGCGCTCGAATACCATCGCATTCTGGTGCCGCTCGATCATACCGATCTCGACCGCCAGGCTTTGGGCCATGCCTCCGCCATGGCAAAAATGTATGGCGCCAGGCTATACCTGCTGCACGTGGAAGAAGGCGTCACCAGCCGGGTGTATGGGCCGCTCTCCGCGACCGCCGAGGTGGAGGCGGGCGAGCAGTATCTGGAGCGCATTGCGGAGTCGCTGCGCGCGGAGGGTATTGATGTGGAGACCGCCATCGTACACGCACCCCGGCCAGGCCAGCAGATCGTCAGCTACGCTAACGAGATCCAGCCCGATCTCATCATCATGGGCGCCCACGGTCACCGCCGCTTGAAAGATCTGATCTTCGGCAATACAATTAATCCAGTGCGGCACCAGTTGCGCGTGCCACTTCTTATAGTCAGGAAATCATAACGCCGCACTGGGACATGGCGCCACGAATGCGTGTCCAAGCAACCCAAGCAGTCCGGCCTATTAGATAGTAAGCCTTTTGTTATCAAATAGTTCAAACTGGAATGCGGAGTGCTACCATGCCTTCCGTGGTCAAACCTGTGCGAGTCGCGCTTTTCCTGACTTTGTGGCTGGCTCCCGTCTGGGGCGCCACCCTGGAACTGCTGAGCCTGAACGACCTGATCGGTAAGTCCACCATCATCGTGAAAGGGCAGGTGGCCGGGTCTTCGGCTGCGCTCAGCGGCTCGGTGATCTACACGCACTACCAGGTCACCGTGCTCAAGCAGTGGAAAGGCGGTTCCCAAGGCACCTTGGACGTGCGGATACCTGGCGGAACCGCCAACGGGATCCGGCAGACCTATCCGGGGGCGCCGCAGTTGACGGCGGGCCGGCAATATCTGCTCTTTCTGTGGACCTCCAGCAAGGGCGCCATCTCTCCCCTGGGGTTTACGCAGGGCGTGTTTAACCTGGTGCCGGACAATACCGGCAACGCCACCGCGTCGCAGATGGCGACCACGGAAACAGTATTAACGCCGGGAACGGGCCAGGTGGTGAATAATCAGCCCATCAGCATGCCCTTCACGCAACTGGTCTCGTTGATCTCAGCAGGAGGCACCCCATGAACCTATTGAGGCGCCGGCCATTGACTCTCTGCGCGGGGATCCTGCTGGCCTGCGTCAGTCCTTGCGCGGCTTACTATCATTACGCTCACTATCTGAATTCGTCGTCGCCTTATTCAGTCATTTTCGAGAAGTTCGATCTTACCGCCCTGCCCGACAAGACAGTCACCTTCTTCGTTTCCGACAACGGACCAACCAGCTATACGCCCAACGACAGTTTCCCTTCGCTGCTTGCGCAGATTCGGAATGCCACCCAGGTCTGGAATTCGGTGGCCACTTCGGATTTGCGCGTGGCGTTCGGCGGCTTGCAGGTGGCGGGCACGCCGCAAAGCGTCCCCACGGGTGAAGTGGTCTTCGAAGAGCTTCAGCCGGGCGTGCTGGCCTATGCCGGCATCTCCGTTCCGGATAATGTACCGGCCGGCAGTCAGTTCGTGCCCATCACGGAATCGTTGATTCACCTGAATATCAACCTGACCCAGCAACCGGGGCCGGCTTATTCGGACAGCTTTACCGGACCCAGCTACTCGGAAAGTCTCTTCACCACGCTGGTACACGAAATCGGCCATGCCCTGGGGTTACAGCACACGTATACAGCGTCCGCCATGTCCACCGCGGTCTCCCGGGCCACCAATCGGGCGTGGCCCCTGGATGCGGATGATATTGCCAGCATCTCACTGCTGTATCCCCGAGGCGGATTCCCAACGGGTTACGGCGCGATCAACGGTCAAGTGACCATGAACGGCAACGGAGTGCATCTGGCCTCGGTGGTGGCGCTGATGCCTAACGGCTCGGCGGTCAGCAGCCTGACCCTTCCGGACGGCACTTACGAGATCGATGGTTTGCCGCCCGGAAATTATTTGGTGTATGTGCATCCGCTGCCACCGACCGCCAACATCATCTGGCCCTTGGATCCGAATAATAACCAGATACCGGCGGATGGCCCCTTTATCAGCACCTTCTATCCCGGCACCTGGGAGCCGAGTCAGTTCACAATAACTCGCGTTAAGCAGGGCGCCACGGTCAGCAACATCAATTTCTCCGTGCGATCGCGTTCCGCCGTGGAAGCCTATGATGTGACCTCTTACTGGTACGGCACGGCCTATAATAACCCTGCCTATCTGAACGCCAATGCCGCCGTGCAAACGGTGGTCGCGCAGGGTAATGCGATCGCCAACCCGGACGGCAGCACGCTCGTGCAGGATGCCTGGGCGCTGGGCGCTCCCGGCGGCGCCCTGGAAGATTACGCCCAGCAGGTTTATCAGGACGTGAACGTAAGTCTGCTCTCGATGGATTTCGATTACACCACCACTCCGGATCTGGGCCCCGAGCACCTGCTGTTCATGCTGCCCGACGATATCTTCGTGCTGCCGCGGGGTATTCAGATTGTCGAGAATCCGCCTCCCACGGTGACTTCGGTGACTCCGAATGCGGACGGATCGGTGACGGTTACCGGGACCAATATGAGCACCGCCAGCCAGATATTCTTCGACAGCCTGCCGGGCCAGGTGACGGTGCCATACGCCTCCGGCAGTGTCTCGGTGTTACCTCCACCGGGAGCCAACGGGCAAACCGCCACCGTTACCGTTTACAATCCCGACGGCCAGAATTCCATGCTGCTGCAGTCGCAGAGTCCGCTGACTTATCTTTATCCGCGGACCAGCGCGCCCGCCGCTTCCATTTCGATCTCGGCGCTGCCGCAGGGCGTATCCGCCATGGTCAAGGTTACGAGCTCCAATATGCAGTTTATGGATGGCCTGACCACTCTGGGCTTTGGTTCGGGCGATGTCACCGTACGGCGCTTGTGGGTGATCAGCTCGACAGAAGCTTGGGCGGATGTGACGGTGTCTCCCACGGCGCTGCTGCGGGGCACGGTTGCCAGCGTGATTTCCGGCTTCCAGGTCTACGAGCAAGGGCTCGGGTTCCAGGTGATGCCGGCGAACCCTTCGCTGCCGACAATCTCTCTTCCGGTGCCCAACGCGTTCTATCCGGTGCAGAACAGCCTTTACCCGGGAGCCATCGCCTCCATGTATGGGCAGAATCTGGTTGCTTCGGGCGGGACTGCGACTCTGACCATCAATAATCAGAGCGCCCAGATCCTGTACGCCTCGGCCACCCAGATCAACTTTGTGATTCCGGCGGGACTGCCGATCGGGCCGGCGGTACTGACTCTCCGGAACGGGTCTGTCCGAGCGTATCCCGTGGCAGTGCAGATTGATCCGCCACCGCCGGTGATCGTGAGCGCGACTTCCGCTTCAGGCAGCCCTCTGGGCGCGGGGCAATCCGCCACGGCCGGCGATACCATCACCCTGGCGCTTACCAGCCTGGATCCCGCGGTGGTGGCGGCGCCCGGCCGCGTGACGCTCGCCGAAGCCGGCGCGAGTATCCCGGAGTTCACCATTTCACAGGCGCAGGATGGCTCCGGGGATCTGTTCATCACCTTCGCCCTGGCGGCATCGGTCACCGGCCAGCAGGTGCCGGTGACGGTCGCGCTCGACGGGGACCTGAGTATGCCGTTCTACATCAGCGTGGCGCCGCAGCAGTAGGGCTACAACAATACCGGGTCCAGCCGGTTGCTCATGACTTCCTCGCGCGCCGGCGTTTCCGGGCGAGCCTCCCCTTGCAGGAACTCGAATAACTGGTCCAGGGAGCCTTCAAAGTACGCATCCAGAAACTCTTCGAGGGCCAGCCGCCGCATGGCGTCGCGCGACACGGCGGGCGCATATACAAAGGCTCGGCCGGCCTTACGGCGCGTGGCCACGCCGCGGCGGACCAGGCGGTCGAGCAGGGTCATCACCGTGGTGTACGCCAAGGGACGGCTGGGAGCGACGAAGCGGCGTACATCCCTGACCGCGCCTTGTTCCAGTCGCCAGAGCGCGTTGAGACACAACAGTTCCAGCGGCGGCGGGATATCGCGCGGGGCGGCTTTGCGCATCAGCTTTCGTCCGCGGGCTGTAACGCCCGAAGCAGCTTATCACCGAATGGGGAGCTGGTTTTGGGGGCTGTCGCGGACGAAGCTTTGGATGGCGCGGCGGGCTGCGATGGCGGCTCCGACGCCGGCGCCGCCAGGTAGTTCTCCTTCTTCAACAGCACACGGTCGAGCGACGCGCTGAAGCTGGTGAAGTTGCCCGCGAATTGTCGATCCGTCTCGAGCAGATGACGCATGCACTCCATCTTGGAGTCCAAATCATCCAGATAGTGAAGCAGCATGGCTTCCGCGAATACCGGCCTCTTGGGCGACCCGAATTCCAGTTGCCCGTGATGACTGATGACCATATGCTCGACCAAGACGCGCAGCCTGGGCGGAAAGTCGGGGATGGCGCGCAGCTTGTCGGCGATCATGCGCACGGCAATCAGCATATGTCCGAGCAACTGGCCCTCGTCGGTGTAGCCGAAGCCGCGCTCGTAGCTGAGCTCGTATACTTTGCCTATATCGTGCAGAATCACGCCGGCCGTCAGCAGGTCGCCGTCGATAAAGGCATAGTGGCCGGCAGTCATGCGCGCCAGGTGACATACCGAAAGCACATGCTCGATCAGCCCGCCGAGATACGCATGATGAATGTGCTTGGCGGCCGGAGCGATGCGATAACGCCGCGCCACGTCTTCATCGTCGAGCAAGGCGGCCACCAGCCGGTTCAGGTGCGGGTTTTCGATTCCGGCGGCGAACCCGCGCAACTCCCGCCACATCTCGTCCGGGTCGCGCGTGGAGGCCGGGAAATAATCGGTGAAATCCACCTCGCGATCGTCCAGGCGATGGATCGTGTGGATCGTCAACTGCATCCGGTTGTGGAAGATCTGCAGGAGCCCCTTGACCTTGACGAAATCGTCGCGCGAAAAGGTATCCATGAACTCGGCGGCATTGTCAAACATTTTGCCGTCCAACTCGCCGGTCCGGTCCCCGAGTTGCAGGGAGAGATATGGATCGCCCTTCTTCTTTTGCCGGATCTCTTTGGAGCAGACCAGAAAGCTGCCGGTGATCATCTGGTCCGGCTTGAGATCGGTTACGTAAGGCGATTTCATGAGGGCAGCCGCTCAATTACGGCTGATTCGGCGCGGCAGGCGGCGCCGAAGCGGTGGTGGGCGGCGGCGCGGCCGGTGGCGGTGTGGGCGCCGGCGCAGCAGGCCGCTTCACCGTGCCGCCAGTGAATGGGACCGGGATGATTTTCAGCAGCCTCTTTCGCCGCTTGTGCGAAACCACTTCCTCCTTGGTGACAGTCTGCGGCTTCAACTGGGCCACATCTTTCCAGGATGTGTCCTTGTTGGGAGCGGCGCCGCTATCCAGATAGCCCGGTTTGATTTCCAGAAAGGCTTCTTGGCGCAGCTTGGTCAGATACGTGCGCACCTTCACGTTCATCTGCGGCATCATCATGCGCTCGGTGATTTCGCTGTCCACCTCTTCGAAAGTTGCCAATCCTTTTTCGTAGCGGTCCATCACACGCAGGATCAGAAAGCCGGTGGGCACCTTGATGGGGTCGGTCACGTAGCCTTTCTTCTGCGAGAACACGACGTCTTCGATCTGTTTGATCAACTGGCCGCGCTTGTAGGCCGGCAGCTCACCGCCGTTGCGGGCGGTTTCCAGATCGTCCGAATTGGTGGCGGCCAGGTCCTGGAACTTTTCGCCCTTGCGCGCGCGCGCCACCAGGTCCTTGGCTTTCTTTTCCGCGGCGGCTGCCTGTTCGGGCGTTTTGCCTTCGGTCGAGATCAGAATTTGGGCAAGAAACACTTGTTCGTCGCGCACAAAATCGTTCTTGTGCTCGTCGTAGTATTTTTTCTTTTCGGCTTCCGGTATGGCGACCTTGGAGCTGATCTCTTCGCCGATCACGCGCTGCGTGAGCATCTGATTCTTCACCTGCTGCTTGAAATCCTCAAATGGCAGGCCCATCTGTTCGCGGACGAAGTCGTGAAACTTGTCCGGATCGGTAATGCCGGACTGAACCTGCATCTGCAGCAGCCGCTTGGTAATCTCGTTATCCACGTTAACGTTCAGATCCTTGGCTTTCTGGACCAGCAGAAGTTGATCGATCTGGTCGCGCAGCCCGTCGGCGGACTTCTGCCGGACAGCGTCCACCAGCTTCTGCCCGGTCAATCCCTGCTGGCGCAGTTCGGTTTCGAACTCCTGACGGGCACGCGCCAGTTCGCCGCGCGTGATGATGTCGCTATTCACTTTGGCGACGATCTCCTCAACGATGTGAACGTCGGCAGCCGCGGCAACAGACAGGGATGCCGCCAGAAGCGGGATGAGCTTGCGATACATATATTTGCCATTCTAACATTGGGGACGGGCGGCTTCGAGCGTGCGCCCGGGGCCCGGTGTCGCGCCGGCGGCACGCTCTCATGGTTCCAGTTGCGTCAGCCGCTCTTTCAAAAAATCCAGCACTTCGGCGGGCGCTGTGGCGCCGTCGAGCGGCAGAATGAGCACGCCGGCGGGCGTGAACTGCGCGCCGCGCGCGCGGCTGACCAGGTTCATCAGCCGGGCGGGCTCGATGTGGGTTTCCGGGTGGAACTTCACGTTGAGCAGACTGTGGCGGCGGTCCACGGCCTCGATGCCCAGCTTTTCCGCGAGCGTTTTCAGCGCGGAGTATTCGAGCAGGTTGCGCACCGCGTCGGGCACCGGACCGTAGCGGTCCTCCAGTTCCTTTTCCACGCGCTCGCGGTCGGCGGGCGTGCCGGCATTAGCGATCTGGCGGTAAGCGCGCAGGCGCTGGTTTTCGTCGGAAATGTAGTCGGCCGGGATGCGGATATCGAGTCCCAGGTTCAGGCTGGAATGAATCTCCACCGGCACTTCTTCGCCTTTCAGCTCGCGAACGGTTTCTTCTAAGAGCCGCACGTACATATCGAAGCCAACCGCGTTGATGTGGCCGTGCTGCTCGCCACCCAGCAGATTGCCTGCGCCCCGCAACTCCAGGTCGAGCGCGGCAATCTTGAAGCCGGCGCCCAAATCGCTGAACTCTTTGAGGGCGGCCAGGCGCTTACGGGCGATCTCGCTGAGCTCGGTATCCGGCGGCACCAGCAGATACGCGTACGCGCGGCGGTTCGATCGCCCCACTCGTCCGCGAAGCTGATACAACTCGGCCAACCCATAGCGCTCGGCGTTCTCGATCACGATGGTGTTCGCCAACGGGATGTCCAGCCCATTTTCTATAATTGTCGTACAAACCAGGATATCGTACTCGTGCCGCATGAACCGGAGCATCGTTCTTTCCAACTCCGACTCGCCCATCTGCCCGTGGCCCACGCCGATGCGGGCGATTGGCACCAGCTGCTGGATATCCGCCGCCCGTGCCCAGATGGAGTCCACCCGGTTGTGCAGGAAATATACTTGTCCGCCCCTGCCTAATTCCAGTTCCAGCGCCGACTTGATCATCTCGGGGTGGAAATGCGCGACTGTCGTCTGAATCGAAAGCCTATCCTTGGGCGGGGTCTCGATTACCGACATGTCCCGCAAACCTAATAACGACATGTGTAGTGTACGAGGGATCGGCGTGGCGCTCATGCTGATCACGTCAACGCTCTGCTTAAGCTGCTTGAGCCGTTCCTTGTGCTTCACGCCGAAGCGCTGCTCTTCATCCACCAGCACCAGCCCCAGATCTTTGAAGACTACGTCGGCGGAGAGCAGCCGGTGGGTACCCACGGCAAGGTCGACTTTGCCCTCGGCCAAGTCCGCCAGCACCGCCTTGATCTCCTTGGTTGTGCGGAAACGGCTCAGCATCTCGATGCGAATCGGGAAAGGCTGAAAGCGGCGCTTGAAGGTTTCAAAGTGCTGGAAGGCCAGCACGGTGGTGGGCGCCAGGATGGCGACCTGCTTCCCGTCGCCCATGGCCTTGAAGGCCGCCCGCATGACCACTTCCGTCTTTCCATAACCGACGTCGCCGCAAAGCAGGCGGTCCATGGGCTGCGGGTTCTCCATGTCGCGCTTGATATCCTTGATGGCGCTCAACTGGTCGCGCGTTTCGGTGAACTCGAAGGCATCTTCGAATTCCCGCTGCCAGTTGCTGTCGCGCGAGAAGGTGAAACCCACCGCCATCTTGCGGCCGGCGTACAGTTTCAGCAGTTCGTCGGCCATGTCGCGCATCTTGGCCTTGACGCGCGTCTTGGTGCGGGTCCAGGTGGCGCCGCCCATGCGGTCGATCGCGGGCGCCGATTCGCCGGCCCCGCGGAAGCGCTGCACCAGGTCCATCCGCGTCAACGGCACGTACAGCTTGGCGCCGCCGGCATACTCCAGCAGCATGTAATCGCCGCGCGCTTCGCCGTGATCGATCTCGCGCAGGCCCAGGAACAGCGCCACGCCGTGCTCCGCGTGCACCACGTAATCGCCGGGCTTCAGATCGATCAGATCCGCCGAGAAAGCCGCCAGCGCCGACTTTCCGGCGGGGGCGCGCGCCACCAGTTCGGAGGTGTCAAACAGGTCTTCAGTGCCGAAAATGGCCAGTGCGGCGTCGCGAAAGACCACCCCGCGGCGGACCGCGCCCCGGATCAAATAGATGGACGCCACCGCCCCCGCCAGATAGGCGCGCCCGGCCAGATATTCAGGTGTGGATTCGGACTGCTCCAGTCCGAGCTGATAGGGGACTCCGTATTCGTTGAAGATGTCGGCCACCCGCTCGACCTCGCCGGCGGATTCGGCGAAGAAAGCCACGCGCGCGCCGGACTCGGACAGGTTGCGCGCTTCGGCGATGGCCACCTGCATGTTGCCGTGGAAGGCCAGCGAAGGGCGGGTGGGAATGTGGAGGCTGGTGGCCGGAGACTGTCCCAGAATTTCCAGCTCTTCCAGCGCGACCTGATGGACGCCTTGCAGACGTTCCCCCAGATCGTCCCAACGGAAGAAGACCGTGGCCGGATCGTAAGCCGGCGTGGGAGAAGTTTGTTCCAGGCGGCTCCACAGGCGCTCGGCGGCGGCGCGCACCTGGGATGGCTCGTCCCACAGAATCACCGGCCGGTCGATCAATGAAAATACCGGTGTGTCGCGTGGCCGCACCAGCGGGACCATCAGCTCCCAGCCGGGAAACGGCTCGCCGGGCGGCGGCAGGTCGCGCGACGCAACACCAGACGCCTCCAGCCGTCCGGCAAGCTCCGCGAGCAGCGCGCGCGATTTCTGATATTCGGTCAATGGCAGGAGGACCGCCTCTTCCAGTTTCAGAACCGAGCGCTGCGATTCCACATCGAAGGCGCGAATGGATTCGACCAGATCGCCGAAGAGATCCACGCGGACGGGCTTGGCGGATTCCGGCGAGAAGACGTCCAGGATTCCCCCGCGCACGGAGTATTCGCCCACCATCTCGACCGGCTCGCGCCGCTCGTAACCGATGCTCTCCAAATGGGACACCACATCTTGCAGCGCCACCTCGTCGCCCACGCGCAGCTTCAGCGCGAGCTGCCGGTAGAAGTCGCCGGACTCGATGCGCAGCAGCGCGGAGGCCACCGGCATGATGGTGAGCGGCACGCGGCGAGTGGCCAGGCGCCACAGACCGATGGCGCGCTGCTCCGAGATCTCGGCGTGCGGCGACATGCCTTGCCCCGGAAGGGCGTCGAGCGCAGGCAGAAGCTGGGGACTACCCGCATGGCGGCCGCCGATCAGCAGCGCGTAAAACGTCTCGACCGCTTCGAACAGCTCCTCGGCGCGCTGGTTGCCGTCCACCACGATGGCCAAAGGCCTCTCCGTGAGCTGCCACAGCAACACGCTGTAAATCGCCTTGGCGGTAGTGTTCAGCCCGGTGAGCGAGAGCGGACCGCCGGATGGGAGCCGACGCAGCAGCTCCTGAAAGGCCGCGTGACGGCTCAAGCCCAGGAACAAATCACGGATGGCGGGAAGAATCAATTTCGAGTGTAACAAAGGCACGCCGCGGCGCTGCTTGAAGCGCGGCCGGACCGCATGGTACCGTGCATGGATGCAAGGAACCGCGCACATCGCCATCGTCGGCGATTTCAACCCGGAATATCCCACGCACCACGCCATCAACGCTTCTTTGGAACATGCGGCCGCGGGGCTTGGGCTGCGCATGGATTCGAAATGGGTAGCCACCGGGTGCGCCGAGCGCGATGCCGGCAAGATTCTCCGCAACTACGATGGCCTGTTCATCGCGTCAGGAAGCCCCTACCGCAGCATGACGGGCGCCTTCGAGGCTATCCGGTTCGCCCGCACCCAGCGCTGGCCGCTGATCG
>DATGGM010000241.1:0-3513 GCA_035308525.1 Bryobacteraceae bacterium
TGCATTCACCACGCTGAAGATGGCGGTGTTGGCGCCAATCCCCAGCCCCAGAACAATGACGGCGACCGCCGCGAACCCTGGGCTTTTGCGCAAAACGCGCAAGCCATATCTGACGTCCTGCACGAGAGTTCCCATCGTTTCCCCCCGCTCTGCTTAGGCTACGAATGCAACCGCTGGCAAGTTCACCCGCGCGACAGGCGTAAACTGCGATAAAAGCATCTGTCATGCCAGGCGCGGTTCCTGCTACGCCGATGGATAGACGGCCATTAGTCAGGATTGGTGAGGTGATTATTGTCCGCTTTCGCCATCCCCTGTCCGAATCCGGACAGGGGGAATAAGTGCCCAATACCGGCCCCCTGATGGTTAGTCACGCCGTTTCCGGCCGCAACTGGGTACTAGGAACTGGGTACCGCATGGCATAATTCCGCTGAGGTCCCATGAGCACCCAAACCCTAGCCGCACCCAAGACGCTGCCTGCGCGCTATTACACCGACCCGGAAGTGTTCCGCGAAGAAATGGAACGCTTCTACTGCCAGACCTGGATCTGCGCCGGGCGCGCCGGCCAGGTTGCCAACCCCGGCGACTACTTCCTGCGCGAGGTGGCGGGCGAAAGCATTATCGTCACCCGCGACCAGGCCGGGCAGGTGGGCGCCTTCTACAACGTTTGCCGCCATCGCGGCACGCGCATGTGCTCGGAGCCGCAAGGCAGCTTTGCCGGACGCATCCAGTGCCCCTACCACGGCTGGACCTACGGCCTTGACGGCCGGTTGATCGGCGCTCCCCACATGGATGAGGGGGAGGCCTTTTGTCGCGACGAGTATCCCCTGAACCGGGTGGCGGCCGGAGTCTGGGACGGGAACATCTTCATCAACCTGGCGCCGCGCCCCGAACCACTGGAGAAGCAACTGGCAGACCTGCCGCAGAAATTCGCCGCCTGGCGCATGCAGGACCTGCGCCTGCACAAGCGCATTGTGTATGACGTGAAGGCCAACTGGAAGCTGATCATCCTTAACTACAACGAGTGCCTGCACTGCCCGGTGCTGCATCCCACGCTCAACCGGCTGACCAACTACCTGGGCGCGGATAACGAGACGCCGCAACCCACGTACGTGGGCGGCGCCATGGGCTTCAAGGGCAGCGCCGAAACCATGAGCATTGACGGCAAGCGCCGCCGCGACTACCTTCCCGGCCTGAATGAAGATGAGCGTCACAAGGTGTGTTATTACGCCATCTATCCCAACTTCCTGCTCAGCCTGCATCCCGACTACATGATGACCCACACCCTGTGGCCGAAGGCGGTGAACCATACCCAGATCGTGTGCGAGTGGCACTTCCACCCACGGGAGATGGCCAAGGCCGGTTTCCAGGCTAACGACGCCATTGATTTCTGGGACCTGACCAACCGCGAGGACTGGGGCATCTCCGAACTATCGCAGCTGGGAATCGGTTCGCGCGCCTACAAGCCGGGACCGTATTCCACCCGCGAGCAACTGCTGCACGCCTTCGACGAAGTGGTGCTGGCCAGGGAGCGGGAAGCGAAGAAGTAGCATCATCAATCAGCACCTAGCAGTCCTTTACATTGCCGCCAACGAGGAAACCGATGCGCATTGACACCTTCCGCATGGAACGAATGCAGTGCACCTACGAGAACGAGGTGGACTACAACCTTTCGGAAAGCGGCGTGCTGCCGCTGAAAATCGAAGAACTGCTCAACCCGGAGCAACTGGCGGAGCTGGCTTCCTACAGCTTGAAATACGCGCCCGCGAATGGCTCGCCCGAGCTGCGGGAGAACATCGCCCAGTGGTATCCGGGGGCCTCGCCCGAGCACGTCACCGTGGTGAACGGAGGGGCCGAGGCCAACTACATGATTCTGTGGTCCATGCTGGAAAAGAGCGACCGGGCCGCGGTTATGCTGCCCAATTATCTGCAGACCTGGGGATTGGCGCGCGCCTATGCAGGGCGTGCTGACGCCATCTGGCTGAAAGAGCGCCGCGAAAACGGGAAATTGCGCTGGGCGCTTGACTTGGACAGCCTGCAACGCGCGGTCACGAAGAAGACGCGGCTCATCGTCATCACCAATCCCAATAACCCAACCGGCGGCGTGCTGACCGAGGCGGAGATGGATGCGGTGGTGCGCGCGGCGCGCCGGGCCAACGCCTGGCTGCTCTCCGATGAAATCTACCGCGGCGCTGAACTGCAGGACGGGCTCACGCCCTCATTCTGGGGACGCTACGACAAGCTTCTGATCACGTCCGGGCTGTCGAAGGCGTTCGGCATGCCCGGACTGCGCATTGGCTGGATCGTCGGGCCGCCCAAAATGATCGCCCGGCTGCACTCCTACCACGACTACCTGACGCTTACCCCCAATTACATTTCTGAGCGTCTGTCGCGCATCGCGCTGGAGCCGGCGCGCCGCGAGCAACTGATGGAGCGCACGCGCGGCATCCTGCGCCGCCAGCTGCCGCGGCTGGAAGCCTGGATCCACAAGCACGACGACATCTTCACCTACATTCCCCCGATCGCGGGAGCTATTGCTTATGTCCGCTATAAGCTGCCCGTTTCTTCCACCGCGCTGATGAACCGGGTGATGAAGCAGCAGTCGGTGCTGATCATGCCAGGCGAATTCTTCGGCATGGGAAAGTATCTGCGCCTGGGCTACGGCTATGACCTGGATTACACCCTGCGCGGACTGGCGCGGGTGGATGAGGTGCTGAACGCGCTGAAGGCGAAATCTCGGCCGCGAATGGAGGCGGTGCGCAGCGGCGCAGCGTAGTCACTCGCTGGAGCCTTGCCCCTACACTTCCAGTTTCTCGCCGGCGCCGGCCGCCAGCGCCCGTTCCATCACCAGGGACGCGGCGGCCACGTCCTGCACGCCTACGCCGGTCAAATCGCAAACAATCAATTCCTGGTCGCTTTGGCGCCCCGGCTTCAGTCCGGCGGCAATTTCGCCCAGCTCGGCGCTGACTTTTTCCTTTTTTATCGCGCCCTGTTCCACGGCATGATGGATTTCGCCCAGTCGCAGGCATTGGGGCAGGCTATCGGCCACGATGCGATCGGCGCGCGCCAGCACTTTGACATCGAGTTCCTGCTTGTCAGGGCCATCGGAGCCGACCGCGATCACGGTGGCACCGGGCGCAAGCCACTCGGCGCGCAGCAGAGGCTCGCGGCTGGCGGTCACGGTGATGACCACATCAGCTCCCCGCACCGCCTGCTCCACGGAAGGCGCGACCGAAAATGCCGGCTGCCCGGCGATGCCGGCCCGGCGCAACTCTTCAGCACATGCTTGTGCTTTATTGGGATTTCTGCCCCAGACGCGCGCTTCGCGGAAAGGACGCACCAGAGGCAGCAGTTGCAACTGGTAGCGCGCCTGAGCGCCTGACCCGATTACGGCCACCGTGTTGACCTGTTGGCGCGCCAGATACTTTGCCGCCAGGGCGCCCGCCGCGGCCGTGCGCAAGTCGGTGATAAACCCGTTATCCAGCAGGAAGGCGGCAGTCGCCCCCGTCTGCGAGT
>DATGGM010000242.1:0-28113 GCA_035308525.1 Bryobacteraceae bacterium
CGCCGAGCGAGTGTAGTTGGAAGTTCGTCCGCACGTAACCGGGACAAACCGTCATGCAATGGATACCGTCCTTCTTCAATTCCATGCGCAAGCCGTCGGTGAGCGAGCACAGAGCATACTTGGAGGCGGAATAGAGCGTCAGCCAGGGCAGCGTGACGCGTCCCGCCACGGACGAGACGTTGACGATCACGCCCGCGCCCTGTTGGCGCATGTGCGGCGCCGCCAGTTGAGTCATGGCCAGCGGCACGAAGAAATTCAATTCAAACAGGCTGCGCGCGTCGGCGAGAGGGGTGTTCCAAGAGGGATCGTACAGACCCATGCCGGCGTTGTTGATCAGGATGTCGATGGCGCCGAAGCGCGCGACGGTGGCCGCTACCGCCTGCTCCCGTACTTCGGGCGAGGTGAGATCGCCGGCCGTGATCAGGGCATCCGGGCCGCCGGCCTTACGCAGTTTTTCCTCCGATCGCGCAATGAGCGACAGGCGCGCGCCGCGTTTGTGGAATGCCGCGGCGCAGGCCGCGCCGATCCCCTCGGAAGCTCCCGTGATCAGGACCACTTTGCCGTCGATGCGCATTTTTCGAACGTTTGCCGTAATCAGCCTGAAACGCAATAATGGTAGCATGGCCTCGCGGCTGCTCCCGCTATTTCCGCTGCATGTGGTGGTCTTTCCGCGCACGCGGCTGCCGCTGCACATCTTCGAGGACCGCTACAAGGAGATGGTGGGCGCCGCGCTAGACGAAAACACCGAGTTCGGGGTCGTGCTGGCCAAGGACGAAGGCATTGTGAACACGGGTTGCACGGTTATTGTCGAAAAAGTGATCAAGCAGTACCCCGACGGTAAGATGGACATCCTCACGTGCGGGCGCCGGCGTTTTGAAGTGTTGATGCTCGACGAAGAAAAAGACTACCTGCGCGGAGAAGTACAGTTCTTCGACGACGACGAAGAGCCGGCACCGCCGCCGCTCGAAGTGCAGCACATGGCCCTGTCGCAGTATAAAACGCTTCTGGAATCGGGCGTGCTGAAGCAACTCTCGCCGGAGCCCGACCTGGACGACCCACAACTGAGCTTTCAATTGGCGCAGGGCTTGCAGGATATGGATTTTCTGAGTACCCTTCTGCGCACCCGGTCGGAGACGCAGCGCCTGCGGGAGTTGAGCGACTTTCTGGCACAGTATATCCCGCGCCAGAAGCATATTGTGCGTGTGCGGCAGGTGGCGCCCGGAAACGGATTCGGCGGCAAGCCGCCCGGCCTGTAAAGCATGTTCGCACGACCCAGACCGGCTCCGTTTGTGCTCTCGGTGCTGACCCATGGGCTGCTGCTGGGTTGGGTGGCCTCCGGCCGGTTATACGAGAAACCGAAATCCTTGTACGCGGAGACCATCGCTCCGCATGCCAGCAAGCTGGTGTGGTACGACTTTCGCGAGAAGCTGCCCGATGTGTCGCCTCCCGCGGCGCGTAAGCCCGCGCTGCCGCGGGTGGAAATGAAGATCGCCTCGCAGGAGGTGGTGGCGGATTCCTTGACGGCGCCGCGCGCGCGCCAGTTCATCTGGCAGCCCGCGCCCAAGCTGGAACTCCAAAAAGACCTGACATCACCGAACGTGGTAGCGATTCACACGCCGCAGGTGCAGCCGTTGCCCAAGCCGAAGCTATTCGTGCCGCCTCCGGAAGCGCCCCGGGCCGCGGCGGATGCGCCTACTCTGTCGGCCGCTCCGGAAATTCAGACGGCCCGGACTTTAGGCGGGCCGGGCAACGTGCTCGGCATGCAGCCGGTGAAAGCGCCGCCACGCGCATTTGTGGCGCCGACCGAGGGCGGCGGCCGCAAGCCCAGCCCGCTGGGAGCTCCGCTGCCGGAAGCACCAGCGCTCTCCGAAGCGGGCGGCGCGGCTCCCGCGAGCATGGCCATCGTGGGACTCGATCCCAAACCCAACGCGCCTCCACCGGCGCCCGAAGGCTCGCGCGACGCGCGGTTCTCCGCCGGGCCGCAGCCGCGCAGCACGGGTGTCACGGATGGCTCCGCGGAAGGCGCGATGTTGAGCGTGCCGGGCCTGCTGGTGCGCAATGGGGGCGCGGATTCCAAACCCGCGCTGATGGCACGCGGGGCGCCAACTGCAGCGGGTAATTTGCGCGAGGCTTTGCACAACAGCGTGCCCGCGGCAACCGCATCTCCAGGTCATCCGGCGGCCATGCGGGTAGCCACTTCACCGGACCCGATGCTGGACGGGCGCGCCATCTACGCCATGTCGGTACAAATGCCGAATATCACCAGCTATACGGGTAGCTGGATGATCTGGTTCGCGGAGCGGCAGCGCGACTCGCCAGGCAGCGTCTTGAGCCCGCCGGTACCCCTGCGCAAGGTGGATCCTAAGTATTACCAGGCGGCCATCGCGGACCGCGTGGAAGGAAGAGTGCGGCTGGCCGCGGTGATCCGCAAAGACGGCCAGGTGGATTCCGTCCGCCTGCTGCAACATCTGGACGACCGGCTGGACCAGAGCGCCGCCGAAGCCATGGATAAATGGCGATTCGAGCCGGCGCTCCGCAACGGTCAGCCCGTGGACATCGATGCCGTCATCGAGATTCCATTCCGCCTGGCGCCGAAGACCCCCAGATGACCCGCCAATACCTGATCATCGACGCGGACGATACGCTTTGGGAGAACAATATCTATTTCGAACGGGCGTTCGACGAGTTTGTGGAATATCTGGATCACTCCACGCTCACTCCGCCGGAGATTCGCGCCGTACTCGATGAGATGGAGCTGGCTAATGCCCGGACGCACGGCTACGGCTCGCTGAACTTCGGGCGAAACCTGCGCCAGTGTTACGAGCACCTGGTGGAGCGGGATGTGCGCGAGGAGGATCTGCGCACGGTCATGTCATTCGCCGAACGGATTCTGGATTGCCCGATGGAAGTGATCGAGGGCGTGCCGGAAACTCTGGCCTACCTGGCGACGCGGCATGACCTGACGCTGTTCACCAAGGGTCATCCGGACGAGCAGAAGCTCAAGATCGACCGCTCGGGCCTGGGAATTTACTTCGGCCACACAGCCATCGTGAAGGAGAAGGACGTGGACGCTTACCGGTCGCTGATCGCGGAGCGCGGGATCGATGCGGAACGCGCATGGATGGCGGGTAACAGCGCCAAGTCGGATATCAATCCGGCGCTCGAAGCGGGCCTGAACGGGATATTCATTCCGCATCCGCACACCTGGACCCTGGAGCAGCAGGAAATCCGGCCGGGCAAGGGGCGGCTGCTGACGCTGTCGCGGTTTGCGGAATTGAAGGAGCACTTTTGAGCAACACGCGCAAGACGGGGCGACCCGCGCCGCTTGAACCTAAGGAGTTCCTGGCTTGCATGGCGGCGCGGCAAAACGCGCCCCTTTGCGCTTTTAGGGACCGCTCCACGAAGCTAATTCCACAGACGGTTGACGACGCGGATCAGGATGGCACCGGTTACCAGGAAGATAGCCAGCAAGGCAAAAGCGTAACCCATGCGGCCGTAGAGGAAGTTGCCTACCGAGAATAACGCGGACCAGATCATGAGACATCCGGTGGTCCATCCCAGCAGTGAGAGCGGGATATTCTCGCCGCGCGCCCACTTAGCTGCTTCGGCTTCAGGGATGCCTGCCAACGCGCGCACGCGGGTCCAGCCCGGGCCGAATGGGTGGACCTTCTTGTAGAACTCGATGAGGGTCCGGTCATCCGTCCTCGGACCAAGATAGGCCGTGGCGACCCAACAGACGGTAGTAAATGCGATGGTGATCAGTAACTGCTGATAAGTGCCGATTTCTACGCCATTCTTAGTCAGAATCAGAAAGATGACCGAGATGCCGAAAGAGCTGCACATCGCGACCACTTCGCACCAGGCCGTAACGCGCCACCAGAACCAGCGCATGAGATAGAGCAAGCCGGTACCGGCTCCCACCTGCAGAATGAGACTGAAGCTTTGCTTCGCCGTATCCAGGGCGAAGACCAGGGCGGAAGAGGCGATGAAGATCAGGAACGTGGCGAGGCGGCCGGCCGTGACATAGTGCTTTTCGCTCTTGCCGGTATTCAGGAAGCGGCGGTAGAAATCGTGCACCAGATACGATGCGCCCCAGTTCAAGTGCGTGAGAATCGTAGATGAATTCGCCGCAATCAAGCCGCCCAGCATCAAACCCATCCAGCCCACAGGGAGAAATCGCAACATGGCCGGGAAAGCGATGTCATGGCCTACCAGGCTGGGATCGAGATTGGGGAACGACCGTTGGATGTCCGATAACTGCGGATAGACGATGAGCGACGCGAGCCCCACAAGGATCCATGGCCATGGCCGCAGCACGTAGTGCGCGACATTGAAGAATAAAGTTGCGCCCAGCGCATCCTTCTCCGACTTGGAGGCCAGCATGCGCTGCGCGATGTAGCTGCCGCCTCCGGGCTCCGCACCCGGATACCATACAGCCCACCATTGCACGCTGATGGGGATGATAAACACGGCCACGGCCAGATCCCAGTTGCTGGTGAAATCCGGCAGCATGTTGAGGTAGTTCAAGCCGCCGGGTCCGCGCAGATGGGAGAGCTTTTCGACCAGGCCGTGCATGCCGCCCACCTGCGGCAACTCGACCGCAAAATACGCCGCCGCGATCACCGCCGACATTTTGATAAAGAACTGAATCATGTCGATGACCAGTACGCCCCACAGGCCCGAATGCGCGGCGAAGATCACGTTCAGCAAACCCACGGCCAACAAGGTTTGCCAGCGCGGGAAACCGAACAGAACCGCGGCGATCTTGCAGGCGGCCAGGTTCACGGTGGCCATGATCATGCAATTGAAGAAGAAGCCCAGATATACGGCGCGGAAGCCGCGCACGGCCCCAGCGGCCTTGCCGGAGTAGCGCATCTCGTAAAATTCCAGGTCGGTGAGCACGCCGGAGCGCCGCCACAAGCGGGCGTAGAAGAAGACCGTGGCCACGCCGGTCAGAGTGAATGCCCACCACTGCCAGTTGCCGGCGACGCCTTGCGTGCGCACGAAATTTGCGACCAGGTTGGGCGTGTCGCTGGAGAACGTGGTGGCCACCATGGAAAGGCCTGCCAGCCACCAGGGGACCGAGCGTCCGGATGCGAAGAATTCGGAGGTGCTTTTGCCGGAGCGTTTTCCGAAGAACAGCGCGGGCCCGAAACAGATGAGGATGGAAGCGGCGGCGATGATCCAATCAAGCGTGTGGAGATGCATCAGGCTCCTTCGTCGACTGCCAGCGCACCCGGCCCGGGTGCAGCGTGGATCAAGTGCGCGGTCTCGTCGAATTGCGGCAACCCAGCATAGTAACGCTGAATCAACCCATGGCGCACGGCGGGGAGATCCGGCTCCAGGCAGAAGACCACCGCGCAGCCGCCGAAGCCTGCGCCGGTGAGGCGCGCGCCGAGGGCGCCGGATGCGATGGCGGCGTCAACCAGGCGGTCGAGGGCGGGGCAGCTCACCTGCAGGCGGTCACGGAGGCTTGCATGCGACGCCGTCAGCAGCGATCCGAAAGCCGCGGCGTCGTGTTTCTCCATGGCGTCGACCGCCGCGCGTACTCGCAGGGCCTCGCTGGCGACATGCAGAAAGCTGTTCCGCTCGCCGGCGGAGGGCAATTGACGTGCAGCCAACTCTTCCAGCTGGTTCAGCGTGCGGCCGGTAATGGCGGCGCGGTAGGTTGCGAATCCAAGGCGCGCGAGCGCCGCTGTGCCGTCCACGCGGCGCGCGTTATACTGCCGGCGCACCGCGCCGGATTTTTCCGCCACCGTCAGGCTGTGGGCCACCAGAAATGCCCAGCCGGGCGGCACCGGAATGGGATGTACGGCCAGCGGATCGAACTCGATCAGCGAAGCGCACCCGGCGCGGGAGGCGAGTGACGCCGCGTGATCCATACCGCCGCCGCGCGTCCCCACGAATTGCTCGCCCTCGGGCAGGATCTCCATCAACTCTTCGAATACGGGACGGCGGCCGTTGGCGCGCAGCAGGCATAAAGTTACTGCCACGATCAGCGCCGAAGATGAGGATAGGCCCGCGGCCGGCGGAAGGTCGGAGACGATGGCCGCGTCCACGCCGTGGCCCGGGCCCCATTTCCGGCCGACGGCGCGCGCGGCGGCCCGCAGATAATTCTCCCAATCGCCGGCGGTTGTGGGGGCCAGATCCGGGGTCCAGGCGAACTCGCGGATACCGTAACCGCTGGCGCTGACGGCCCGGATTTGTTGGTCGGCGCGCGCCCGGAAAGCCACGCGGATCGACCGGCGGATGGCGATCGGTAAGACCGGGAGGCCGTGATAATCGATGTGCTCGCCGATCAGGTTCACGCGGCCGGGCGCCGCCACGAAGGCTGGTTCAGGGCCGGGTTCAGGACCGGAGCCGAAGGTCTCGATGAGCAGCGCGCTGGGATCGGGCAGCATGGGCCGTTTCAGCGATCCGCGTGCTTCAGCACCAGCTGGGCCGCGAAGATATCCTCGACCGCCAGGCCCAGCGACTTGAAGACTGTGATCTCGCGGTCATTCCGGCGGACGGGAAGCTCGCCGAGTTCCGCCGCGATATGCTCCGCCGTCCAAAGCCCTTCGGCGATTCCCATCACCACATCACCCGCTTCCTGGAGCGCGGCGGCCCGCGAATCAACTACCAGCCGCGAGCGTGCGACCAGCGCCGGATCGAGTTCGCGCATCGACGCGCGGCAGGCACCCACCGCGATGATGTGGGTGCCCTCGGCCACCCATCCGTTCATCACCACGGGCGCCGGCGACGGTGTCACCGTCACCACCACGCCGGCGCCGCGCACGACGGCTTCGGCGCTCTCCATGGCGCGCGCGCCGGTTTCGGCGGCGAATTGCCGCAACCGGTCCGCATTCGGACTCCACGCGCGCACTTCGCGGAAATCCCGCACGAGCGCCAGCGCCTCGCAGTGGCTGCGCGCCTGGACGCCGGAACCGATGATCCCCAGCACGCGGGCGTCCGCGCGCGCCAGGCGCCGCGCCGAAACCGCCGAAACAGCCGCCGTGCGGGCTTCGGTGATGAAGCGTCCGTCCAGAATCGCATCGGCCATGCCAGTCACCGGATCGAGCATGACGATCAATGCCTGATGCGTGCCCAGATCGCGTGCGGCATTCCCAGGGCAGACCGTGACCAGCTTGGCGCCGAGCGCCGGAAGCGCGGGCACATACGACGGCATCAATCCGAAGAGCGACGGATCCGCGCCAAATTCGAGCACGGCGCGCACGGGCTGCACCACGCGGCCGGCGGAGAACTCGATCAGAGCGCTTTCCATGGCTTCGATCAGATCGGGCATGCGCAGCCGCGCACGCACATCGTACTCGTCGAAATAGCGCGGCATGGCGGGGCCGCGCTCCACTTGACGCTGATAATCGGCGGCGTCAAAGTGGCCCTGCGACTCGGCGATGAGCCCATCGGCGCCGATCTTCCAGACTTCGAATCCGTGGATGCGAACGCGCCGGCCCGCGCCGCCGGGTCCGCTGTTCACGCCGGTCAGCGACCAACGGTAAACGATGCGGCCGTTCTGGGCCAGCAGATCCTCCATGTGGATTGCCAGGTCGGGAAAAGCATTCATGAAGCCGCGGGCCACCCCGGTGATGGCGTTGCGCCCAACCGCGGGAGGGTCATGGTTGACGCGCAGGGATCCGTTCGGAGCAAAGAAAGCGGCTACGCTGGCGGGGTCCCGACTGCACCAGGCAGCGGTGTAGCCCCGCGCCATGTCCCTGACATGATCTTGTACTGGCGTCATTGGCTTTCTCCTGAATCGGGCTTAACCCGCCAGCCGGTATCCCAACCCGTGCACGGTCAGGATCCATTGCGGCTGCCGGGGATCCTCCTCGAGCTTCTGCCGCAGCCACGCCACATGTACGTCCACGGTGCGGCTGGAAGTCACCATGCCGTAGCCCCACACTTCGCTTAGCAGGGTCTCGCGCGACACGGTGGCGCCGCGATGCTCCACCAGGTAACGCAGCAACTGGAACTCCTTGGCCGAAAGCGTCACGGGCTTGCCGTGCCGCACGACCTGGGTGCGGCGCAGATCCACGCGAATGGGTCCGAACTGGAAAACATCGCCGGCCGCACCGAAGGCCGGCGCCCGCCGCAGCAGGGCTTCCACCCTGGCCAGCAGCTCCAGCATCTCGAAGGGCTTGGTCATGTAGTCGTCCGCGCCGATCTTCAGGCCCACGATTTTGTCCACCGTCTGAGTACGCGCGGTGAGCATCAGGATGGGTGTCGAGATACCCAGCTGCCGCAGATCGCGGCATACGTCCATGCCGTTTTTGCCCGGCAGCATGATATCCAGGATGATCAGATCGAACGCCCCGCCGCTGGCCATCTCCAGACCCGTGCGGCCGTCCAGGGCGGTTTCCACGTGGTGGCCGTCATTGCGTAGACGGTCGCCCAGCGTCCTCACCAGCCCGGGCTCGTCTTCCACCAGCAGGATGCGGCGTTCCATGGTTCAGGCGGTGTGCGGTAGAGGCTCGGCGGTGGCCGCGGCGGCCGGCAGCTCCAGCGTGAACGTGTTCCCGCGGCCGGGATCGCTGGTGGCTGTCAGACGGCCCCCCATGCCTTCCGCCATGCTGCGCGCGAGGCTCAGGCCCAGGCCGGCGCCGTGGATCTGGCCCGCCCGCGCGGCTTTGCCGCGATAGAACGGTTCGAAGATATGCGACAGGTCCGCCGGGTCAATGCCCGCGCCCCGATCCTTGACGCTGATGCGCACGCGCGAACCGTTCTGGGCACCCGCCGCCTCCGCGCGCACCCGCGCCCAGCGGCTCTCTCCGCCGTGTTTGAGGGCGTTCAAGACCAGGTTCTCGAGGCAGCGGGCCAAAGCCGCGGCATCCGCTTCCACTAATGGAAGGTCCGGATCGATCTCCTGCTCCACGTTGAGGCCGGCGGCTTCCGGGAGCGCCGAAACATCCGCCAGCACGGCGGCGATGACGTCGGGCACGGCTACCGGCCGCAGCTCGTAAGTGGCGCGGCGCGATTGGCCGGAAGCGAAGTCCAGGATCTGTTCGATCATGCCGGACAGCCGGCGCCCTTCGTTGCGGATGAGCGCGCCGTAATCCTTCACCTGTTCCCTGGCGGCCACCAGGCCATCCGCGAGGTTATCGGCCGCCGAACAGATGACCGCGACCGGAGTGCGCAGTTCGTGGGAGACGCCCGCCACGAACTCCATTTGCATACGCGCCAGCCGCCGTGTCCGCTGGGTCAGGACGATGACCAGGGCCATGCTGATGGCCAGTACCAGCAACACGCCGAAGCTCACCAGCAGATTGCGGCGGCGGTCGGCCGCCACCACGGCTTCGAGCGATCCTCCCCGGTGCCTGGCCAATAACCGCCAGGGCTCTTCGCCCGCGGACGGGAGGATGAATGCGCCGCGCGGCCGGGCCTGGGATGGTCCGCGAGCGGCGCCTTCGCCCCTGGCGCGCCCCCGCGGCGCTGAGCTTCGGGGCGGAAGACCTTCGATAGCGCGGCTCTCGCCCGGGCTCGCCGGCAGCAGCGAAGCATGCGCATCCGGAGGCGTCAACGAGGCGACCGCCACTTGCGGATCGGAGCGATAAACGACCGCGCCGTCCGGTCCACCGGCCACTACCGCAACGTTGTAGATGAATCCGTCCGGGCCCGCAAAATAACGCTGCGCCAGCTCGCCCAACAGGCGATCAAGCGCCGCGCGATTCAGCTCCAGGATGACGAATCCCAACAGGACGCGCGGCGGCGCGGCCGGGGCGCTCCGGGATTCTGGGGAGCCGGACGATTCGCGGCGGCTCCAGCGGGCGCCGCGCGGGCGCGAGACGTTATACACCGGGCGCGCCATGGCGGGGATGCGTTCCTCGAGCGTCCAGGCGAAAGAACGCACGTCAGGCGCCGGTGGCGTGCCCGGCGTTGCGCTGTCCGAACCGGGAGTCTGGCGCGACTGCTCTTCCAGGCCCGGGCGCAAGCCGGCCAGCGGCGCGGGCCAGTCCTGCGGAGCAAACTGGTTCTCCTGCGGATGCAGCATCAGGAGCTTGGAATCGGCCGCTCCGCCGGCATTCCACACGTAGAGATTGGCCACCAGGTCGGGACGCGTGGCCGTGCGGGACCAGGCTTGATAGCGCTCGGCATAGGGCTGCCAGAAATCGTCCGGCCCGGCGGTGGGATCGCTGTGAAATGCGGTCGAAATCTGCGCCAGTTCGCGATTGAATTCCTGCCGGAACTGACTCACCGATGTATTCAGGCTGGCCTCGATACGGGTGCGTTCGGCGCGGCTGATCTCCAGGCTCCAGCGATATTGGAGGACGGCCAGCAGCACCAGCACCGCCGCCAGCACCGTGACCAGGGCCACTCGCAGAAACGCCGGTCTCGCCGGGGGCGCCATATACTCGCAGGATAGCAGTGTGGGGCGGGCGCCTGGCGGTGCGGGGGTCTGTCAGGCCGTTCCGGGACGAAGAGTTGGCAGCGCGGTTTCGATCCTGAAACTGAGCCTGGCGTGCGCGGCGCGGAGGGCCCGCTCCACTTCCCCGGAATGGCCGCCGCGCGCGAAGATGAAACCCAGATATGCGGCGCCCTCCGGCAGCGGCGTCAGGAGCTGGCCTGCCTTGGCCGTGATGATCACGTCGTGGATGCCGGCGGCCGCGCGCGCTTCGTCGAGCCCGCCGACGTCTTCATACACGCCGCCGCGAGGGATGGGAATCATCATCACGCCCGAAGCCTCGTCCGCTGGCTGCAACCCGGAGACATCTTCACCGATGGCATGCCGCAGCACCAGTTCTTCGAGCGGCATGCCATCGCCGAAGCGCAGCGCCTTCGAACATAGCCCGCCGATGGGCCGCGCCGCGACTTCCAGCATCCAGGCGCCTCCGGCGTTCAGGCGCAGCTCGGCGTGGAAAGGGCCGTGATACAGGCCCAGGGCGCGCACGGCCTGTTCCACGGCAGTTCGAATTTCGCTCTGCGCAGCTGCGCTCTCGCGGGACGGGGTCACGTAAATGGTCTCCTCGAAAAAGGGGCCTTCGAGCGGATCTGGCTTGTCGAATATCGCAAGGATGCGTGGCGCGCCGCGGGTGACGATGCCTTCCACGGCGAATTCGCGGCCGGGAATGTAGGCTTCCACCTGCAGAAACGCATTTTCCGCGGCGCGCGTTATGCGGATATCCGGGCTCTTCTCCAGCAGCGCCTTTATGCGCGCAAACGCCGCGGTGAATTCGCCGGCGTTGTCGGCGCGGATCACGCCGCGGCTGGCTGACAGGACCAGCGGCTTGAGCACACAGGGGTAGGGCGCCCGTTGCGCGGCAGCCACGGGCCCATCGGCCAGGGCGACGCGGAAGAACTCCGGCGCCGGCAGGCCGGCCTCCTGGAACAGCCGGCGGGCGGCGTGCTTGTCGTGGCAGGCGCGCACGGCGGCCGGCGGATGAAACAGGACTCCGAGCGCGGCAGCCGCTTCGGCGGCCAGGAGCGTAGGACTGTCGCCCACCGCCGCCACCGCGTCGAACCGCCGTCCACGCAGGACCTCGAGCGATCCGGGCACATCCTCGAATCGCACCGGGATGGCGCGGTCGCCCCAGGGATCTTCGAGCACGTGGCAGCGGTCCGTGGCCAGCGACAGCTCCACATCCAGCCGCCGCGCGGTCTCGGCGAACACCCGGATCTGGTATCCGGTGGTGGCGGCGAAAAGAAGCAGCCGCGGCATTTTATCCGGTGTGCAGCGATTCCATGGTCCGTGGATTATAGGCCCAGTGGAATTCCAGCTCGTAGGCCATGGAGCGCGCGAGGCCATCCAGGTCCGGAAACAGCGTAGCGTACGTAATGTTCATACGGTACAACTCACGCAAGCCGGTCTCCCGCACCTCGGCGGCGGGCAGGATGAACTTGGCCATCATATTTTTCGGATCGCGGTAATTCGGCACGATCTCTTCCATGGGCTTGTCGATCACGCCCGGCAGCACGAATGTGCCGGACTGCGCGATCAGGCGGCGATTCATGGTATCGGGCTCGCCCAGCCAGATGAACTCGCGGTTGCCTTTCAGAAAATAGCGCGCGAAATTGCCTTTCCGGCGCGGGTCCATGGCACGCTTGGTGATGCCTGGTTTGGCCGCCTTGGAGAAGCGGCGGATGCCGCCCGCGCTGATGTCCGTGGGATTCAGCGCCCATACGGCGGCGTCGCCGGTAGCCCGTTCCAGCGCGAAGAAAGCGGCCACGTAAGGGGACCAGGTGAAGTCCAGGAGTCGCGTGGGCGCGCCGTGATGCTGCATCAGGGCCAGCCATTGGAAGTCGTCGTCGGCATCCGGAGGCTGCGCCAGAAACTGGTGCGCCTTGCGCTTGAAGATGCGCAGGATGCGGCCTTCCTGATGCGGCCACGCGCGCCGGTCGATCTGAAAGTTGCGGAAATAGCGCGACACCGTGCTCTCCAGCGGCCAGGACTCGTCAGGGCTGCCGCGAAACGCCCAGTTGGAGTAGGGCGAGCCGGTGATGATTTTCAGGAAGTCGTCCCACGATTTGAGGCGGTATTGCTTGTAGATCGGTGAGCTGGTCATCGCCCGTAGATGAAGCGGCTGCGGCGGGGATCGGCGCCGCCGTGCAGTACTTCGTCGGTGATCTTTATCGCGGTGGGCGCCGACAGGTTGGCCCAATCGCCCACCACCGTGACCTTGTGGCCCATGGCGATCAGCTTGTCGATGGTGACCTGCGGAATGCGCCGTTCCACGTTCAGCTTGCCAGGCATGAAAGCGTGGAAATCGAAGGAAGCATACATGTGGGCGCTGTCGAAGCGCGGCGCCTCGATGGCTTCCTGCGGCGACATGTTGAACTCGATCATGTTCAACAACACCTGCAGCAGGGTCTGATCCTGCAGATCGCCGCCGGGCGTGGACATCGCCAGGAAGGGCTTGCCGTCCTTCAACACGATGGTCGGGCTCAGCGTGACGCGCGGCCGCTTGCCCGGGCCGAGTTCGTTGGGATGTCCCGCGGTGAGCACAAACGTTTGCATGCGCTCGCTCATGGCCAGTCCGGTATCGCCCGCGATTACCGACGGCAGCCAGCCGCCGCTAGGTGTAGCCGAGAACATGTTGCGAGCGCGGTCCACCACGTTCACGCACGTGGTATCGCGAGCCGCGACGGCGGATTCCGACGTGATGGGCTGCTGCAGCGGTCCGCCGAAAGAGCCGGGGCGGGGCTCCAGCGATGCGTGCGCGGGATCGATCAGCTTGCGCCGCTCGGCCGCGTAGTCTTTGGAAAGCAGCGTCTGTTCGGGGATCTTAGAAAACTTCGGATCGCCGTAATAGCGGTCGCGGTCGGCGAAGGCCAGCTTGATGGCTTCCACCAGCGTGTGGATATAGGCCGGGCTGTTGTGCCCCATAGTCCGCAGATCGAATCCCTCCAGCAGGTTCAGGGCTTCAATCATCACCGGACCCTGCGTCCAGAATCCGGGTTTGTGGATTTCGTATCCGCGATAGGTTCCCACCCGGGGCGTGTCGGTCTCGGCGTGGTAACCCGCCATGTCGTCGTAAGCGATCAATCCGCCGTTGCGCGCGCAAAAATCAGAGATCTCGCGGGCTACCGGGCCTTTGTAAAAATAATCGCGCACCGCGCGCAGGCGCTCCACGCGGTCGCCCTTGGCTTTGCCCTCCGCGCTCACGAGAGCGCGCAGCGTCTTCCCGAGAGCCGGCTCGCGGAAAACGTCGCCGCGGCGCGGCGCCATGCCGTTGGGCAGAAAGAAATCGCGCGATGTGGGCCACAATTGCAGCAGGGGCTGCGAGCCGCGAATCCAGTCGGCCATCACTTCGGTAAGCGGAAATCCGTCGCAGTATTCGATGGCGGGCGCGGCCACTTGCGCGAACGACAACGTGCCGTAGCGCTCCAGCGCCAGGATCAATCCATCCATCACTCCCGGAACCGGCGCGGCCAGGATACCCTGCGCGGGCATGTCGGCCATGTGGCCCGGCTCTTCCCAGGGCTCGCGCCTGCGGGATCTGTAGTAAGCCACGGTGGCGCGCTGCGGCGCCGTGCCGATGCCGCTGATGGCCACCACCGGCTTGCCGGCCATTTTGATCAGGATGGGGATCTCGCCGCCGAGGCCGAAATGATCGAGTTCCGTGACGCCGGCGGCGAGCACGGTGGCCACTCCGGCATCCACCGCGTTGCCTCCCGCGGCCAGCGTGCGCATGCCGGCATCGACTTCGAAGTTGTTGGTGGAGCCTACCATCTCGTGCAGGCCGCGCACCGGCGGGAACATGGTGAGGCGGCTTTGCGCGCACAGGGTGGCGGCCGCCAGCAGGAGCAATGCGGCTGGTTTACGCATAGCGGTACATGGCCTCCGCGATGGAAACACCGCGCACTTCGATGCGCCGGAGGTCGGCGGTACCTACGCCGTGGCGCTCGGCCAACAGCATGGTGTTGTCGCATGTCTGGAACGGCGCGGCGCCGCGCGGGGCGCGCGGATCGTAGCCCATCACCGCCGTGGCCACGGCGTCCGTCGACACCGGATTGAGTCCGGCCACCAGCACCCCGGGCTGCACCCGGTGGACTCCTTTGATCCACGGCCCTTCGCCCCCCGCCAGGGACTCCACGCCGTCGATAATCGCCAGATCGATGGGCCGCGACTTCACCAGGTCCGCCACGATGTGCGACACGCGATAACCAGGCTCGCGGCTGGAAGCCGGGTCCAGCTCCGACGGCGCGGACTTGGAGGGCTGCCTGCGGCCTTCGTGCATGGTCTTGGACCGGCCCGATTTGGGGTTCTCGTTGGGCTCGTCCACGCCTGCATCGTCGCCGTAGATAGACGCGGGAAGCATCCCGAAGCAGTTCTTCATGGAAAGCGTCACGCCGCAGGTAGCGTGATTCTTCAGCTTGGCCATGCTCACAAACACATCGGTATCTTCGTAGGCGTGATTCAGATCGTAAGCGGAAAAAAGATAAGCGTTATCGGGTACCTTGAATCGCGCATACTTGTTACCCTTCCCGAGCGCGTTGGTGTTTTCGAACTCTACGCCGGGCGCGGCCGCAAGCAATTGACGCACGTTCCATCCGGAGTCGAGCAGATAATCTTCGAGCGGTCCGCCGGTGGCCCAGGCGCTCTCCACGAAACGGATGCGGCGCGCGCCGGCCCGGCCCAACAGGTGAGCGGCCGCGCCTACCAGCTTGGGATGCACGTAGTGTGTCACGCCCGGCGGACGGCCATCCACGCGCAGCGCGGGACTGCCGGTCAAGTTGAGCTTGATGGTGACCGTTTTGGCGCGCACCAGGCGATCCAGGCCGCCCAGTTGATCGAACATGGTGGCCAGGCGCGCCGTGACGTCCTCATCGTACGAGGCGCACCTGGCGATGGCCACCGGCGCGCCTGGAGCGCGGGGGCCGCCTTTGAGCAGGGGCGCCGCGCTGATCAGAGCAATCCACTCTCTGCGGGTCATTTCTCTAGTCTAATCGCACCGTGGCGCAGGCGGAAACCCGTTCGATGTCCACGCCCGTGCCGCCTTCGTCCGTGGTGTAGACTTCCAGATCTTTTTCGGCGCCGCCGGGGGTGATCAGCCGCGCGTGCCTGAACGTGCCGACTACCTGCACGGTGACGTTTTCGATGGGGTAGGCCGAGTAGTTCACCAACTCCACCACCACCTGCCCGCGGTCTTCGGTGGCCAGCACATTCGAGAGCATGGAGGCCACGTTGAAGAGGCGGGCGCCCAGGTTCTTGCGGCCGGTCATGGTCTGCACGTCGTGCCATATATCGTTCAAGCGGTCGAGTTCGGCCTTGTCCAGCGTGATCTGGTCGGGCGCCAGTGCGGACTGTCCTTTCCATCCGGGAGGCGCGGTCAGCACGGTTCCTCCGGCGCGCGCGAAGCTCTTCAGGATCTCGCGCTGCTCTACCGTCAGGGCATCGGCATCCACGTTGACGGCCATGGATGCGCCCGCCAGCGAATCCGCCGTCAGCCGCTGGCCGGGGATGGCGCGCAGAGGCGTGTGCTTGGCCGCGATCATGTCCAGGATGCCGCCCGAGAGCATTGCGTCGTCTTTATCCTGCACCACGGCGAGTTTGCCGTAGGACCGTAGGGTGCGCCACTCCGGGTGTGTTTCAAAGAACTGGAGCACCTGCGCCATGGCGCGCCACACTTTCACGGCGTCGGCATCGCCGCGCTGCAGCCGCGCGGATAAATCGCCGTCGAGCGCCACGATCCAGCGCGCGCCGGCCATCTCCGCGTCGCTGATGGCCGCCAGATAGCGTTCGATCGTGATCACCGAGTTGGCCGGCGGCTGGTATCCCAGCCAGACTGCCGCGGGGCCCCACGCGCGCACCGAGCGTATGAACCCGGTGTTGGTGTCGATCCACGGCGAACCGGACGGCGCGGCCTTGGCTGCGCCATTGTCGAGCACCTGGATACCCGGCCACACGCCCTGATAGGTGGCGACGATGGGGTCCGGATCGCCCAGCGGCATACGCGCGCGGGATGTGAGTTCGACTACCGTGGCGTGCGCATCGGCCAGGGCATCGCGTACGCGGGTTGCGGCTCCCCTGGGAAAGTCTCCTTCAAGGACGATACCCTGCAGGCCCGCGTGAATGGCCTTGCGCGCGGCGTCGGAGGGGTCGCCACCCGGCCGCAGCACGGCCAGCACGGCTACACCACGTGCGCTGGCGCGGTCGATGAATTCGGCCGTGTACGTGTTCAGCAGCAGGCAATTAATGGGCGTGCCGGAGAGCAGGTCGAGCGTTTTTGGGTTCGTTCCGTCCCAGCGCGCAGGCACCCACGCGGAAGGCGGCACGGAGGCCAGCAGGGGGATCGCAGTGAGCAGCGGCAGGCAGCCGGCCATGCGGTGCATCATTCTTCTACTTTACCTGTTCAGCGGCGCTCTCCGCGTCAGGAAACCTGCAGGTACACGGAATAGCGCTTCTCGAAAAGGCTATTGACCGGCTTGAGTGTCAGGTCCTTCTCCTGGCCGGTGGTTCGGAACTCAAGCGGCTCGCCGGCGGGCTTGATCCACGCGTTCGGATCATCATCGGCCGCGCGCACTGTGGGGATCATCTGCGCGGGGATATGGCGTTCCGGTCGGCCGTCCCGCGGGGGGATGGTCCTGGGGGGCACGAACTCGGCCGCAGCCACAGTCAGCGGCGGAAGGTCCCCCATCCGCGGGACGTTGGAACCCTCGATCAGTTCCGGCTTTAGCCCTTGGGACCCCAGGTCGGCCGCCAGCACCAGCGGCCCGTACATCACCGCCTGGATGCGTGAATCGTCCGGCGCGGCTTCGATGTGCAGCCGCATGGGCATCGCCAACTCCACACGGTCGCCCGTCTGCCAGGTGCGCTTGATGGTCAGGTAACTGCCCGGCCCGGCAAAGGTCTCGAGCGGCTTGCCGTTGATCTTTACCACTCCACCGGCGTCCGCCCAACCCGGGATGCGGATACGCAGCGGCATCTCAACAGCATGGTCAGCCGTTACGATCAGAGCCGTCTCGGGCTTCTCCGGGAAATTCGTTTCCTGGCGCACGCGCAGCCCTTTCTCGGGCCAGTTCAGTTCCGAGGGCACGAACAAGTTCACGTACAGGCCATCCTGGTCGTGCCAGTAGATGCTGTCGTTCAGCTTGGAATATTCCTCCACTCCGGTTCCGGTGCAGCACCAGAAGGATTGATCTTCAGTATTGAAGGTCTTGTACGCACCGGGCGTGAGCGACAGGTAGTACTGGGTGTGGCCGTTGCCGGGGTGAATGGTTCCGATGCGCTCGTTCAGTAAAGTGCGCTCGTAGAAGTCGAAATAGCGCGGGTCGCCCGTCCAACCGTAAAGGTGGCGGGTCAGCTTCAGCATGTTATAGCCGCAGCAACACTCGGCGGTGGCCGTGCTGCGCTTCAATTCCGAGGCAAGCTGCCGTGGCGGCACCAGCCATCCTTCGCCATTGCTGGTGCCGCCGGTCGGGTAGGTGCGGGCGCTCACCACCTCCTGCCAGAAGTAGTCGGCCACATCGTGGAAGCGCATGTCGCTCGAAAGCTCGTATCGCCGCGCGGAGCCGATCACTTGCGGAATATGCGTGTTCACGTGCAAGCCGCGTAATTCGTCACGCCGCAGCGCCAGCGGGTTGAAGAAACGCTTTTTGGTGAAGCGGTCGCCCACCTTGGCCCAGCGATCGTCCTTGACCGCCGCCGCCAGGTTGTACAGCACGTCGTTCATCCCGCCGTACTCGGTATTCAGGATGTCCTGCATGTGCTCTTCGGTCTTGGGAGCGGTCCATTCGTCGGCCCAGGTAGCCATGCCCTGCAACACTTCGAGCGCCTGCCGGTTGCCCGCCAGACGATACTGGTCGAACATGCCGGCCATGATCTTGTGGATGGTGTAGAACGGCGCCCAGACCTGCTTGCGCGCGTCCAGCCGGTCCCAGAATTCCCTGGGAAATGCGCTCAAGTAGCCGCCGCCCAGCTTCTGTTGACATTGGGCCAGCGCGGCGACCATTTCGTCGCCCTTGGCCTTGATCTCCTTATCGCCGCGGGATGCGTACACCAGCGCCGCCGCGGACAGGTAATGGCCGGTGAAGTGGCCACGGAGCTCGCCGGCCGGCTCCTCCCATCCGCCGAAGGGCGCGGCGGTTGACGCGAGGCCCGCATTGATCCGGAAGTTGTGCAGCAGCCGGCCGGCGGGGAGCCGGTCCATGTAGCCGCGGTTCCAGTCTTCGGCGGTTTTACAGATGCCGCCCGTCAGCCGCACCTGGGTCATCGGAAAAGGCCGGACCTTCAGCGGCGCTGGCTTGCTGGTGAACTCCAGCGGATGATCGAAGGGGGCACCCTCCGGCGCGGTTCCGCGGCGCTGTTGGCTGGTATCGGGATTGGGGGCTGGCGGAGGTGGCGCCTGCTGCGCCGGAAGCGCGGGGACCGCGGCGGCGCCGGCGGCGATGGCGGTGAACGCGCGCCTGCCGAGCAATCTGGCGTCTGGGTGCTGGCTCATCTTCTGTCTCCTCTTATGTCTCTTGGAAATCGCTTTAGTATACTGCGATCATGATGCGATCCCTGCGTTGCGCGGCCGTTGCGGCCACATTGGCGGCCACCGGTTTCTCGCAGCAGCACACTGCGGCGCGCGGCCAAAAGGAATTCGCGCAATCCTGCGGATTCTGCCATGGCGAAGACGCCACCGGCGCGCGGGCGCCGGACCTGGTGCGATCGCCGCTGGTCAATCGCGATTCAGGCGGGGAGCTGATCGGACCCGTAATTCGCAATGGCCGCCCGGATAACGGCATGCCCGCGCTGCCGCTGCCGGATAACACTATCCAGGACATCGTCTATTTCCTTCACCAGCGCGTAAAGCAGGCCGCCGGCAGTTCCCGGGTGGGCGGCGACTATCCGATCGAGCGCCTGCTGACGGGCGACGCGGATGCCGGACGCGCGTACTTTAACGGCGCCGGCAAGTGCGCCACCTGTCACTCGCCCACCGGCGATCTGGCGGGCATCGCCAAGAAATACGCGCCGCTATACCTGGAGGAGCGCATCCTGGCGCCCCGCCGCGGTGTCGTCACCCTGACCGTCACTACTCCCGCCGGCGAGCAGATCAGCGGAAAGATGGCCCATCTGGACGAGTTCTCCGTGGCATTGCGGGATGAGTCCGGCTGGTATCACTCGTGGTCTCGCGAGAAAGTCAAAGTGGAAGTCCACGACCCGTTGCAGGCCCATCACGAGTTGCTTGGCAAGTATACGGATACAGACATACATAACTTATTCGCTTATCTGGAGACCCTCAAGTGAGAGCTGACTGGATTCGCTGCGCGGCAGTCTGCGTCAGCCTCGGGACGGCGATGGCACAAGGGTTAGACCCCGCCGCGCTGCTGAAGTTACCCACGGATACCTGGCCTAGTTATAACGGCGACTACACCGGCCGCCGCTACAGCCCGCTGCGGCAAATCAACACATTCAACATCAAATCGCTGACACTTGCCTGGGCGTTCCAGGCCAATGCCGACGCCATCAAATCCACGCCGCTCGAAGTGAATGGAATTCTTTATTTCACGGTGCCCGAGCAGGTGTGGGCAGTCGACGCCCGCACCGGCCGCCAGATCTGGCACTATCGCTACAAGTCCGAGGCCGGCGATCACATCGGACACCGCGGCGTAGGCATGTGGGGCAACTGGCTGTACTTTGAAACCCCGGACGCGCATCTGATCAGCCTGGATGCCAAGGACGGCCACGTGCGCTGGAACATCGAACTGGCCGACGTAAAGCTGGGTTACTTCGCCACCATGGCGCCGCTGATCGTGGGCAATCACGTGATCGCCGGTGTTTCAGGTGATGCCACGGACATCCCCGGATTCCTGGAGTCGGTCGATCCCGAGACCGGTAAGATGCAGTGGCGCTGGTACACCGAACCCAAGCCGGGCGAGCCAGGATCCGAGACGTGGCCGAAGGACGGCGATGCCATATCCCACGGCGGCGGTATGACCTGGATGACCGGCACGTACGATCCGTCGCTGAACCTGTTGTATTGGGGCACGGGCAATCCGAATCCGGTGCTGGCCGGCGATGCGCGTCCCGGAGACAACCTGTACACCTGTTCCATCGTGGCCCTGAATCCCGATACGGGCAAGCTGGAGTGGTACTTTCAACCCTCGCCGCACGACACGCACGATTGGGACGCCGTGCAGACGCCAGTATTGTTCGACGCCGAGTTCGGAGGGAAGCCGCGGAAGCTGCTGGCGCAGGCCAGCCGCAACGGGTTCTTCTTCGTCCTGGACCGGACCAACGGCGAACATCTGCTGACCAAACCGTTTACCGAGACCAACTGGACCTCCGGCATCGACGATCGCGGCCGGCCTGTGGGGCTGAAGGAGAAGGAGCCGCATGCCGACGGACGGCTGCTGCTGCCCGGTTCCGACGGCGCCACGAATTGGATGGCGCCCAGCTTCGATCCCGCGCTGGGTTTGTTCTACGTGGTGGCGCGGCGGGTCTACAGCATCTTCTATTACACGGCTACGGGAAAGCCGGAGGGGTGGGCCGGGCGCGATCATAACCTGTACGAGGAATCCACCATCCGCGCGATCGATTACCACACAGGCGAGATCCGCTGGAGCCATGAGTTGGGACCGGGCGAGAGTATCGCCGGGATTCTGACGACGGCCGGCAAACTGCTTTTCACCGGGGATTCGCAGGGCAACCTGCTGGTCCTGGACGCGGCCACCGGCAAAACGCTCTGGCACGTGAACGCCGGCGGCCCCATGTTCAGCTCGCCGATGACTTACGAGCTGGATGGCCGGCAGTACGTGGTGGAGGGAGTGCAGAGCGTGTTGTACGCCTGGGCGCTGCCGGAGTAACCGGCGATCAGGGCCTGGCCGGTGTGCCCCAGAGATAAGGCGAGTACGCCAGGTTATCGAATAAGAGGGACGGCAGCGCGTCCGATTCCAGAGTCACCGACGACGAACGGTCCATCCAGCCGGTTTTGATGCGCCGCAATTCACGCGGCTTCAGGGTAAAGGAAATAGCGGGTGTTTCCGGTGAGGAGATCGTCAGCCTGGTTTCGATGTTCAGCGGGTTGTAGACATCCAGCCGCATGAACATGCGCGCGTACGCGAAGTCGAATTGGGCTTTCTTCTCCTGGCCGGCGACGCAAAGCGAAAAAGTGCTCATGCGCTCCCGCGGCGCGCTGATTTTCCACTGCCCTTCGCCCCAGTCGATTCCGCCCGACGGATACTGGCCGTGCAATACGGCATTCGCCCCCAGATGCGGGTTGTCGAAATCGACGATCAACGGTACGGGCTCCGGCGCGAAGCCCTGCACGTCCACATCGCGGGCGGAATCGTGGCGGATGCGAAGAACACGCGTGGCATCGTCGAATGTATAACCTTCCTGCTTCAGGTCCATGCCGGGACCAAAGCTGCGAGTGAGCTTGCGGCCGCCTGCAAATATCCCATCCGGCGCAAAGCTCAGACGCAGGACATCGGTCGAAGACGCATCGAACGTAGAGTAAGTAAGCGAGCCTTTGCCATACGCAATCTTAGTGACCACGGAATGCGACCCCAGCAGGTGCGACTCGTCCGCGGGAGCCCACTCGGGAACCGCCCAGAATGCGTCCATCAGGCGCCGGGGACCATCTGAGAACTCATCGGTAAACCACCATTGATTGGCGCCCCAAGGTGCGTGCGCGCCGGCCGGCATTCCCTGGAAGTAAGTCACCCAGTTATACGATCGGAACGCCTGCTCCTTATAAGCGGCGTCGCCAGTGCGCGCATAGTACAGGGCCTCGACAGCCGCCAGGCGCGAAGTGTGGCTGTCGCAGCACTGGTTCGGCAGATTGCAACAGAAGCTTTTTCCATTGCCCTGCTCGGTCGTGACTGTAGCGCCATGCACGATGTACTTGGGCCATTTCGGCGTAGTCTTGACCCAATCGATCAGCTTGCGCGCATTTTCGCGCCAGTCCGGGTCTTTCTCCGGATTGAGGAGAACATAGCGCGCATATTCCAGCGGGATAACCTGGTTCATGTTGTCCATACTGGGCGCGACATCCTCGAAGTAACCGACCCACACGTTGTTCTTCATGGGGTACTGATGCAGCCATTCCCAGGCCTTCTGCCGCACGGGTTTGTATTGGGCGACCGCGCCCTGGCCGATCCGCATCAGCTCGTCGAAAAGCATGACAGGCTCAACCACGTTGGCTGAGTAGGGTCCCATGCCGCGGCCTTCCACTTTGCCGTCGCGGGCGTAGCAGCGGACGGGCCAGGGCGAGTGATCCGCGTCGCCGTCCTTGTAGTTCTTCACCAGCGCGTCGGCGCAGCGTATGGCGGCTTGCAGGTATTTCGTGTTGCCCGTCATCTCATAGAGCCGCAGATAGGCGTAGCCTTCTTCGCCGACCACGTGCGGTTCCAGGTAGTCCTCACCGTGACTGCTCCAGCCGGTATAGCGCTGGTCGCCGGGATTGGCCGAGGTGTACGGCACCCGCGCCCAGGCATAGCTCTCGGGAGTCTGTCCGTTTTCCAGCTCGTAGTCGACAAAGTCCTGGAGAAAAGTGAGGGTATTCGGATCGCCCGTAAAGGGATACAGGCGCTCGATGAAGCCCTGCATCATGGCGCGCACGTACGCCGTGGAGTTGGCCCAATGCCAGTCGGGCTGCATCTCGAAGGTGGTGCGGTCGAAATCGAAGCAACAGAAGAAGTAGTGGTAGCGCTGGCGGTTGTGCTGATCCCACAGAATGCTCCATTGCGTGAGCACATGGGAGCTGTAAGAATATCCGGTGTCCTCCGGCATCGGCCAGGGCAACAGCTTGCCGGCGGCGTCCAGTTGGACCGGGCGGCCCGCAATGTCTCTGGCATCCACCTTTGAAATCACCGGGAAAGGGGGGTCGTCGCACCAGGCGGCCGCGGCCCAGACCAGCAGAACGCACAATCGTAATTTCATCGGGAAGTCCTTCATCAGATTAGCTTAAGGGCGCCAATGCGTGGCTATTGAGAAACGAGAGGGACCTTCCGCGCGTCCTACAAGCATCGGAATGCCAAATACCGCTCCCGCTCCAGGTGTCGATACCCAGTACTCCACCCATGTTAATCCGCAATGGGTAAGACTGCTTAACGTTCTGCAGATGAACGTGCAGTACGCGCATTGCGCCGGAGCCGAGCTGTTTACCTCCGACGGCCGCCGCATCCTCGATTTCCTTTCCGGCTACTGTGTTCACAACGCCGGGCACAATCACCCGCAAATAGTCGCCGCGCTGCAACAGGAACTCGACCGCTGCGGTCCCACCATGTTGCAGAGCCACGTCCCGGAACCGGCGGCGGAACTGGCGGGGCGCCTTTGCGAGCGGGCCGGCGGCCGGCTCAATAAGGTGTGCTTTGGCAGTTCGGGGAGCGAAGGCGTGGAAACCGCCATTAAGTTCTCCCGCGCCCACACAGGCCGTTCCGGACTGCTATATGCCGACGGCGCGTTCCACGGTCTGACTTGCGGAGCGCTCTCGCTGATGGGGAGCCCGTTCTGGCGCGACGGCTTCGATCCGCTGTTACCGGGGACGGAAGCGCTGCCCTTCGGCAACGTCGCGCAGCTCGAAAAGCGGCTGGCCACCAAACGGTACGCCGCGTTTATCGTGGAGCCTATTCAGGCCGAGGGGGGAATCAAGGTCCCGGAGCCGGAATACCTTCGCACGGCGCAGTCGCTTTGCCGGCGCTACGGAACGCTCCTGGTCCTGGACGAGGTGCAGACCGGGATGTACCGCACGGGCCCTTTTTTGGCGGCGCAACATTTTGGGCTCGATCCGGACATGGTGATCCTCGCCAAAGCGCTCAGCGGCGGCCTTATCCCTTGCGGCGCCGTGTTGATGTCCGACCCGGTGTACGAGTCCGTCTACAACTCCCTGCAACGCGCCATCGTGCACACGTCGACTTTCAGCGAGAACAGCCTGGCTATGCGCGCCGGACTGGCTACGCTGGATGTGCTGGAACAGGAAGGCTGCGGCGAGCGTGCGGCGCGCATGGGGAGCATCCTGCGGCAGCGGTTGTCGGAGGCTCTCTCGCAATTTGAAATGGTCGGAGAGATCCGCGGCGCGGGCCTGCTGAGCGGCATCGAGTTCCGCGCACCCCGCCAGGCGCGGCTGCGCGTCCCGTTTGAGGCTTTTCGCCGCATGCATGCCGGCATGTTCGGCCAGGTTTTGGTGATGCGGCTCTTCCGCGACCACGGCATGCTCACCCAGATCTGCGGCAATAACTTCATGGTGCTGAAAGCCGCGCCGCCGTTGATTGTCTCCGAAGAACAGATCGACGAGTTTGTGCGCGCCATGCGCGCGGTGGTAGAACTCCTCCATACATCCAACGCGTTCTGGTCCGAGGCGCTGGGTCTGGCCCGCCGTGTATTGACCGTCTGACTTTTGATTCAAGCTTATGTCCCATCTGTCTCGAAAACTACTGACCGCAGCGATTGGCGCAGCCTTCGTCATGTGCGCCCTGGCGCAGGCAGCCGCGATAATTGGCCATCAAACCGCGCTGGAGTTCGACCCGGCCCGGACAAGCGTGACGTTTACGCTGGCCGATGTGCTGCACACCGTGCGCGGAAACTTCAAATTGAAGAGAGGCGCGCTCCGCTTCGATCCGGCGAATGGGAATGTTGCCGGCGAAGTTGTGGTGGATGCCGCCAGCGGCGAGAGCGGCAGCGACGCGCGCGACCGGCGCATGCATAGAAATATTCTGGAGAGCAGCCGGTATCCCGAGATCATCTTCGCTCCGGACCGGGTCGAGGGCACGGTGCTGCCCACGGGCCCGTCAAAGCTGCAGGTGCACGGCATATTCACGATCCACGGCGCCAGCCACGAGATGACTATCCCGGTGGAGTTGCGCATGGGCGAGGGTCAGGCTACCGCCACCATGCGCTTCGCCGTGCCGTACGTGAAATGGGGCATGAAGAACCCCAGCACGCTGCTGCTCCGGGTCAGCGACAAGGTGGACATAGAGATTCAAACGGCTGCCGAAATCCGCTGATCTCACGGCGCCGGTTGGCCCGGTTGGTAGAATTGTTTCTCGATGGCCCCGGTGGATGCACTGATTCTGGGCGGCGGACCGGCGGGCGCGACGGCCGCGCGCTTGCTCGCGCAATGGGGCTACGCGGTGGCGGTGGCCAGCGGTCCCGCGCCGCGCCATAGCATGGCGGAATGCCTGCCGCCCAGCACCCACAAAGTCTTCCGGTTTCTGGGAATCGACGAGGCAGTCGCCGCCGGCGGATTCTTCTCCACCGCGGGGAACACGGTTTGGTGGGGCGGGTCGCGGCGGCGGGTGGAACCGTATCCCGATGGAACCGGCTACCAGGTGCTGCGGCGCAGCTTCGACCGCCTGCTGCTGGGGCTGGCGGAGTCGGCGGGCGCGGGGCTGATCCCGGCCGGCACGCGGCCGCCGGCGCGATTCGTGCTGGACTGCTCAGGCCGTACGGGCGTGCTGGCGCGGGCCTATCGCGTGCGCCCGCGGAACTCGCGCACGATTGCTCTGTGCGGTGTGTGGCAGAGCGCCAAGGGATGGCGTTTGCCGGACGCCAGCCACACGCTGGTGGAGGCCTACGGTGATGGATGGGCCTGGAGCGTGCCGCTTTCGCGTACGCTGCGGCACGTCGCGTTCATGGTGGACCCGGCCGAGACCCGCATGGTGCGCCGCCAGGGGATAGCGGCCGCGTATGCGGCGGAAATGGCCAAGACCCGCGCGGTCCGGCGAATCTTCACGGGTTCGGAGCCCGCCGGAGCGCCATGGGGACGCGACGCCTCGCCGTATACCTCGCGGCAGTTTTGCGGGCCGGGCTTTCTGTTTGCGGGCGACGCGGCGTCGTGCATCGACCCGTTGTCGTCCTTTGGTGTGAAGAAGGCGATGGTGTCAGGGTGGGTAGGGGCAGTGGTCGCCAACACCTGCCTTGGGAATCCCGCCATGCGGGACGCCGCGCTGCAGTTCTACGATGCGCGCGAGCGGCAGGTGTACGAAGGCTATCGACGGCAGGCCAGCGGCTGGTCGCGCAACGCGGCCGGCGAGGAAGCCCTGCCGTTCTGGGGAACACGCTGGGAGTTTGAAGAACCTGCGCCGCCGGCGCCGGATCCAGATCGCATGCGCGTGGCGCTGCTCGAACTACGCCGGAAGCGATCGATCCGGCTGCGGCGGGGCGAGGGCGTGGAAGCGGGGCAAAGGGCGGGGATCGCGGGCCGCGAGGTGGTGCTGCGCGATGCGCTGGCGGGCCCCGAGGGCGGGGAATTGCTCGACTACGTTGGCAACGTGGAGGTGTGCCGGCTGGTAGAGATCGCGCCGCATTACCGGCAGGTTCCGGACCTGTTCGAGGCCTACAACCGGGCCGCCGCGCCGGTGGATTTGCCGCACTTCCTTACGGCGCTATCCGCGCTGCTCGCGGCGCGCATCCTGGTAATTGTATAATCAGCCAAATGCGGACGCTGTCTGTTTGGGTACTGTCGATCTGTTGTCTCGCGGCGCAGCAGGCGGAGCCCGGCAAACCGAAGGAACCCACCGAATCCGAGAAGGAAGAAATCGCCAGCGGCACACCCATCAAGAGCGAACTGGTGCGCAAGACCTGTTCGCCGTGCCACAACGTTGATGACAAGCTGCGCATGTCGCGCATCTCCTGGCGGCGCACGACTCCCGAGGGCTGGGAGCACACCATCAAGCGGATGGTGGAGCTGAACGGCTTGCAGATCGAGCCGGCGGTGGCGCGCGATGTGCTGCGGTACCTTGCGAATAATCTGGGGCTGGCGCCGGAAGAGGCGCGCAAAGCGTCCTTCGAAGCCGAGAAAACGATGATCGATTACCACTACCCGGCGAAGGACGTGGACGAAGTCTGCTCCAAGTGTCACTCGCTGGGGCGGGTGGTTTCCCAGCGCCGCAGCAAGAGCGAGTGGGAACTGCTGATCGCGATGCATCGCGGCTACTTTCCGTTCTCGGACTTTCAGGCATTCCGCCGCATGAGTCCGCCGCAGACAGAGCCCGGGCCGGATGGCCGTCCGCCGGATAACCGGCACCCCATGGAAAAAGTCCTGCCGCTGCTGGCCGAGGGGCTGCCGTTGCGGACGGCGGAGTGGTCGGCATGGTCGGCGAATATGGGCGCGCCGAAGCTGCAGGGCCGCTGGATGTTCCGAGGGTACCGGCCGGGGCGCGGCACGTTCTACGGAGAAACCACCATCCAGGCGGGCGGGGGCGAGCAGGAGTTCGTAACCGACACGAAGTACGTGAGCGCGAAAACGGGCGAAACGCTGACGCGGCGGGGCCGGGCCATCCTGTATACCGGCTTCCAATGGCGCGGCCGCTCGTTTGAGGGCGCGGGCAAGGACGGTTGGCGCGAAGTGATGTTTCTGGATCGCACGCAGCGGGAACTGACCGGGCGCTGGTTCACGGGCGGATACAACGAGATCGGGATGGAAGTGACTATGACGCGGGTGGGCGGCGATCCGGCGGTGGCAGGGCTGGACGTGGCGTCTCTGGCCGCCGGCGGGACGCACGAGGTATCCATCTTCGGCGCGAATTTCCCGGCGGGATTGGACGCGGCGGCCATCGATTTCGGCACCGGGACAACCGTGAAACGGGTCGTCAACGCGTCGGCGGATCGAGTCCGCGTGGAGGTGGAGGTGGCCAAGGACGCCGCCGCCGGTCCGCGCGATGTCTCGGTGGCGGGCGCGGTGCGGCCCGCGGCCCTGGCGCTCTACGACAAGATCGATGCGATTAAGGTGGCGCCCGTGGCGGGCATGGCGCGGG
>DATGGM010000243.1:0-61369 GCA_035308525.1 Bryobacteraceae bacterium
CCGCCAACTCCGACCGCCGTGCCTTCTTCGCGGATGAAGACCTCCTGCGCCGCCGCTACCTCAAGGACCTGCAGCTGACCGCGACACCGGCCAGCCTGGATGAATACCTTGCGCGCGTGGTCACTCCCACTCTCGAGCGCCAGAAACAAGGCGGCGCCGTAGCTGAAAAATTCGAGGCCGCCTACCTCCGCTCGCTGGCGTTCGAACCAGCGATTGCCGCGGTGGCCGCCAAGGTATACGCGCGCTACCGGGCCAAAGGCGCCCCGCCGGATGACCAGTACAAGATCCTGCAGGATTACCTGTTTCGCCGCATCGCCGCGGAATGCGGGCGCCTCGGTATGGCGGTGCACATTCATACCATGGCCGGAGCCGGTAGCTACTTCGATGTCCGGGGCGCCAACCCCCTCTTACTCGAATCTCTCCTGGACGATCCCGCACTGCGCCAAACAAAGTTCGTGATGCTGCACGGCGGCTGGCCTTTTATCGGCGAAATCACGGCCCTGTTACAGAAGCCCAACGCTTACCTGGATTATTCGGCGCAATCGCTCCTGTTTCCGCCCGCGGCATTGGCCGTGACCCTGCGCCAATGGCTGGAATACGTGCCGGAGAAAGTTATGTTCGGGACCGATGCTTACCCTTACTCCAATGAAATGGGATGGGAGGAAAGCGGTTGGATCGCCTCCCAGAGAAGCAGAAAGGCGCTGGTGATCGCGCTGACCAACATGATGCGGGATGGCGAGATCTCACGCAGCCGCGCCCTGGAACTCGCCGGCCTGGTGCTCCGCGAAAACGCCCGCAAGCTCTACGGCCTATAGCAGCCGGCTACTGCGCCAGTGGCACGATCTTGGAACTCACCTGGAACTTGCGATAGTCACTCCAGGTGATTTCCTCATCCATGGCGATCTTTTTCAGTAACGCCAGCCTGCCCGTCCCTTTCATGTAAAGGCGTTTGGGCAGCCACAAGGCGTCGCCCGCCCGGGCCTGTTCGAAGACCAGCTTTGCCCCGCCGTTCAGTCGCGCCAGAAATAGTCCGTATGATAGGGTTCCGGTAGTCTCCGCCTCCACTCGCACCCACTGGTAGCTCGACTTATCGATCCAGATTCTCCCTTTGATCTTCGCGAAAGCCTTGGCGTCCCCTTCCTTCGGATGGTAACCCGCTCGGGGAGTGCCTGCAATGACCCAAACATCCTCGCCGTCCACCTGGGTTTCACTCTCGATGCGCAGATCGTAAGCGTCCGGTATTTCGCGCAGGAACTCGCGCTCCCGTTTCCGCCGCTTCTCGTATTCCGCCAGTCGCTGTTGCTTTTGCGCCGGTGTCTCGTGGGCCAGGTGGGCGGCGCTTTTGTCGAGCTTCTCCTGTTCCTTCTTCTGTTCGCCTGCCGACAGCGTCCGGTTGTTGCGCTCCAGCATGCGCCGGTACGGCTCGCCGTCCAGCACTACGGTTTCCCAGGCGCTCTTGTCTTCTGATTTCACCTTGCCGCTGCCATCGAAGTGCCGCTCTTCGGAATGCGCGATCCAGGTGTAATCCTTCATGCGCGCCCAGTTCGCCTGATCCAGCTCTACCGATTTGCGCACGATTTCGCGCGCGTCTTGAGCCCGCAGCCCCGTGCATAATGAGATTACCGCCGCGACTGATCCAAGCCACCGCAAGTTAGTGCGTGAGATCGTAGACGAAGTAATTCACCGCGATGCGGTAAGCCAGCGACGCCCATTTCTCGTAATACCGGGCGTCGTCCGACCACTCCCAGGCGTCGCCCAGGTCCATGTTGTGGCAGATGGCCACCATCACGCGGCCTTTATCGTCATAGATGCCGCGCCAGCGAGGCTGGTAGCCATCCTGCTCGAATGTCTGGTGGCTCTCAAAGTATTGCGCCCCCGGCACCTGAAACCTTTCGTCCAGATCGTAGACGGTATGGAAGATCGCATCGTTGTTGGCGAGTTCCACGATGGGGCGGTCCGGAAACACCTTGCGCATGCTGGCCAGGAAGACATTCCACTCTTTGGTGCCGTGAAAGTCATCCACCATCAGGAAACCCCCGCGCAGCAGAAACTCGCGAAGCTGCGCCGCCTGGTCGTCGGGCAACCGCCAGTGGCCCACCTCAACCGCGTACAACGTGGGCCAGTTATATACCTCGCCGCTCCCGTCCAGGCTCACTACCTGCTCTACCGAACGCGTTTCGATGCGGGTTAACCGCCGTATACCTGCCATCAGGTGGCGGTCGGAGCGGGGATAATCCATCGTCCAGTAACCCGGGAACGCACGGCCGTCGCGCATGCGCAGGTCCGCAAACGGGTAACCATAGACATCCGGATAGCGCAGCCGGGCCCGCGTCCATTCGGTCTTCTGATTCCAGTCCGTAGGTATCGGAAAGTTTTCGTATTCGAGCGCGGGGTACTCTTTGAAGGGCGCCTGTGCCAGCAGGTAGCCCCAAGCGGCCAGTCCCAGAAAACCCACGCCAAGGGCGGTGCGCAGACGCATAACCACTATCTGCGTTGAGAATAGCACAGCCGGGGGCCGGCGCGGGGAGACTCCCGTTAACTGAATTCAGGGTATCTTGTTCGACGCGCGGGCCGTACCTTTTATATGCGGCTTGCTTTCGGGAGATCGTATGCTCGCATGGAAACAGTTCGTTCGCGGCGAAGAAGGCCAGGACCTCACAGAGTATGTGCTCCTGCTGGCTTTCGTCGCACTCACTACCGCGGGCCTGGTCGTCGGGCCCATGACTAGCGTCAGCCAGATTTGGGTGGCGGGGAACAGCGAAATGAGCACGGCGGCGTCTGCCGCCACCTCGTAAAACCCGCCCATGCCGGATCCGGTTAAACTGGACTGATGCTGGAATGGACGCGTTTCGAAACCGGCGGTTACAATTTTGGAGTAGTCGCCTCGGACCTCGGCATTCGCGCGATTGAACTGAAAGCCGCGGCCGCCTTGCCTGGGCGCGAGTGCCCATCGAACGCGCTTCTCCGGCACGCCGTCGCGGAACTGCGCGCCTACTTCGCCGGTGAATTGCGGGAGTTCGGCCTGCCCCTCGACATGCAGGGCACCGAATTTCAAAAAAGCGTCTGGACCGAGCTGCTGAAAATCCCTTACGGCGAGACGCGCAGTTACAGCCAGGTCGCCGCCGCCATCCGGGCGCCCAAAGCCGTGCGGGCCGTGGGCGCGGCCAACGGGCGCAATCCCATCCCTATCGTGGTGCCTTGCCACCGCGTCATCGGCGCGGACGGATCGTTGACCGGCTTTGGCGGTGGATTGCCGCTCAAGCGCTTCCTGCTGGATCTGGAAGCCCGCCGCTCGCACCTCTTCCAGACCGCCTGACCAAACCCGCTATTCGATACGCACCGATCCGGAGCCCGTACGCACGTCCACCAGCGCGCCGCCGCCCTTCACCTTGCCCTGTATCTCGTGGCCGCCCAGGTTGCCGTGGACCGTGATCGGATGATCCACGTAAACGTGCCCCGACCCCGTATGCGCGTATAGATCGAACGCGGCGTCCGCCGGCAGCCTCACGTTCACCCCCCCGGATCCTGTGTGCGCTTCGAGCGGCCCCGCGGCCGTCTGCTCCAACCGGACGCTCCCGCTTCCCGTGTGCGCGTTGATCGGACCGGAAATGCCGGAGCCTTCAATCGTGCCGCTCCCCGTGTGCGCGTCCACCTTGCCTTTCACCGAATCCAGCTCGATACGCCCGGAGCCCGTTTGTATGCGGACTTCATCGTCCACCCGCGCCACCTTCACTGACCCCGAGCCGGTCTCCACTTCCACCGGGCCGTGGATCCCCTCCACGCTCTCGCTCCCCGATCCCGTCCGCGCCCGCAACCGCGTCTGCTGCGGAACCACCAGCTCGTAGCTGATCGACACGTGCCGCCGCAACCATTCGTCAGACGGCTTAATGATGCGCACCGTGTTCCCCGTCTGCGAAATCGGCGGATTCTTCTCGATCTCGTGAATGCGGGCTTCCTCGCTGTGGAAGAACTCGTCGTGCGCCCGGATCGTCCCGTGGATCTGCACGGTCGCAGTGTCTCCCGGCCGCACCTCGATACGGCCCGAACCTGTCTCGACATCCAGATCGACCGGGCCGCTGACCTTCAGGGTGCGGTCGAAAGATCCTTCGCGCTCGGCCGCCGCGGATTGAAAGCTCAGAAGCGCCAGGGCCAGGGCCGCCGAATACGTCAGTCGCATGTAAATCCTCCTGTGTGAGAACGTTGGACGTGGCGGCCACCCAAACGTTAGGCTGATGAGGGATGCCCAAACCCGTTCCCAACCCCCTGCCGCCGGCCGCCGCCCTCGTCTTGATCGACCTCCAGAAGGCCATCGACCATCCGGATTGGGGAACCCGCAACAACCCCGCCGCGGAGTCTAACGCCGTCGCCTTGCTGGCTGCCTGGCGATCCACCGGACGTCCCGTCTACCACATCCGCCACGATTCCACCGAGCCCCATTCGCACTATCGCCCCGGCCAGCCGGGCCACGACTTCAAGCCTGAAACCCAGCCGGCCCCCGGCGAGACCGTCATACCCAAGAAAACCAACAACGCCTTCATCGCCACCGGTCTGGAGTCCCGCCTGCGCGCCGCGGGCCACACCTTGCTGGTAGTCGCCGGAGTCGTCACCAACAATTCCGTGGAAGCCACCGTCCGCATGGCCGGCAACCTGGGCTTCGACACCTACCTGGTGGAAGACGCCGTCTTCACGTTTGGCCGCCGCGACTGGCGGGGAACCTGGCGGTCCGCCGACGAGGTGCACGCCATGAGCCTCGCAAATCTGGATGGCGAATACTGTTCCGTCGTAAGCACCCGGCAGATTCTGGACGCCACTACTTAACCCGCAAAGGCGCGTGGGCGCCTCAAGACCTTCGCATAACTGCCCACGCGCCGTTTTGCGGGTTTACTTAGAAGCGCAAAGGGGCGCGTTTTGCCGCGCCGCCATATAAGCGAGGAACTCCTTAGATTCAAGTCAGCGCGGGTCGCCCCGTCTTGCGCGCGTTCGTCAAAAGTCCGGCCGCGGAAACGCGGCGTGCCCCAGCACCTGCCGGGCCTGCCACAAATGCCGCCGTTCGTGCGCGGCAATCCAGGCCAGCGTGATATGCAGGTTCAGCCTCACCGGCCCAAATCCCGGCGCCGGCACTTTGATGTGCGCCAGGTCCAGTCCGCTGGCCTGCTCGAGTTGCCGCGACAGTTGATCCTGCAGGTGCAGGAAGGTCGGCAGCACCGCCGTCACCGGCTGGTCTTCCGTGGGCCGGAACGGCCGCCGCGCCTTGAACTTCCGCTTCGGCGGCGGCTCCGTGTTCTCCAGGATCCACTTGCCAAACATGCCGTACCCGAACGGGCCCGCGGCCGTCCGGCCTTGCGCCCGGGCCTCCGCCAGAACCGCATCAAGCTCGTTCACATAGCGGTGGCCCACCATGTTCAGATGCAGCAGGCACTCCGCCACCGACCAGCCGCGGCCATCCGGGCGCCAGTTGAACTGGGTAATCTTCAAGCCGTTCACCAGGCTGGAGGCTTCGGCCTTCACGGCAACCAATTGTTGCTCGATTTGCGCAAGTTCGGGCGTTAAGGGCGGCATGATCCTAAAGTATTCTATAGCGAATCGACGGTAAAATAGGATGAATGGATCAAGTCTCCGAAGAGTTTTACCGGATCGGGAAACTGCCCCCCTACGTCTTTGCGGTAATCAATGAAATGCGCGCCCGCGCCCGCGCCGCGCAGCAGGATGTCATCGACCTGGGGATGGGCAACCCCGACGGCCCCACCCCCCGCGTGATCGTCGGCAAGATGGTGGAAGCCGCCCGCAATGCGCGCAATCACCGCTATTCGGCTTCCCGCGGGATTCCCCGGCTGCGCGAGGAAATTACCCGCCGCTACCAGACCAATTACGGTGTGTCGCTCGATCCCGATAAGGAAGCCATCGTCACCATCGGCGCCAAAGACGCCCTGGCGCACCTGCTGTTCGCCGTGGTTGGCCCGGGCGATGCGGTGGTCTCGCCGAACCCCGCGTATCCTATTCATCAGTACGGCGTGATCATGGCCGAGGGACACGCCTGCCTCCTGCCCATGCCCAGCCCCGCGGAGTTCCTGAACCGGCTGGAAGATCTGTATCGCAAGTCGACAAAAAAACCCAAGCTCCTGCTGATTTCGTTTCCACACAACCCCACGACCACCTGCGTGGAACTGGATTTCTTCCGCGAGGTCGTCGCCCTGGCGGCCCATCATGGCACCCTGGTGGTCCACGATTTTGCCTACGCGGACCTGGGCTTCGACGGCTACAGGCCGCCCAGCATCCTGCAGGTGGATGGCGCCAAGGACGTGGCCGTCGAGATTTTCTCGATGTCCAAGAGCTACAACATGGCGGGCTGGCGCGTGGGCTACTGCCTCGGCAATCCGCGCATGATCGGCGCGCTGGCGCGCATCAAGAGTTACCTGGATTACGGTGTTTTCCAGCCCATACAGATTGCCTCCATCATCGCCCTGCGCGAGTGCGAGGAAGAGACCCGCAAGATCTGCGCCATGTACCAGAAGCGCCGCGACGTGTTGGTGAACGGCCTGGAGCGCGCCGGCTGGCCCGTCGAAAAGCCGCGCGGCTCCATGTTCGTGTGGGCGCCGCTCCCCGGGCGCTATCTCGCGCAAGGCTCGCTGGAATTCGCCAAGCTGCTGATGGAAAAAGCTCTGGTGGCCGTCTCGCCCGGTATCGGTTTCGGCCCGCTGGGCGAGGGCTACGTGCGCTTCGCGCTGGTGGAGAATGAGCATCGCATCCGGCAGGCCACCCGCTCCATCGGCAGGTTCCTGAAGGCGTAGCCGCATGGCATGGGTGGCTTTGGCCTGCGGCGTCGCACTCGTATTGCTGATGACGGCGTTGTTGGTGTCCATGGTCCTCAAGGTCCGGCAAGCGCGGCGTACCTTGGACCGGCCTCTATGCGATTTCTGTGGCTCCCATGCCGTGCGCCTGTCCGCGCCGCATGGCCTGGTGGATTGGCTCCTCGAGAACTGGCATTGTAAGCCGCACCGCTGTGAGGTGTGCTTCCAGCGTTCCTACCGTTTCGTTCAGGCGGCCGCGGACTGAACCGCGCCCGTTACCCCCCGGCGCGGCTTCCTCGCCAAAGGAACACCGGCATCACCAGCATCGACACCAGCAGCGGTAGCGTAGCCAGGCCGATGCCCCGTTCGTTTCCGGTAACCGAGCTCAGGAAACCCGGCAGACCGGCGGCAATTGCGGCTCCACCAAGAACCCCCGCCAATACACCCCGCGCCGTCGGCAATTTTACGGTCGCGTAAAACGGTGCCTGCAGCAGAATCGTCAGAAAGGCGCATGCCCATTTGACCAGAGCGCGCGGCCGGATGGACGCCCAGGCGGCCGGGTTATGTTCCCGGGTGACGCCCAGAATAGCGAAATTCTCGGCCACGTCGTAGCACGCCGCGATCAGGATCAGCACCATGGAAATTGTGCCGAGCACCGAGATCCACCGGCGCTCGGAGGCGCGTTGCAGCAGGCCAATGCACAAGAACAGCGCCGCATAGCTCGGGATGTAGCCGAAGTCGATGTATTGCTGCCGGGACATCTCCGCCATATTCTCGCCCGGCTCGACAATCGCCTCCGGCCATGGCGGCTTGGCCAGTTGCATGGCCAGGACCGGGTTATTGACGCCGTAAGGAAGCTCCGCCGGTCTCGTCCAGTGCCGTGACAACGAGACCTGGAACCAGACGCCGAACGTCAAAACGGCTAGCGATGCCGCCAATGCGATGCGCCAGACGATCCGGTTAGTCAGTGGCATCCCCGCAATTATCCCCGCGCAGCCTTGACCGCCGCAGCCAGCATCTCGGCCGTAGGCTTCGCCCGCGCTACCTCGCGCGGCGTACGGCCTTCCTTGTCCCGCCTGTTGGGATCGCCACCCGCATCCAGCACCGCGCGCAGCATCCGCGCGTTCCCCCGCGATGCCGCCTGGTGCACGGCGGTCCACCCCCCATCGTCGGGCACGTTCGGGCTGGCGCCGTGTTCCAGCATCCACTTCATCGGCGGAATCTGCCCCCAGCGGATCAGGTCGTTGAGCAGCGGTTTGCCGTTGGCCGTCGCGCCGTCGATAACGGCCCCGTGCGACAGAGCGGATTCCGCCAGGTCGAAGGCGCCGCGCCACACCCCGTGCGTGAGCGCATCCGTCGCATCCGCGCCGTGACCCAGCAGCAGATCGAACATCGCCCGGTTCTTCGCCCCCGCCGCAAAGTAGGCGGCATTCACATCTTGCGCCCATGACCGGGTGAGCGCACCCACCTCCGCTCCCGCGTCGATCAGCAGCCGCGCGATAGCCAGCCTGTCCCCCTTCGGCATCCGCGAGCCGGCGGCGATTTGCAGGGCCGTCAGGCCTCCGTGATCGCGCTCGCGCGCGAAATCCGGCCGCGCCCGCAGCGTCTTTTCAACCAGCTTTCGGTCGCCCAGCCCGGCCCCCGCGAAGCCGTCGATCTTGGCGCCGCCCTGGCCCAGCACCTTGACGTACTCCGGCGACCCCACGAACGCCGCCACGATGATGGCGCGCGCCGCCGGCCACGCGCCCAGTTGTTCCGGATCGGCGCCGTGCGCCAGCAGCCACTCCAGGCATGCCAGACGCGCGGGCGCCGGCTTCCCACCGGCCGCGTGCGGCTCTTCCTGCAGTAAGGCGTGCACCGGCCGGTAATTCCGCCACGACGCATTCAGGTCCGCGCCGGCCGCCTTCAGCAGTTTCAACGCCGCCAGCATCGCGCGTCCCGCTGCCATCCCTACCGCACGCGGCTCGCGCGCGGCCTTGGGATCCGCGGCGATGACGGCCCGCGCTTGATTGAGGTTTCCGGCGCGCAGCGCCTGAATCAGGTCGGTCATACGGCTCCCAACTGGAGAGAATATCCGACCTTGCCGTTATTTGTCGAGGGTCATCCCGCGCAACAGGTTCTGGAAGCGTGGGTCCGGCCGCAGCGGGTCCCAACGCGGATCGACTTTGAGAAAGGCCAGGCCGATATCGTGCTGTTCGTAGCTCATCTCGAGCAGCGCCAGCGCTTCGCTCGTCCTGCCCAGCCCGGCCTGGATAACCGCGATGTGGTGCGGCGAGACGTGCCGGTGCTTCGACAGCCTCGTGAGCGAATCGAACATCCCCTCTGCGCGTGCCGGGTCTCCCGATACCGCGTACACATGTCCCAGGTCCGCCATCACCGCGGCGCAGTTCTTGACCTTCAGCAGGTTCTCGAGGATGTCCTTGGCGTCCGCATACCGGCCCACCGCTTCGTAGCTCTTGGCCAAAGCCAGCCGCGCCTGAGGTTGTTGATGATCGAGTTCCAGAATCCGGCCCGCCTGCTCGATGGCCCGCTGGTAGCGGCGGCTGCTATAGTACACCTCGGCGAGGTCCGCGCCGATGTGCAACGAGAGCGGATCCAGCAATTGCGCCTGCCGGATTTCCGCCTCCGCCTCTGAGAAACGCCCCGAGGCCAGCAGATTCAGGCCGTACCAGTGGTGCGCGTTGGCGTCGCTTGGATTGGCGGCGATGGCGGCCTGGTAGCTGCGCTCCAGGGTCGCCCAGTCGGGATGGTCGGCAGTGGCGGCCTGCGTCAACAGGGCATCCGGCAAACGCGGCTCGATCGCCAGTGCGCGCGCCGCCGCCTGTCTGGCCAGAGCGGTGGTCTGCGCGATGTCCTGGTCTTCGTTTGCCCCCAGCACCACGTAAGCTTCCGCCAGCCCGGCGTAAGCCAGCGCGAATTGCGGGTCTTTCTGTATCGCGGAGTTGTAAAGCGTCACGCTCTTTAAAAGATTCTCCGGCTTGCGGCTGTTGAATAAATAGTGCGCTTGCAGATAAAGGTCCAGCGCTCCGGAATCGCGGGTCCACCCCAGCGCGGTCCGTTCCGCGGCCGTACCTCCGTTCCGTAATTGCAGCGCGCCCGCCACGGCGCTCGAAATCTCATCCTGCAGAACCAGCACTTCCGAGGCTGGCCGGTCGAAATCTCGCGACCAGATCTGGCTGCCCGTGTGGCTGTTGTACAAGCGCGTGGCCACCCCAATCCGGTCCCCCGCAAAGTGTACGATGCCCTCCAGCACCAGGTCCACGTGGAGTCGTTCTCCAATCCGGCCGATGTCGTCGCCGTCTTTGAACTTCTCCGCCGACGGCCGCGCGGCCACTCGCAGCTTCCCCGAACGCCCGATCTGGCCGGAAATCTGATCGGTCAAACCGTCGCTGAAGTAGTCCTTGCCGGACAAGCCGCCCGTGTTGGCGAACGGCAGCACCGCAATCGCGCGGCGCGCGTCTCCGCCTCGTTTGCCGAACGGAACCAGGGCCGCCATGGTGGTGACCGCCGCCAATGTCACGGCCAGGGTCAGCCGCAGCGGCGTGCGGCGCTGCGGAGCGGCGGCCGTCCCGGGCGGCGCGGATTCCAATACCGGAACATAGCTATCCGCTGGCAGCCGCAGCCGCACCGGATCGTCGCGCCCTTCCGCCTCGTAGTAGTCGCGCAGCTTGGCGCGCAGCCGGTTAGCTTCTACCCGGACGATGGAGTCCACGGCTGGGTCGTAGTCCGCATCGCGGCCATAGACCTCCATCGCGATCAGGTGCTCGCTGATGCGCGCGGTTTCCCCGGCGGCGGCTTTTGAAACAACGAATCGCAGGAACTCCCTCAGGCGCCGGGCGTTGGAGAAATGTGGACTGCCGAGCAGCTTGGTCAGGATGGCTGGGGCGGTTTCCGGCGACACCGGTGCCTCCCCCGGAGCCCCCTCGCGATCCGTCATGCCTCTCAGAATACTGAATCGACTCGGCCATCCGATACAAACCAAAGTAAACTCGCGCCCTTGAGCGGTTTGCCTCTCGAACCGCGGTTGACTTCGCACGTGCCCTCACAGATACTTTGCGTATGCGTAAACTCGTCCAGGTCGAAGACGCCAAGTCCTTGCTCGACGAAGCCAAGGACTGGGGCGTCTGGAAGTGGCTCACCGAAAAGAAAAGGGTCCGCCAGACCGCCGACATCGCCTGGGAAACCTTCGACGAACTGGAAAAAGAGGTGAGAAGCGGCTGGAGCGACGATCTCCAGAAAGCTTTCGATGAGTTGGCGGCCGAGACTACCGTGGCCGAGGGCGGCGCTCCCGCTAAGCGCAAGTACGATAAAGCCAAAAAGGATGCCGCCCACGTGGATCCCAAGATCAAAGCCGTCGCGCTGAAGCTGAAGGAAGCCGATGACCAATACTATAAGCTCCGCATGCAGGCCGAAGATATGTTCGACGAGGCCGAGAAGCGCATGAGCACCAGTATGGCGCGGGAGGCCTCCCAGGTGGCCATCGACGCCTACAACCTTCGGGAAAAGTCGGTTCGCAAAGCCGAGATGGCCGCCCGCGCCAAGTAGCCGGCGCGCGCCCTCGCGCATTGGCCCCGTAACTGCACCTCGTCGCAAGCAATCTCGGAAGTCGTCAGTTCTGGGTGGTGGGGCTCTTTGGGACCCTCAGCCGTAGGTATGCCGCTCAATCGCTGTAAGCTGCTGAGATGCCGTGATTTTCCGGCCCTAAATGGCCGGAGAGGAGGGAGTTGAGGGGCATGATGATATCTGGCTATCAGATGGGAGTGGGTGATAGAACCCAGTTTGACGCACCACTACACTCCGTGGATCTGGACAATAGCGCGGTGATGCTCGACGTTGAGGATTTCGAAGCACCGGCCGCCCACACGCCTGACCAGCGTGCGTCGCGCCCGGAGGCCGACGATTCCGTGCGCCGCTACCTGCGGGAGATCGGCTCCGTGCCTCTGCTCACGCGCAGTCAGGAAGTGGACTTGGCGCGCCGCATCGAACGCGGTAAGTCGCGTCGTGACAAGGCCATTAGCCGCTCCGGCCTGGTTCAACAACGGGTGCTGGAGCTGTTGGGCCGGATCACCGCCGGCGACGTGGAGTTGGAGGGTCTCATCGAGCGCAACGATGTGGAAGACGGTTCCGCCGCCGAACGCGAATGCCGCACGCGGCTCGACAGCCAGTTCGCGCGCGTGAAGCGTCAATTTACCAAGGTGCGTCAGATCGAGCAGTGGCTGGCCGTCGCTCCCGCCGGCGACCGGGCGCTCCGCCGGAAGTTGACCGGGCGGCATAAACGGGCCAGAGTCCTCCTGGCGCAGTCCGTCAGGCAGATCCCTTTTCGCCCCGGTCAATGGAACGAGTTCACCACCGAGCTGGAACGCCGCGCCTCCGAAATCGATCGGCTCGATCGTGAATTGAAGAAGCAGGAAAAGCTGCCGGGACGCGAGGCGCAGGTCGGTGCCCGTCTGCTGCGCGGCGAGATTCGCAGAGCCGAAGCCGCGGCCGGCGCCACCTATGCCGACTTGCAGTACACCCTGCGGCGCATCCGCCAGGGTGAGCAGGAAGCCCAGCAGGCCAAGTCCGAGATGGTGAAAGCCAATCTCCGCCTGGTGGTTTCCGTCGCCAAAAGGTATATGAACCGCGGACTGCATCTGCTCGACCTGGTCCAGGAAGGCAGCCTCGGCCTCATGCGCGCCGCTGAAAAGTTCGACCACCGGCGTGGATTCAAGTTCTCCACTTACGCCACCTGGTGGGTCATGCAAGCCGTCTCGCGCGCCCTCGGCGAGCAGGCCCGCACCATCCGTATTCCCATCCACATGAACGATCAGCTCAACAAGTTCTTCCGCGCCTCTCGCCAGTTGGAGCGTCAATTGGGCCGGACCCCCGCGGATGCCGAACTGGCCGCCCAGATGAAGATCAGCCCTGACAAGGTGAGTAAACTAAGGACCATTTCGCGTGAGCCTATCTCGCTCGACACGCCCGTCGGCTCCGATGAGATCTCTACTTTGGGCGAGTTGATTGCCGATCATCACACCGCTTCCCCCGCCGATACCGTGCTGGCCTCCGAGGTCAATCAAGAGACCGCCGTCTTTCTCCGTACCCTGGTTCCCCGCGAGGAGCAGGTGCTGCGCCTGCGCTTCGGGTTAGGTTGCGGCCGCGAGCATACCCTCGAGGAGATCGGCGAAGGTCTGGCCGTCACCCGCGAGCGTGTCCGCCAGATCGAATTGCGTGCGCTGCGCAAACTGCGCCGCCCGGAAAGCGCCAATCGCCTGCGCTCCCTGTTGGTCTAGTGGGGCAGGCCCATTTGGCCCGCGGCGCCCTCCCCGGGGCGCCTGCCGCCTGCTGGTTTTAAATCGAAACCGGCGCCGGATTCCCAGCGTCCAATCGATTGACGGACCTCCTTCAGTGAAGTACCCACACAGGCTGAGCATTATCCTGGTTCTGGCCGCATCGTGCGCTATCGCACAGCCCACCGCCGCCACCGCGCCCGGCATTCCCAATTTCCACCAGGTCAACGACCGCATTTACCGCGGCGGCCAGCCGACCAACAAAGCCTGGGACGCGCTGGCCCACTTGGGAATCCGGACTGTCGTCGACCTGCGGCTCGAAAACGAGCATCCCACGTTCCTGGAAGCGCGCGCCGTCGAAGCCGCCGGCATGCACTACGTCAGCCTGCCGATGAATTACCTCAGCGCGCCAACTGACAAGCAGATCGCCAAAGCGCTCGCCCTGCTGGATGCAGACTTTCCAGGCGCCATCTTCATCCACTGCCGCCGCGGCGCGGACCGCACCGGAACCGTGATCGCCTGCTACCGCATCTCCCACGACCACTGGGCCAACCAGAAAGCCCTCGTTGAAGCGAAATCCCTCGGCATGAGCTGGCTCGAGTGGGGCATGCAGAATTACGTAACCCACTTCCAGCCGCCCGCGCCGGCCACCCTTCCCGAGCCGCCCGCCTCGCAGACCAACCCTTAGCCGCTAAACTGATAGAAAGTGGAAGAAGAGGTCCTCGGTAAGGCATACGATTCCCGGCTGATGCGCAGGCTGCTCGCTTACATGCGGCCCTACCGCCGCTACGTGGCGCTCTCCCTGGTATTCCTGCTCTTGCAGTCCGTCCTGCAGGTGCTCGGTCCCCTGCTTACCAAGATCGCGGTGGACCGCTACCTCGCCCCCAATCCCGGCCGCGTCCCCACCCCCATCGATCCGTATCTCCCCGCCGGCCCTTGGGACGGTCTGGCCGCCGTCGGCATCATGTACCTCGGCGTCCTGCTGGGCACCTTCGTCTTCGAGTTCGTGCAGGTTTACCTCATGCAGTACACCGGCCAGCTCGCCATGTTCGACCTGCGCAAGCAGCTCATGGCCCACCTGCAGGAGCTGGATATCGCCTTCTACGATCACAACCCGGTCGGCCGCCTGGTTACCCGCGTCACCACCGACGTCGACGTGCTCAACGACCTGTTCGCCTCCGGTCTGGTCACCATCCTCGGCGACGTCCTCGTGCTGGGCTTCATCCTGGCTATCATGTTCAAGCTGAGCCCCGGGCTGACCGCCCTGATGCTCGCCGTCATGCCGCTGGTCATCTTGGTCACCGCCGTATTCCGCCGCAGCGTCACTCAGAGCTACCGCCGTATCCGCATCGCCATCGCCAAAATCAACTCCTACCTCCAGGAGCACGTCACCGGCATTGTCGTGCTCCAGCTTTTCAATCGCGAAGCCGCCAGCCGCGGGGAGTTCGATCGGGTCAACCGCGAGCACATGGACGCGTACAAAGACGCCATCACCGCCTACGGCTGGTTCTATCCCGTAGTCGAGTTCCTCTCCATGCTGGCGCTGGCCGGCATTCTGTCATACGGCGGATTCCGCGTCCAGCGCGGCGCCCTCACCCTGGGAGTCGTAGTGGCTTTCCTGCAATACGGCCTGCGCTTCTTCCGCCCCATCCAGGATCTCAGCGAAAAGTACAACATCCTGCAGGGCGCCATGGCTTCCGCCGAGCGCATCTTCAAGCTTCTCGACACGCCATCCGGCATTCTGGTCGCGCCCCGCCCGCTCCCGCCTCCGGATGTCGCGTCCATCGAATTCGACGGCGTCTCGTTCGCCTACAAAGGCGAGGACTGGGTGCTGCGCAACGTGAGCTTCACCGTCGCGCCCGGCGAAACCGTCGCCGTGGTGGGCCACACCGGAGCCGGTAAGACCACCCTCATCAGCCTGCTGCTCCGCTTCTACGACGTGCAGCTCGGCGCCATCCGCGTGGGAGGCTGCGACATCCGCAGCGTCGATCCCCGCGCGCTGCGCCGCCAGTTCGGCGTCGTTCTGCAGGACCCGTACCTGTTCACCGGCACCCTGGAGGAAAATATCCGCCTGGGCACCCACGGCATCAGCCGCGAAGCCGTCGCGGAAGCCGCCGAACAGGTCAACCTGATGGACTTCATCAATTCCCTTCCCGGCGGCTTCGCGCAGCCCATTCGCGAGCGCGGCAGCGGCCTCTCCACCGGCCAGAAGCAGCTCATCAGCTTCGCCCGCGCGCTGGCCCATCATCCCCGCTTCCTCATCCTCGACGAAGCCACCGCCAGTGTCGACACCGAGACCGAGTTCCGCGTGCGCGACGCCTTGAACCGCATGGTGGAAGGCTGCACCTCCATCGTCATCGCCCACCGTCTCTCCACCATCCAGCGCGCCGACCGCATTCTGGTCATGCACAAGGGACGACTGCGCGAGTCCGGCACTCACCAGCAATTGCTGGCGCGGCGCGGCATCTATTGGAAGCTCTATCAATTGCAATATAAGGATCAGGAACTGGCCGCGCGCTGATTACTCGGTGCTCATCTTGATCAGCCGCTCCGCGTGCTTCAGCGCCTCCGGCGTGAGTTCCTGCCCGCTGAGCATCCGCCCCACTTCGCGCGTGCGCGCCTTCTGGTCCAGCTCCTCGATAGCCGCCACCGTGCGCCCGTGGCTCTCGCGCTTCTCCACGCAATAATGATGGTCCGCGAATGACGCGATCTGCGCCAGGTGCGTGACGCACAGCACCTGATTGCCCGCCGCCAGCTTCTTCAGCCGCCGCCCCACCCCCTCCGCCGCGCTGCCGCCGATCCCCGCATCCACTTCGTCGAACACCAGCGTCCGCCCCGCCGCGCCGTCGCCCGCCTTTCTGGGAGCCGCCAGGCACGTCTTCACCGCCAGCGCGATCCGCGAGATCTCGCCGCCCGACGCCACCTTGTCCAGCGGCTTGGGTGCTTCCCCCAAATTCGGCGACACCAGGAATTCCACGCGGTCCACGCCCGCCGCCGACCACGGCGCCGCGCTCGTCTCGATGCGGAATGTCGTCCGCTCCATCGCCAGCGACGCCAACTCCGCTTCCACGCCTTTCTCCAGCTTCCGCGCCGCCTTCGCCCGCAGGGCGCTCAGCTCGCCGGCAGCCTTCTGGTATTCGCACGCCTGCCGTTCGCGCCCCTTTCGCAGCTCTTCCATGCGCTCGCCCGCGTGTTCCACCTGCTCGATCTGCGCGCGCACTTCAGCCAGGAACGCCAGCACCTCCTCCACCGTCCGCCCATACTTGCGCCTCAGCTTGTCGAGCAGCGCCAGCCGCATCTCGATCTCTTCCAGCCGTCCCGGATTCGCCTCCAGGCCCGACAGGTAATCGCGCAGCCCGTAAGAAGCTTCCTTAATGGCCAACTCCGCCGCCTGCAACTGCTCGCCCAGCCCCGCCAGCGACGGATCGATGCGGCAGACCTCGTCCAGCCGCTTGGCCGCCGCCCGCATCTGCGCCAGCGCCGATTCCGGCGAATCGTACAGCGCCGCGTAAGCCGTCGCGCTCAACTCCTGCAGCCGGCCCAGGTTCTGCAGCACGCGCCGTTCGCCCTCCAGCGCTTCGTCCTCTCCGGCCACCGGCGCCGCGCCTTCGATCTCCTTGCGCTGGAATTCCCAAAGGTCCAAAAGCCGCAGCTTATCCTGTTCGGTGCGTTCCAGCGCTTCGAGCGCCGCGCCCGCCGCCTGCCAGCTCTCGTAAATCTCCGCCACCCGCGCCGGCAATTCTCCGGAGCCCGCGAACGCATCCAGCATGTCGCGCTGCGCCTCTGTCGAAAACAAAAGTTGCTGATCGTGTTGTCCGTGAATATCGCCCAGAAGCGGCGCCAGCTCGCGCAGCAGCGATACCGCCACCGGACGGCTGCCCAGAAACGCGCGCGACTTGCCCCCCGCCAGGATCTCCCGCTCGATCAGCAGCTCGCTGTCTTCGATAGCAATGCCCGCCGGATCCAGCAGCGCCCGCACGTCGCCGCGCTCCCGCACGTCGAAGATGCCCGCCACCCGCGCGCGCGATTCGCCCGAGCGAATCATCTCCGCCGACGCCCGCCCGCCCAGCAGCAGCCCGAACGCATCCACCACGATGGACTTGCCGCTCCCCGTCTCGCCCGTCAGCAGATTCAATCCCGCATGAAACCGCACCCGGATGCGATCCACCACCGCGTAGTTCTCGACCAGCAGCTCCACCAGCATGCTGTGGTCAATTATAAAGGTCGCGCAGTCCCGGCGGGAAATTCACCGCGCGCATTAAATCCCGTCAACCTACCTCGCGCATCGCAACCCCGCGCACTGCATCCGCGTTTGAGTAAGTAGAGGGTAGAGAGATGAAAAAGAAATTGGCGATTCTCTTAGTGACAACCGCCGCATTTATGTCCTTGAGTGCCTGCGCCCGGCGCGCCTATGTCGCGGGACCGCCTGCTCCAGGCGCCTACTGGGTGCGGGGCCACTACGTCTCGGGACCGTACGGCCAGCGCTGGGTTCCCGGCCATTGGCGCTAGATCGCCTGCCGCACGGTGACCTTGTCCACCGCCTGGTTATCGAACTCATCCTCCACCCGCACCGCCAGCGTATGCTCGCCCGCCGGAACACCATCCAGCGTCAGATCGTATGCCAGCTCGTGCGAATCGGAGAGCCCGGTAACCGGCGCGGCCAGGGTCCAATCCCCGCCATCCAGTGAGTATTCCGTTTTCTTGATGTTGCTCAGCGCGTCCGCCGCGCTCCACGTGGCGTGCAGTTTGCCGCCCGCCTGGCTCGCCGCCAGCTTGCCGATGCGCGGCGGCGTGTTGTCGATCAGAAACGGATCGCTCACCATCGACGTCTCCAATGCGTCCGCCGGCGGATTGCCCGGCAGATCCGATGCCGTCACCTTCAGGCGATACTCTCCGTCCGGAAACGCCGTGGAATCCCAGCTCCAGTATTTTTCCCTGAGCTTGTCTTTAAGCGGCTTCCAGACCGTCTCGTGCACCCCGCGGATCTGCACCGTATAGATCAGCCCGTCGCCGTTATCGTCAGTGGCCGCCCAGCGCGCCCCGATGAATCCCTTGGCGTAGGGCATCGCCGGCGTGCCCGAGTCGATCGATAGCGCTGACGATCCGCTGGACGCCGACTTCCCGATCGGCGGCAGACTCAGGGTCGGCGAGGGCGCCGGCAGCAGCGACGTCGCCGGGAACTTGTAATTGGCCGGCGTGATCTCGATCAATTCCACTCTCGGCGCCACGTTGCGCGGCAGATACGCCACATCCACCGATTCCAGCTCCGGTGATTGCGGGCTGCCCTTCAACGTCGCGCGCCATTGCACGAAACGCGCCGCTGGCGCCGTGATGCGGCCGCCCTCCGTAGTGGTGACCGGCTCCGACCATGGGCTCCAGTTCTTCTGCGGCTGGTCCAGATTGCCGCTGCGCGCCGCGATGGCCACGCTGCCGCCGTTCAGGTTAGCCTCGAAGCTGAGCCTCCCCCATCGCGAGAAAGACCCCGCGTCGAACACATCGCTTTCGAGCCATCCCTCCTGCGCCAGCCCCGGACCCGCCTGGTAGATCTTGCCCACGTTGCCCGTGGCCGCGTACAGCACACCGTCCGCGCCCGTCTGAAACGCGGTGATCTGCGTCGACGGCGCATTCAGCAGGGCCGTGTACAACACATCGGAATCGATGCGGTATATGTAGCCCTTGTTCCCCGTGCCCAGCAATACGCGGTCCTGCGCGTCGAACGTGATCGCATACACGATGTCGTTCGCGTGTCCCCAGACCTTCTGCGGATTTCCGCTGCGGTCGATCCGGTAAACGTCCGAGCCAGTCATCGAAACGCCGCCGCCCGCGGGAGCCATCGAAGCCGGAGGCGGCGCCGGGGGATGCAGCGCCATTTGCCCGCCGGCCCCCGCGGAAGCTGTCGCTGGAGCCGGGGCCGCGGGAGCGGACGGTGCGGATGCCGTCCCCTTGCTGCCCACCGCCGCTGCGTAAATCGCGCCGTCCTTGCCCACCGCCACCGCGCTCACTTCTTTCTTGCTCATCTGGAACAGCACGAATCCCTCGCCCGTGGGCGACACCCGCACCACCAGCCCGCCTGGATCGGTCCCCAGAATCACGTTGCCCGCGCCATCCACCGTCATCGACCGGACGTGCGTCTGATCGCTCTGGTACAACACGCTGCTCTTGCCGTCCGGACGCACCCGGTGCACCGCGCCCGGATCTCCCGTGCCCACCAGCAGGTCGCCGTCCTTGTTGAACGTTAGCGCCCAGATGTACTTGGTCTTTGGGTCGTAAAAGACTTCGCTCTTGCCATCGCCTGACACCCGGTAGACCTTGCCGTCCGGCGCCGTAGCCGCATACACCCGGTCCCGGCCGTCGATCGCCAGCGCCTGAATCTGCAATCCCTCCAGATCCGCGGCCATCTTCTTCTCGCCCTTGGGCGAAAGCCGGAACAACTTCGCGCCCGGACCGCCGCCCGCGTACAGATTCCCCTTGGAATCGCGCGCCAGCGCCCACACGTACGCCAGCGATGTGTCGCCGATCTCCTTGAATTGCGGCGCCAGCGTCACCAACCCGTCGCTGCGCAGCGACAGGTTCTTGAGATTGCCCTTCTCGAAATCGCTGTAATCCGCCTGCGTCCAGGTGCGCGTCTGGCCGGCCTGGGATGCCGGCGCCAAAAGCCCCATTACAATTAAGCAAGCGGCTCCCGGCTTGCTCAAACTTTGAATTGTCATTGTGACCGGTATGTGCTCCCTTACTTCACGTTGATCTTCAGCGAGTGGCTGCCCGAAATGACATAATCGAACGGCAGCGACATCTGCTCGGAAGCGCTGTCCGGCGTGGTGATCAGCGCGTGGTTGGAAGCGTGTCCGTCCTGCATCACGTTCAGCACGGACGCCGGCACGCTCGGCAGAGTCTTGTCCTCGTAATATGCGGTGGGGCTCGATTCCAGCAGCGAAACATACAACCTGTTGTTGCTGCGCTCCTGGTTGATCAGAGAAATCGTTTGCGGCAGATCGATGTAATGGTTCATCATGCCGGCCACCGTCTGCATGCGGTTGATGGTATCCGCGTCGCTCAGCATGATGCGATGCTCGCCCTTGGCCAGGCCGGCCGGGATCTTCAACGTGAAGTCGCGCTGGATGCCCTCGCCGCGATACGGCCGCAACAGGACCTTCACTCCGATCTCTTCGCCCGGGCGCGCCTCGGGAGTCGCCAGCCACGCGTTCTCGATGCTCGCCACCCGCCGCTCCGGCAGCAGGTCAACGTTCACGTTCACGCTCTTGATGCTCGGCGGATTCACCGCATTCAGGTAAAGCCGGTTGAACTTGTCTCCCCACCAACCCGCCAGCAGCATGGGCGCCGGCATGGGCATTTCGCCTGAAGCCTGCATCGTCGACAGAGAAAGCTTCGAACCGCCGTTCAACTCCACGTCGCCCGTCAGCCGGTACGTGGCTTCGTCTTTGAATTCGTTCAGCTCCGAGAGCGAGTTGAACAGCGTCACCATCATCAGGTAAGGCGTCCACTTCTGCTGCACGAACACGCTGAAGCGGAACTCTTTTTGTCCGCGTATCTTGTTGTTGTCGCCGAACGAACGCACCGCCACGCTCACCGGGATCATGTCCGATTCCTGCCCCAGCACGCCCATGATGCCGCTGTGCCGGTCCTGATGCAGCGCGCCCACGATTTCCGTGGCATTGGCGAACTTGTTCGGCTGGAACTGCGAAGCCAGCGTCATTAGCACTTCGCCCTTGCTCATCGGCATATCCACCGGGCCCAGGTTGAAGAACGCATGCCCGAACGCCAGCACGTGCTGCCCGTCGTTATAAGTCACCGTGCCCAGGCCGGTGATATTCATATCGCCGGAAACCAGCACCCCCGCCACCGGATCGCCCGGCCGCAGCGAGCTTTGCCAACCGGCCGCCGGCTTGGCCGTGTACGTGGTGCTGGATGCGCCGCCCCCCGCCACTGCCGTGATCCCCAATTGTTCGAATAGCGGACCGAAATCCCGCAGCACGTTGTCGTGGAACCCCGAGAACATCAGCGGCGTCTCGATGGGCACCATCAGCGGCGCCTGCCTTGGCAGATTCGGAGATGCTCCCGCGGCCACCGCCTGCGCCAGCAGATCGCCCGGCACCGCCACCTGGCTGCGCGCCGCCGCCTTATCCGGCGTGCGCGCCTCGGACGGCCGCGACTGATCGAATTCGTTGATCTCCAGCATCAGTTCGGCGGGCGTGATGCCGCAGATGGCATCCGGCGAGAACACGCTCAGCCGCAGCGCCACCGCCCCCACCAGCTTGCCGTCGATGTACACCGGGCTGCCGCTCATGCCGCCCGCCACGTTGGTGCGCACAGCCTTCCCGCCTAGCTTCGCTAGAATGACGTCCTGCCGCGGCCCCCAGGCGTTCTTCCACAGGCCGATGATCTCCACCGGCACCGCCTCCGGCACGCTTCCCACGAAGACCGTCCACGCCGTCCCCTGCATCCCGGGACGCAGGTCCGCCGCCTTGAAGATGGCCACCTTCCCCGCGCGCGGACGCTCCGCGGCGGAATCCTCCGCAAAGAGGGGAACGGCAAGAACCGCAAGCGACGACAAAATCGCGGCAATTCGATGCTTCATGGGGTTGGGTGGCCTCGGTACACCCATTGTACTATGCCCCCGCGGTATTTAACCGCCGATGCACGCCGATGCACGCCGACAAGATTGAAGTCGTCTTCTTTTGCGGCTCGTGTTATCGGCGTTGATCGGCGTTCATCGGCGGCCAAATATGCTTTCCCCCCCGTCCCGCGCGATACTGAAAGAAAACATGGAATTCGAATCCGTCGCCAGCAATCTGCGGCAATCCTTCCGTGTAGTGGCGGCGCATCGTGCCGGTGGCGAACTGCGGGAGATGGAAGGCGTCTCCATCGCCTCCGCCGGCGTCGCTTTCCAAATGTTCAACGCCGCATTCCTCTCCGCGCCGGTCTCCTCGGAACTGCAGTTAGACCGCCGCGCCGCGCAAGCCGCCGTGCACTTCGCCGCCCGCGGCCAGCGCTGGGCCTACTGGATCTGCCACGGCTGGCTGGAGAGCCGCGCCCGGAAGCGCCTGCAGCCGCTCCTCCATACGCACCATCTCTACCAAGCCGTGGAATTGCCGGGCATGCTGGCCGAAACGCTTCTGCCCCCCGCGCGCCAACTGCCCCCAGTGGACGTCCGCCGCGTATCCAACGGCCCCGTGAAAGATGCCTTCTGCGCCATCGGATCGCTCTGCTTCAACGTGCCTCTGCCCTGGTTTTGCGAGGTCTTCGACGGTGGCCGCGTCTGGGACGAATTCGCCGCCTACGTCGGCTACGTCAACGGCCAGCCGGTCTCTACAGCGGCCACCGTTATCGGCGGCGGCGTAGTCGGCGTATATAACGTGGCCACCCTCCCCGATCATCGCCGCGGCGGTTTCGGAGAAGCCGTCATGCGCCATGCCCTGGAGCAGGCTCGCCTGGAGCATGGCCTTTCGCGCAGCATCCTGCAATCCACTCCGCAGGGTTTCGAGTTATACCGGCGTATGGGCTATCGCACCGTAACCAGCGTGGCCGTCTTCTGTTCCTGAAGCCCCCGTCAATACGCCCAGCGCCACAGCGCCGCTCCCGCCGTGTACCCCGCCCCCACCGCCGCGAACATCACCAGGTCGCCCTTCTTCAGCCGGCCTTGCTCGATGGCATCCCGCGTGGCTAGCGGCAGCGTGGCTGCCGTGGTATTGCCGTAACGGTCGATATTGATCACCACCTGCTCGGGCTTCAGCCCCATGCGTTCCGAAGCCCCCGTGATGATGCGCCGGTTCGCCTGGTGCGGGATCAGCAGCTTCACGTCGCACGGCTTCAGCCCGTTCCGCTCCAGCAGCTCCGTACCCAACTCGTACATCTTCTTCACCGCGTATTTGAAGACCTGCTGGCCTTCCTGATGCACATAGTGCTGCCGCTTGGCCACCGTCTCGGCGGAAGCCGGAAGCCTGCTTCCGCCCGCCGGCTGATATAGATACTGGCCGCCCGATCCGTCGATCTCACCAATAAAATCGATGAATCCCGCCCCGTCGTCCGACTGCCCCGCCGGCTCCAGCAGCATGGCGCCCGCGCCGTCGCCGAAAAGGATGCAGGTCCCCCGATCGGTGTAGTCGATGATCCGGCTCATCGTGTCGGCTCCCACCACCAGCACTTTCTTGTGCGTGCCCGCCGCCACCAGCGCCGCCCCCGTCGTCAGGCCGTACAGAAAACCGGAGCAGGCCGCCACCAGGTCGAACCCCCAGGCCTTGTGCGAGCCCAGCCGATCCTGGATCAGGCACGCCGTGGATGGGAACAGCATGTCGGGCGTTACCGTGCACACCAGGATGGCGTCCAGATCGGCGCCCGTGATTCCGCGCGCGGCCAGCGCCGTCCGCGCCGCCTCCGTCCCCAGATCGGAAGTCGCCACTTCCGGAGCGGCGATGTGCCGCTCGCAAATGCCCGTGCGCTCCACGATCCATTGGCTGTTGGTGTCCACCATCCGCTCGAGATCTTTATTGGTGAGCACCCCCGGCGGCGCATAGCAGCCCAGGGCGCTGATTTTCGCTTTAACCAAGTTTCCTCCAAGGCCCGTATGGCCTTGATCGTGCTAAATTGTTGAAACATGCTTGACCAGGACTCGCGCCTGGCCGTCTCCGGATTTCAAAGCGCCTTGCTCTTCGAACGGCCCGAAGAAATCTACGCCCGCGTCTTCCGGGAATTCAAACCCCGCACTCCGCTCCCGCGCATCACCGTGGAGTTCTGCCGCTTTGCCAACGCCGACAGCTTCATCCGGTTGGATTCCGGCTCCATCCACGTGCGTATTTCGGATTTGCTGGAGGGCGCCCCGGCTCCCATCCTGGAAGCCCTGGCTCATATTCTACTGGGTAAGCTGTTCCGCCGTCCGGCCGCCCGCATCTATTCCCATCGCTACCGGCTCTATCTCAACCGCCGTGATGTCCGGCGGCAGGCGCACCTCGTCCGCCAGATTCGCGGCCGCAAGTTCGTGTCCGGCCCACAAGGAAAACATTATAACTTGGAGGCGGTCTTCGAGGCACTCAACGCCGAGCATTTCCAGAGTATGCTCGCCCGCCCCCAATTAGGCTGGAGCCGCGGCGTTTCCCGCAGCATGCTCGGGCATTTTGATCCCTCCCACAACGCCATCATCATCAGCCGCATCTTCGATGGCGCGGCGGTCCCGCCCCTGGCGCTGGAGTACGTGATGTTCCACGAGATGCTGCACCTGCGCTACCCCGTCGAACATAACGGCGCCCGCCGCCGCGTGCATACCCGCGAATTCCGCCAGGCCGAAAAACAGTTTGTGAAGCTGAAGGAAGCCAAACAACTCCTGAAGAACTTGTAGCCCCTCAAGCCGCGGCTTTTCTCGAATCCCGCAGCAACCCCAGCCGCACCAGGCTCTCCGCGGTCGCCATGAGCGCATCCTCGTTCGATCGCGGCGCCCAGCCCAGCATGCGCCGGGCCTTCTCGTTGGTGGCGTTCTTGCATTTGCCCAGGTCGGGTACGATGTACGCGGCCGACTTGTCGAACACCGACACCAGCCGCACCATCCAGTCGGGCAGCAGTCTGGTAGGCACACGGCGAGCCGCCGCGCCCATCCGCGTCTTCAGTAGCTGCGCGATTTCCTGTATCGTCATGAAGTCCCCGGCAACCGCCAGGAACCGCTCACCCTTCGCCGCCGGATTAGTCATGGCGCGCAGGTGCAGGTCCGCTACATCCCGCACATCCACGATCCCGAACGTCAGGCGCGGGCAGCCGGGTATCGCCCCGTCCATCAGCCGCTGCACGATCTGGATGGAGGCCGAATAGTCCGGCCCCAGCACCGGTCCGAACACCCCCACCGGATTGACCGCCGACAGCTCCATGGCCCCGCCCTCGCTCGCCACGAAATCCCATGCCGCGCGTTCCGCCAGCGTCTTCGATTTCACGTACGCGCTCACGTCGGCGCCATTCAGGTCGGTCCAGTCTTCCTCGGTAAACATCCGGTCCGAAATGGCTGCACCGTAGCCGATCGCCGCAAAAGAAGAGGTCAGCACCACCCGCTTGACCCCCGCGTCGCGCGCCGCCCGCAGCACCCGCAACGCGCCCTCCCGCGCCGGACGAATCAGTTCGTTCTCGTCCTTGGGCATGGCCGCCGGGAAAGGCGACGCTACGTGCAGCACGAAATCGCAGCCGGCCGCCGCATCCGCCCACCCCTCGTCGGAACTGAGATCCGCTACCGCGAATGAAAGCCCGCCTCCCGGTCCGGCCACCGCCGCCTTCAGCATCGCACGCGCATCGGCCTCCCGCTTCCGCGATCGGATAGTCGTCCGCACCCCATAACCCGCCGCCAGCAGCTGCAGAATGCAGTGCGTGCCGATGAACCCAGAACCCCCCGTCACCAGCACCAGATCGCCGCTCATGTCCCCTCCTCAAGCTACTCTGGCACGCCCCGCGGACTGCCGCAACAACATCTGAGAAGTGTTCGCCTCCTAAAAGGGCGTGTGGCGTGTGGTGCGGTGACTGTTCGAGCGGCGCGCGTCTCCCCGCAAGCCACAACCTTCGCCGGCCGGGGCCTGGCCATTGGTGCTTTGCCTCACGCGCTTCTCTTTGGCAAAAGGCCGATCTCTGTTCTTATATCCTATTAGAGGCAAGGCAAGAGGGGCCAGAGTCTTGCGACTTGCCTGCCTTGCATCGCATCATAGTTGACCATAGCTGTCCCAGGAGGGACCTTCGTGACACGCGTCCATCTGCTTCTGCGCGGACGAAACATCGTCGTTCCAGGACTATTGTATGCTTGCATACTGTTCGGGCAGCAGAGCATCCAGTTTCAGGGTAGTGTCCCTGCTGGCTCTGCATCCTCAACGCCTCTCGCATTGACTCTCAACGACGCCATTCGTCGCGGCCTGGAAACGAATCTGGGGCTGCTGACCCGCGCCAATACGAGCGACCAGGCGCGCGCGCAACGAGTGCGGGCGCTCTCGGCGTTGTTACCCCAGGTGACGGGCGCCTTGAGCGAAACCGCCGAGCAGCTGAATCTGAAAACTCTCGGGATCAACATCAAGTTTCCGCCCATCCCGGGTTTCAAAGGCATCCCGACCATCGTGCCGCCGTTTGAATATACGGCGGCGCAGGCGAACATATCCGCCAAGGTGTTCGATTGGAACGCGCGAAAAAATCTCAGTTCCGCGCGAGCCAACCAGGAGGCGGCCCGGTTTTCCGTGCAGGATGCGCGGGATCTGGTGGTCGAAGGGGTGGTAACCGGATACCTGGAAATCATCGCCGGCGCTTCCCGCGTGGCATCCATTCAGGCGCAGGTGAACACCGCCGAAGCCGTCTACAACCGCGCGGTGGATCAAAAACAGGCGGGCACGTCGCCGGCGATCGATGTATTGCGGGCGCAGGTGGAACTCAAGACCCAGCAGCAGCGCTTGCTGGCGCAACAGAACCAGTTCGATAAAGACAAGCTTACGCTGGCGCGCGTGATCGGACTGCCGGCAGGCCAGGCGTTCGACGTCTCCGACAACGTGCCGTTTGCGCCGCTGGGCGGGCTGACTCAAGAAGAAGCTCTCCGGATGGCCCTCGCCCAGCGCCCCGATTACCAGAGTGCCCGCAAGACCATGCAGGGAGCGGAAGAAGCCCTGCGGGCCGCCCGCGCGCAATGGTACCCTACCGTGGGTATCGACGGATTCTACGGCGACTCGGGTCCCACGCTCGCCAGTTCGCACGGCGTCTTTAACCTGGCCGCCGCCCTCAATTTCAACATCTTCAACGGCGGACGCATCCGTAGCGATGTCGAACAGGCCCGCGCGGTGCTCAGGCAACGCACGGATGAACTCGCGGACCTGGGCGGCCAGATTGACTTTCAGGTGCGCACCGCTTTCCTGGATATCCGCACCGCGGCCGAACAGGTGACCGTGGCGCAGGCCAATTTGCAGCTGGCGAACGAAACGCTGGAACAGGCCCGGGACCGCTTCAGTGCCGGGGTGGCCGATACCATCGAAGTCGTGCAGGCGCAGGAGTCGGTGGCGGCCGCCAATGACAGCATCATTTCGGCGTTGTACGCGCATAACGTAGCGAAAGCCGCCCTGGCTCGTGCGCTGGGCCTGGCTGAGCAGGGAATCCGGAAATTCATCGAGGTGAAGTGATATGGCTGAGACAACATCCATGCCCGAAAAAGAAGCTCCTTCGCAGCCTGTCGTGCGGAAGCGTAAGCGGGGAAAAATTCGCATTATCGGGCCGATCCTGCTGGTGGTGTTGGTGGTGGCCGGCTATTTTCTGTGGCAATACTTCGGCTCCTATGAAACCACGGACGATGCGCAAATCGATGGGCATCTGAATGCTATCAGCGCGCGCATTAGTGGCCAGGTGAGCGAAGTGCTGGTTGAAGAGGAACAGATTGTCAAAGCGGGCGACGTGCTGGTAAAGATCGATCCGCGCGATTACCAGGTCGCGGTGGAGAAAGCCCAAGCCGATCTGGCGGACGCCGAGGCCACCCTGGCGAGTTCCAGGACAGACGTTCCCATAACTACAACCAACACCGGCAGCACGCTCACATCCGCGCGGTCCGTGCGTGCGGACGCCGTTGCCGGACTAACCGCGGCACAACGTCAGCTCAAAGCAGCCCAGGCGCGCCTGGAAACCAGCGAGGCGCAGGTAACCGAGGCGGAGGCGAATTTCAAGAAAGCGGCGGATGACACCGCGCGTTACAAGCTGCTGGTGGCCAAGGAAGAAATCTCGCGGCAAATTTACGACCAGTCGGATCAGACCACCGTAGCCGCGAAGGCCACCGTCTCGGCGCGCACCGCCGCTGTGAATGAGGCGCGGCAGAACGTAAGTGTGGCGGAGGCAGCTATCGATCAGGCACAGGCAAAGATCGCGCAGGCGGATGCCGCCATCCAGGCTGCATTAACCGCCCCGCAACAGGTGGCGGTGAGCCAGGCCAGGGCGCGCTCGTCCGCGGCCAAGGTTGCGCAGCAGAAGTCCGCGCTCGATCAGACTCGCCTGAACCTCAGCTACTGCACCATCACCGCGCCGGTCGCCGGTATCGTCGACAAGAAAACGGTGGAACTCGGCCACAATGTCTCGCCTGGCCAGCAACTCCTGGTTGTGGTTCCCCTGGACGATATTTGGGTAACCGTGAACTTCAAGGAAACACAGCTCAAAAGGATGAAGCCGGGGCAGAAAGTGCGGTTCAGCGTGGATGCTTACGGCCGCGAGTATACAGGCCACGTTACGGGTGTCGGGGGGGCCAGCGGTTCGCGTCTCAGCCTGCTGCCGCCCGAGAATGCCACCGGCAACTACGTCAAAGTGGTGCAGCGGATACCTGTGCGCGTTGATCTTGATCCCGGTGAAAATAAGGACCACCGCTTGCGCGTAGGCATGTCGGTCGATCCTAAGGTATACCTCAACGAGTAGCGGCGGGCAACACCATGGCCGATAATACCGAGTCAACCGCACCGCCCGCGCCGGTGGCCACGCCCTGGAGACCGAGCTACAATCCGTGGCTGATCGCCGTGGTAGTGGCCATGGCCGCATTCATGGAAGTGCTGGACACCAGCATTGCCAACGTCGCGCTCCCGCACATTGCCGGCGGTCTGGGCGCCAGCAACGATGAGAGCACCTGGGTACTGACTTCTTACCTGGTCTCCAACGCTGTGGTTCTCCCCATCAGCGGATGGCTGACCGGCATATTCGGGCGCAAACGCTTCTTCCTGATGTGCATCTTCCTTTTTACGCTCAGCTCCATGCTTTGCGGCGCGGCGCCCAGCCTGAGCGGGTTGATTCTGTTCCGCGTGATGCAAGGCGCCGGCGGCGGCGGGCTGCAGCCAGGCGCCCAGTCCATTCTGGCCGACAGCTTTCCGCCTGAGAAGCGCGGCATGGCCTTCGCGGTTTACGGGATCACCGTGGTCCTGGCGCCCACTATCGGCCCCACACTGGGCGGGTGGATTACAGACAACTATTCGTGGCGTTGGATCTTCTACATCAATCTCCCCGTGGGGCTCCTGGCGACGTTTTTGTCTTACCGGTTTGTTGAGGATCCTCCATACCTGAAGCGCGCGCTGGGAGCCGCGATACGCGTGGACTACATCGGCATAGCTCTTCTCGCGCTCGGCGTGGGCGCGCTGCAGGTCGTGCTGGATAAGGGTCAGGAAGACGATTGGTTCGGTTCCAGCTTCATCACCTCGCTGGCGGTGCTCGCCACCGTCTGTCTGATTTCGCTGGTTATCTGGGAGTGGCGGTACAAGCATCCCATTATCGACGTGCGCCTCTTCAAGATCTTTCCTTTCGCCAGCGCCAATCTGATGATGTTCACGCTCGGCGTCATTTTCTTCAGCAGCCTGGTGTTGATGCCGCTATTTCTGCAAACATTGATGGGTTACACGGCGACAAGCGCCGGCCTGGTCCTTTCCGCCGCCGGCGCCCTGCTGCTGATCGAGATGCCGGTGGTCGGCCAGATCTCCACTAAGTTTCCTGCAAAATATATTGTCGCTTTCGGTTGGCTGACCCTGGCCCTTTCCATGTTTTATTCCACCTCCCATCTCGACCTGTTGATTTCCTTCCGCTTCGCCGCTTGGGTGCGCACGTTGCAGTCCTTCGGCCTGGGCTTCCTTTTCGTGCCCATCAACCTGGTCTCTTATATGGGTGTCCCAGCCGACAAAAGCAATAGCGTGGCGGGCATCGTTAACTTTATGCGCAATATCGGCAGCAGCGTGGGAACCTCGATGGTCACCACGCTGCTGGCGCGCCGCGCCCAGTTCCATCAATCCGTATTGTCCGCTTTTACAACCAACGTGAACCCGGTATTTCAAAACCAGGTAGCGGGTCTGAGCCGGCAGCTCGTGCATTCCGGGATCGGCGCCGGCGACTCCCAGGCACACGCCTACGGGCTGCTTTACCAGTCCCTCCAGGTGCAGTCCCAGACGCTGGCCTACCTGGATACGTACATGGTCCTGGCAGTGGGCGCTAGCGTGATGTTCGTCCTCGCCTTTATCCTCCGCCGCAACGATCCCGGCGCCGGGGGAGAGATTGCGGTGGGCTGATAATGGGATTGGGAGGTGGTTCATGATCCGAGTGATAACGGTCGAACGCGAGTTCGGCAGCGGCGGCACGGACATCGCCCGCGAGTTGGCGGAGCGCTTGGGCTGGAAGTTATACGACCATCTGCTGACGGACGAGATCGCCCGCCTGATGGGCTGTGACTGCAAGGCCGTGGAAGAGCGCGAGGAAACCAATGACCCGCTCCGTTATCGCCTGTTCAAGGCATTTATGCGCGGCAGCTTCGAAGGCAGTCAGAACGCACACAGGATCAAGATGGTGGACGCCGACTGCATTCGGGAAGCCGCGGAGCGGGTGGTGAAAGCCGCGGCGAAGGACGGCAATGCGGTCGTCGTGGGCCGCGGCTCGGCGTATTATCTTCGCGACTGTCCGGACGCCTTTCACGTTTTCGTCTATGCGCCTTTCGAGGAAAAAGTGGTCCGTCTGCGCAAAAAAGGACACAGCCGGGAAGAAGCTGCCGAACTGGCCGAGACCGTGGACCGCGACCGCGCCGCCTATATCAAGCGGTATTTTGACGTGGAGTGGCCGGCGCGGTACCTCTTTGATCTGATGATCAATTCTAAGATGGGTCTTGAAACCGTTGCGCGGATAATCCTGGATGCCGTGTCCTTATCGGAAAAGGCTTCCCAGGAGGCTCCGGCGGGGGCGTCCCGCGCTTAGTTGAAGGCCGCGATCAGCGCCAGACCTGTTTCGCGCGAATCGAATAGAGCTTGGACTCGGTTCGAAGCAGCAGCCGGTCGCCGGCCATCGCCGGCGTGGCCAGCGCCATTTCGTCCAGAGAATTGACCCGCAACACTTCGAACTTCTCGCCGGCCTTGACGACGTACGTTGTGCCTTCTTCGTCCAGGCAGAAGATCCTGCCGTTGTAGGCCCAGGGAGACGACGTAAACGCCCCGCTTCCCCCATCGCGCGCCAGCCGCTGTCTGTAGCTCTGTGCGCCCGTTTTCGCATCGAACCGCGTCAGGATGCCCACTTCGTTCAGGACATACAAGCCTCCCTCGTAGACCACCGGAGTCGGAGAGTACGTTCCGCCCTTCGCGTCCGACCAAACTACGAATTCGTTCGAGCGCTCCGGCGCGTCCTGCTTCAGCGAAATATCGCCGGACGCGCCCGGCTTCACCGCGAACATCGGCCCCTTGGAGCCGCCGTCCACATACAACCATCCGTCATAGGCGAAGGGCGTCGGGATCGCGATCATGGACATTCCTGCCAGGTGCCAGAGTTCCTTCCCCTCCAGGTCGTAACTCACAGCCGCGCCCGGACCCATCGCCACGATCTCCGTGCGGAGCGCGTTCTTCCACACGAATGGCGTACTCCACCCCGATCTTATGTATGCGACCTTCAGATCCCGGCCCGTCCGCCACAGCCGCTTGCCCGATCGCTTGTCATACGAGGCGATGAATTGTTGCTTTTCGTTGTCGCTGAGGATGATGATCTGGTCCCCCGCCAGCGCGGGCGACGCGCCCGTCCCACAGTCCCCGTACATCGGATACACGTCCAGCTTCGCGCTCCATAGCACCTTACCCTTCAGGTCAAACGCCCACAATCCGAGGTTCCCGATGTATACGTAAACTACCTTGCCGTCGGTAATCGGTGTCTCCGAGGTGAAGCTGGCCTTGCGATGGCGTCCACCCGGAGGATGGCCGCTATAGAGCTCGTACTTCCAGTCAACCGCACCGGTCTGAAGGTCCACGCAATAGACCCAGTAGTGCAGCATGACTTCATTCGGCATCTCGATATCGCGCTCTATCAGTCTGGCTTCCGCTTCCTCGTCCTTGAGGCCTCTCGCCTTGAGCTCGTGGAGATAGTCTGTGCTGTATGTCGTCCCGGTCTGGGGTAATTTTGATTTACCCTCCGTCACTGCTGTCGTCACGAAAATCTTGCCGCTCGTAACAATCGGCGACGACCATCCGCGCCCCGGAATGTTCGCCGCCCATTCGACGTTCTCAGTCGTCGACCAGCGGTCGGGAAGCGACTTGCTCACCCCGACCGGATTCAGGTCCGGACCGCGGAACTGCGGCCAATCCGGCTCGCCCGCACGGAGCAGAATGCTCAACCAGAGAAACGCAGCCAACCCCTTCGCCGGCATCATACCAATCATCTTGCGATAAACGCCTGGACTGGACAAGATCCATTTCTTGCCGGTCTCTCAGGTCCATTCCCGGCTTCTCCATGGATCCTTTAGGACCATTGTGACGCAGCTCGACGGAACGCCTCTACTACGTGGGAACGTTCTCCAGGATTCTATTTCCGGCCTTAAGGTTGGGCTACCTCGTTCTGCCCAAGTCATCGGTTGAACTGCTGTAGACTGGACAAATGCTCCGTCAGATTGCGCCTCTCTTCTTCACCCTGGATATTCTCACTACGCTCGCCTATTACAAAGAAAAGCTGGGCTTCGAATGTCTGGGGACCTGGCAGGATCCGCCCGTCTATGCCATCGTGGCGCGCGACCGGCAGGTGATTCACTTCCGCTGCGCCGCGCCGCCCACTCCCAATCCGGACAAATACCGGGACGAACTGCTGGACGCGTACCTGTTCGTCGAAGATGCCGACGCACTTTATGGCGAATACGCGGCCCGATGCGTGGAATTCACTCGGGGTGTTGCCAACATGCCATGGCGCTCGCGCGAGTTCGTGGTGAAGGATTGCGACGGCCGTCTGCTGGCTTTCGGCGCGAACCTGTAGTCCCTTGACCCGGCACCATCTCCGCCGCGCCGCCCGGCCCCTGCCGGATCTTCGCATGGCTGGATCACCCACCTCTCCCAATCCCCAACTCCCGCCGGCGGCTAGTGTGGCCTTTGGTAGGATATGAAAGTTGACGGTGCGTTGCTATTGTGCTGGTCGGCAAATGGCCGTAATGCAGGCCGTGTCGCGGCTGCGCCGGCCCTGGGCAATCATTTCGACAATCGGTGGAAGGTACGACGAGGCGATCGGGGAACTCCAGTTCGCGCTGGCCCGCGCTGGCCGCACTGATCGGCCTGCCGGAGGCTTTCGCATGACCTGCCGTGAGTGCCCAACACCCGGGCTCGCAATTCGGAAATAAAAGGAGATGGATAATGACAGGTACAACAGATATGTTTTCGAACACGAGAGAAGACCAACCGTTCCGATTTCTTGGCGTGCCGACCGTGATGCGGTCCACTTCGCAAACGACCAATGCAGCGTTCGCCCTGATGGAGCATCTGGATACACCGGTTGGGTTTGGATCGCCCTATCATACGCACCATCGGGAAGACGAGTCCTTCTACATTTTGGAAGGGGAAGTAGCGTTCGTCTGCGGCGGGAAGTGGCTGAAGGCTGGCCCGGGCGCCTTCGTCTATGGACCGCGCGAAGTCCCTCATGGATTCAAAGTCATCGGCCATTCCCCGGCCAGCATGCTGATATTGTGTACCCCCGCCGGATTTGAGCGATTCGTCCTGGAACAGACGACTCCCATCACGGAGCCGCCTTCCCCACCCGACATGCCCAAGCTGATGGCGTTGGCTGCGAAGTATGGAATTGATATTCACGGTCCGCTGCCGGAGGCCCCCGACGGTTTCGAAAGTGAAGCAAATGCGGCCGGCGATCTGAAGAATCTGAACCATCTTTGGATCCAGGCGTTCAACGACCGCGACTGGCAGGCGGAGCGCGCCCTGCGCGGAGACGATTTTCGAGCCCACCTGTCGGGCTTCCCAGAGCCGCTGGACAATACCGCGTGGTCGGGTTTCATGACCGCTTTCACCGCGGGTTTCCCGGATTCGCGCATCGCGATTGAATCCTGTATCGCGGAGGGGGACACCGTTGTAACTCGCTGGACGCTCACGGGCACTCACCAGGGAGCTTTCCAAGGGATCCCGGCCACGGGGCGCCTGGTAAGGTTCACCGGCATTGAATGCAACCGGGTGGTAAACGGGCGGTTGGTCGAGCACTGGGCGATGTTCGACAACCTTGCTCTTCTACGGCAAATTGGCGCGATGCCCGCTTAGTGCGGGTTTTTCAGGCTTGGACGCGCCGGCGTCTCTTCCGGGCACGCTCCGCCGCCAACGCCAGTCACAATGTTGCGAAATAAACCCGCGCCCCCCCATTCTCCCAACCCCCTCAATCACTAACGCCCCCCTTCCCGGATCCCCGATCCGCCCCGCGCAACCCGCTTCCAAACCATCCCCGTGCTACCCTCAAATCGGATGATCTCAGCGAATCACATCGCCACGCTCCACACACAACCGTCTTCGCCAATCGTTTTGCGTCAATCCCGCCGCATCTTGAGAACTGAAAAAAACGAAACGAAGCCAATCGATCCCCTGTTTGAAACGACTTCCAGAATTCACGGACCCAATTCTTCAGTTTATGGTGGTGGCGTTGCTGGCGCTGGCGCCCGGAGTTTTTGCCGGCGTACTGCGACTTTGAGGCGCACCCATGTTTCAAGAACTCCGAAACGCATTAACCTGATCGGCAATGTAGGGGCGCGGGTCGGCGTCGCGCGAGACCGTGGTGAAGCCGGCCCCCCGCACCGCTTCCGCCACGAACTCCTTGGTGCGGAGGAACTCTCCCTGGCCGGCGTTGGCACGGAAATCGTGGCATGAAATGCACAGCCCGCCGGTGACCCTGAGGGTCTTCTCCATTCCGCGGACGGCCAGGCCTTCGGCGCCCTCGATATTCATCTTTAGGAAGTCGATATGGCTCACGTTCAACCGCTCCGCGAGTTCATCCAAAGTGAGACCGGGCACTCGCGCCGCGCCCCCCGCTTCGGGCGCTGCCACACGATTGGTTTGCCATCCCTCCGCGGACTCGATGGCCACCGGCCCAGCCCGATCCACGAGCGCGGCGTGCACCGGCGTGACGTTGGTGAGACGGTTCAATTCGCAGAACAGGCACAGGCAACCGAAGGTGACGGGATGCGCCTCAATGGCGATGACTCTGCCGGCAGGTCCCACCGCCTTCGAAAACGCGATGGTGTCCTCGCCCCTGCCGGCGCCCGCATCGATGATGACGTCGCCGGGCCGCGGGCGATACAGTTGAAACCAGTAGTCCTCCGCGTCCGCCATTCGCCGGTCGAGCTCGTTGTCCCAGGTGTGAAAGATCGGCGGGTGATAGTCCAGGACGGGGCCGTCCACGAAAACGATTTCTCGCTGCCGATGCACCCACATACCGCGGCGGAAGTAGACCCGCACACCCGGCGCGCCGGTCTGCGCCAGACGGCCCGTGACTGCGCCGAGCAGGGCGCGTCCGCCGGGCCTGTCGAGCGCGCGGATCACTCGGCGCCGGAGTGTCATGCTTTATACTCTCAGATCGCCGCCCGCATAGTAATCTTGGATTCATGCGGCCCTCGGTAACTTTGGTGGTCAATGCGGCGGCCCATTCGTCAGGCCTGGCGGAAGCTCTGGTGCGCGCAGGCATGGCCCGGGCTATTGTGCGCTTTATGCCGGAACTCGAGATACTCGAACCTGGGCCCGACGGCAGCCTGGTAGTGACGCGCCGCTTGCCGGTCTACCGCTTCGGCGGCCGCGTCCTGTGGGCCATCTGGCGGCGCCTCCCAACGGACTGGCGCAGGTTTGTGCCGTTCCTGGAGTATGGGCGCATCGCGGATTTCTGGATCGCCCGGCACCTTCCTCGAAGCGATGTTTTTCAGCCCGTCTTAGGGGCCTGCGTAACGTGCTGCCGCCGGGCCCGACGCCTGGGCGCCGCCGTCCTGCTGGATAACCCTTTCCTGCACGTCGCCGCCTTTCAGCGCGAAGCCCTGACAGACTGCGCCGATGCCGGCTTCCCACTGGTGGATCGGCATCGCTGCATAGGGGCCGCCGAGCTCCGCCAGTGGCAGTGGCAATACCAGAACTGCGACCGGATCCTGGTATCTTCCGTGGCGGCGGCGCGCACCTTCGAACCCTATCCGTACGCCGGCAAAGTGGCCCTGGTGCACTTCGGCGTGAATCACCGGTTATTCGTTCCCGCGCCGCGAACGAAACACTCCGGCGCCTTTCGAGTGTGCTACCTGGGCCGCGTGGAGGCGCCCAAGGGAGTACACCACCTGATCGCGGCATGGAAACAGCTATCGCTGCCGGATGCGGAGTTGGTGCTGGCAGGCCGTGTCATGCCCGAGATGGAGTGGCTGCGGAAGGAGGATCCAGCGGCGCGCATCACGCTGCGGGGCATCCTGTCACCGGAAGTAGTGGTCCAAACCCTCCAGGAATCCGAGCTGTTCGTGTTCCCTTCGGTAAATGAAGGGTTCTCGCGCGCGGTGCTGGAAGCCATGTCTTGCGGCTTGCCGGCGATCGCCTGCCGCGACACGGGCGCCGCAGACTGCATCACGCACGGCGTCGAAGGATTATTGGTGCCTGGCCGCGACGCGGGGGCACTGGCCGAAGCGATCCGCTGGTGCTACCAGCATCGAAACGAACTGCCGGCCATGGGCCAGGCCGCGCGGAAGAGAGTGGAGGAGAATTTTACGCTGTCGCATTACGAGAGTCGGATGATCGAGCTGTATCGGAGCGTCACAACCGAACGGAGTGGTCAACAGTAGTCTTGCATGCTGTAACATTGCTATGTCCAGACTCCCGAACTGCTTCCTGGTGGGCGCGCCCAAAGCAGGCAGCACCTCGCTCTATCACTACCTCGACCAGCATCCCCGGATTTACATGAGCCCCATCAAGGAGCCGAACTATTTCGCGGCGGAGATCCGGGAAGAGAACTTCGAGCCTGCCCTTCGTCCGCACGCGGCGCGCGATGCCCGCAGTCTGCGCAAGTACCTCGATGGTCCCATGCGCCAAAAGCGGTTTGGCGCGATCGTGTCGGACTGGGAGGATTATCTGCGCTTATTCGCCCCCGCCGGCGATCAACCAGTCCTGGGCGAGGCGAGCGTTTGTTACATGTGGTCATCCTCGGCCGCGGAGCGAATCCATGCCAGGATCCCGGACGCTAAGATCCTGGTGATGCTGCGCCATCCCGCCGACCGCGCGTTCTCCGACTACTTACAAGGCCTTGGTAACGGCGCCATTAGGTGTAGTTTTCGCGAGCAGATCGAGCGCAATCTGCGCCACACCTCCGGCCAGTTCGCGGTGCATTATCCTTTTCTGGAACTCGGCTTGTACGCCGCGCAACTCCAGCGGTTCCTGGAGCGCTTTGGACCAAACGTGTGGGTCGGCTTCTACGAGGATTATAAGACGCAGCCATTGGAAGTCTTCCGGAACATTTGCCGGTTCCTGGGTATAGACCATCAGTTCTCGCCCGACATGCGCCGCAGGTATCTGGAAGCCCAGGTCCCGCGCACCCCGGCCGTCGCCTGGTTCAAGCGCACCGGACTGTGGAAGGCCGCCGCGCGGATTACGCCTCGCCGCCTCCGCCCAATGATCCGCCGCCGGCTGGTGCGCGCGCCGGATTCGACCCGCATGGATGCAGCCGATCGCCGTTTCTTACTCCAGTATTACCGTGAAGATATTCACAATCTCGCCGGCCTTCTCGGTCGTAACCTCGACTCGTGGCTGCGGGAATAGAGAACCTTAAGTCCCGCGCCGCACGTAATACTTATGAATTTTCACCCGTCCCCGCACCACCTGAGAGCGCCCGGTATCTAACTCGAAGTGGCCAGAGCCGCAACGCACGCGCTTGCGCGGACTATGTGGCGGGATTGGGGAGCCGCCGGCTTGGCGGCCGCGGCGGGACTATGCGCGGTCCCGCTATCCATCGCCGTAAGTGAATCGTTCTTGGCAATCGCGCTGGTGGCGCGCCTCGCTGCCCTGGTGCGCCGGAATGCCCCGCTGCGCATGCCGCGCGCTTTTTGGTTCTGGCTGCCCTTGGCCGCCATTGAGGTCGTGGCATGGCGGTGCTCTCCACGGCCCGGCGCCGGAATGGGTGAGATGCGCCACCTGCTGTTGATCGCCGGCCTCTTCGTGGTGCTGCCCGTACTGAACGGCATGCCACAACGGCGGCGTGTGTGGCAAGGCCTGTTCATCACGTCCACCGCCGGATCGGCGGCGCTAATTCTGGGTTTCGCCCTACGGGCGTATCGTTACCGCCATGCGCTATCCCTCGGAGGCGACCCCGGATTTTATCTGCGCAACGGAGGCTTCGGGCACCACTGGATGATCTATGCCACGGTGGAAATCCTGGTGTTCGGAGCTATATTGGAATTCAGGGCGAATTACCCGGAAAACCGGCGCTGGACAACCCTGGCGCTGGCGATCAATGGCCTCGCAATCGTCCTTAGCCTGACCCGCTCCCTGTGGCTCACCAGCCTGCTGGTGCTCGGTTTACACCTTTTGTGGCGGCGCTCGAAGTGGACCTGGGCGCTTCCAGTACTGCCGGCCGTGGCCTTCTGGGTGGTGCCCGGTCCCGTGCGCTACCGTATGCTGGAATCGTTTCAAGCTGACTATTACTCGAACACGGAGCGCGTGCAGATGTTACAGGTGGGATGGAAGATCATCCGGCAGCGGCCTCTGTTGGGTGTAGGTCCGGGCAGAATCGAAGAGTTATATACGAGCTACTTGTCTCCCGGCGATCCGGTGCCGGCCTTCCACGGACACCTGCATAACAACGCTGTCCAGTTAGCTGCTGAGTGCGGCGTGCCGGCCCTGGGCGCCGCAGTGATTTGTCTGGCCGTCCTGTTGATTGACCTTACAAGCGCCCACCGGGAGGCGCCCGATCGGGACTGGAGGTTTATCAGCCGTGCCGGACAATTGGGTCTCATCGGCTTTGTGTGTTTAGGAACGGCGGATTATACCTACGGGCATTCGCTCGGTCTGATCCTGTTGAGCTTCGCCGCGGTGTTTCCGCCAATTCCCAGGCGCCCCGTCCTGGTTCATACCTGTGAACCAGGTCGCGAAATGGCCGTAGGTCGGTTACGCTGAGAACAGCCATCGATGGACTCAGCGGCTACCGACGAACCAGCCGGCCTGTGCGCCGCCTGCCTGCATAGCCAGTTGGTCCGCTCGGATCGCGGATCAATCTTCTACCTCTGCCAGCTGTCCGCATCCGATGCACGTTTTCCAAAATACCCGCGGCTGCCGGTGCGCTCCTGCGCCGGCTTTGAAGAACGCGCCGCGAAGTAACCTGTCGTAGAATCGTAGTTTGCCCGATTCCCTCGTAACGGTGGTGATCCCCACACTGGCCGCGGATGCGAGGCTTCAGGAATGCATCGCCGCCCTGGGAAATCAGACGTGTGGCGATTTTGAGGTGGTTATCGTGGACAACAGCGGCACGGGCGCGGTGCGTCGCGGCAACACGGCGCCCACTGGCTCGAAGATAATCGAGCCGGCGAACAATGTGGGCTTCGGCGCGGCGGTCAACCTGGCTTTCCGCCAGTCGGGCAGCCCGTACCTCGCCACGCTCAATGACGATGCCGCGCCGCATCCCGGGTGGCTGGCCACCCTGGTCGTGGCGCTCGAACAGCGGCCAGACGCGGGCATGTGCGCGTCGCAGGTGCGCCTCTATGGCGAGGATGCCCTGGATTCAGCGGGCATGCTGGTCTGCGGCGATGGCAGCAGCAAGCAGCGCGGCCATACCCGGCCGCCCAAATGTTTTCCGGTGGCCGAGGAGGTGCTGTTCCCCAGTGGTTCAGCCGCGCTTTATCGCCGCGCGATGCTGGAACAGATCGGCCTGTTCGACGAAGACTTCTTTCTGTACTGCGAAGATACCGACCTGGGCCTGCGCGCCCGCTGGGCCGGCTGGCGCTGTCTCTACGCTCCGGAAGCCGTGGTGGAGCATCACTACTCGCACTCGGCCGGCCGCGCTTCGCCCCTGAAGGCCTATTACGTCGAACGCAACCGTCTGTTCGTGCTGGCCAAGAATTTCCCGCCGCGCATGCTGGCGGCGGCGCCGTTTGTTTCGCTGGCGCGCTACTGGTGGCACGCCCGATTTTTGCTGCGCGGACGCGGCGCGGCGGCGCGCTTCCGGCTGGAAGGCGCGTCCGTCTGGCGCATGCCGTACTACGTGCTGCGGGCGCATGCCGCGCTGCTGCGGCACGCACCGGCCCTGTGGCGCAAGCGCCGCCAGATTCGTCGCACGGCGCGTCTCTCGCCGCATATCTATCGCCGCCTGCTGCGCGCGCATTCCATCTCAGCGCGCCGGGTGGCCGAACTCTGACCATGCCCGGCGATTCCCTGCTGATTATCGTCCCGGCCTACAACGAAGAAGGCGCCGTCGGGGGTGTGGTACGCGCCATCCACGAGTTGATGCCCCGCACGCCCGTGCTGGTGATCGACGATTGTTCCACCGACACCACTCAGGCGATGGCGCGCGACGCCGGCGCGCAGGTACTGCCCCTGCCGCATCACCTGGGTCTGGGCGGCTGCGTCCAGGCCGGCTACAAGCTGGCCTTCGAGCTGGGCTTTGAATATGTCATCCGGGTGGACGGCGACGGCCAGCACGACGCGCAGGATATCCCGCGCATCTTCGATACCCTGCGCCTGTCCGGCTGTGAGATGGTGATCGGATCACGCTTCATCAGCGATAATGGCGCGCGCCCCGGCGCCGTCCGCGGCCTGGGCATCCTGTTCTTCCGCATGGTTCTGCGCCCCATTCTGGGTAAGTCCGTGCGCGATCCCACATCCGGTTTCGTGGGAGTGAACCGCAACGCGCTGCAGGTCTTCAGCAAGAGCTTTCCGCTGGAATACCCGGAGATCGAGGCGCTGGTGGTATTGCAGCGCAAACGCTTCCGCTTCGTGGAGATCCCCTGCCGGATGCACCCGCGCACCACCGGCCGCTCTTCCATCACCGCGGCCCGGTCAATCTACTACATCGTGCACGTGCTGTTGGGTGTATTCGTGAATGTGCTCAAGTTCGACCAGCGCGGCCGCGCCAAACCGCGCCAACCTTAACGGAGAGGATCAATGGACCGCCTTTTGAACGTCACCACGATTTTGAGCGCCGTGCTGCTGCTATTGGTGCTGGTCTCCGTGCGGCGCGCGCACATCCGCGTGGAGTATTCGGTAAGCTGGTTACTGGCCGCGGCGGTACTGCTCATCCTCTCCCGCTCGCCCGGCTTGCTCGAAACAGCGGCCCACCAGCTCGGACTTTCCTACCCCCCGCTGGCCCTGCTGCTGGTGACCGGCGGCGTATTTCTGCTCATGTTCTACCGTTTTTCCGTCATTCTCTCCAAGCTCCGCGACGATAACATCGCCCTGGCGCAGCGCCTCGCGATCCTCGAATACCATCTGCACAACTTAAGGGATGGCGGGCCGCATGCCTGAAGTGCGCGCCAGGTCAAAAAAACGCCGCGCCGAAAAGCCCGCCACCGCTCCGGCCAGCAAGCCTTCCCGGCGCTGGTGGATCTACCCAGCGGCCACCGCCGTGGCGCTCTATCTCGCCTTCCAGGTGTATGCGCCCGCGCTGAACGGACCCTTTGTATTCGACGATGGATACCTTCCCTATCACTCACCCGGATTCTCCAATGCGCTACGCGTCTGGGTTGTTGGCGTGCGCCCGCTGCTCATGTTCAGCTACTGGCTCAATTACCAGTTCAGCCAGGAGCCGTACGGCTTCCATATCACCAACGTCTTCATTCACCTGTTGAACACTCTCCTTATCTTTCTGGTCGTAAGAAAAATGCAGCAGCTCAGCTCGCCCGCTTCGCCGGCCTCGTCATACACTCTGCTCTCCGCCTTCGCGGCGACGGTCTTCCTGCTCCATCCCATCCAGACCGAATCGGTTTCCTACATCGCCGGCCGGTCCGAGTCGCTGAGCGTGCTGTTCTTCCTGGCCGCCTTCGCAGTCTTTCTGTACCGGGGAACGGCTGCCGTTTCCTGGCCTACCGCCATCGCCGTCCTGGCGCTGTTCGCCGCGGCACTGGCCACCAAGGAACACACGCTGGTGCTGCCGGCGCTCTTGCTGCTGACCGATTACTACTGGAATCCGGGCTTCGCGTTCAGCGGTATCCGGCGCAACTGGCGGATCTACGCGCCTATTGCCTTGGGCGCGGTGGGCGGCCTGATCTTTGTCGCCAGAGTGCTGGGGGTCGCTGGAGGAACCGCCGGCTTCGGCATTCCGGAGTTCACTTGGTACCAATACTTCTTCACCCAATGCCGCGCTTTTTTTGTCTACCTGCGGCTGCTGATATTTCCTTACGGTCAGAACCTCGATTGGGACTATCCCGCTTCCCGAAACCTGCTCGACCACGGCGCGATCGTTGGGCTTGCCGTGATCCTGGCGCTGGCGGCCGCCGCCCTCTATTTCCGCCGGCGGTATCCGCTGGCTTCCTACGGCTTTCTGGTCTATATTCTGCTTCTGGCGCCCACGTCCTCTATCGTTCCTATCAAGGATCCCGTGGCCGAGCGGCGCTTGTATTTGCCCATGATCGGCATTCTGTTGATTGTGACCGCTGTGCTGCAGCGCGTACGCCTGGGTCAGAAGAGATTGGCCACGGCGCTCGGCGTCATCGTCGCGGTACTCGCTTTTGTGACCTATCAGCGCAACCAGCTGTGGGCCAGCGATATCGCCCTGTGGGAAGACGCGGCCGCCAAGTCGCCGGGGAAAGTTCGCGTGCTTGAGCAACTGGCGCGCACGTATTACGACCACAATCGTTACCAGGATGCCGTCAATGAATATGCGCGCGCGGCCGAGGTGCAGCAGCCGGACTACGGCATGCTGGTTGATTGGGGCCTGGCCCTGGACCGCCTGAACCAGCCCGACGCCGCGCTCGCCAAACTGCGGCAGGCCGCCGCGCTCGGTCCCACCGCGCACGTGTATACGCAGATCGCCATGGTCTATGGCGAGCGGGGCCGCTGGGCTGACGCTTTGCAGGCGCTGGATCAAGCCGAAAAGCTGGACGCCGGCTACGACATGATCTACGACGACCGCGGCGTCATTCGTTCCAAAACCAACGATTGGACCGGCGCCGCGGCGGACTTTCAGCGCGCGCTGGCGCTCAATCCGAATAACCAGCACGCCCGCGAGATGCTGGCCATCGTCGAGCGGCAGTTGCCGGCGCCTCGCTGACATGCGGCCGCTGCGCATCGGCGTCAACGCGCTTTACATGATTCCCGGAGGCGTGGGCGGCACGGAGATCTATCTGCACGCGCTCCTCGCGGCGCTGGCGGAAATCGATGCCTGCAATCAATACTTCGTCTTTACCAACCGGGAGACCGGGCCGGGCCTGGCCCCCGTTCAGTCGAACTTTCACAATGTACCGCAGCGGGTGCATGCCGCCATCCGCCCGGCGCGAATCGTTTGGGAGCAGACCGCCCTGCCTTTAACGGTCGCGCGCCTGCGCCTGGACGCCCTCCTCAACCCCGGCTTCACCGCGCCGGTCTATTGCCCGTGTCCGGCGGTAACCGTCTTCCATGACATGCAACACAAGCGCCACCCCGAGCACTTTCGCTGGTTCGACCTGCCTTTCTGGCGCCTCCTGCTGTACGCCTCGGCCCATCGCGCGGCGCTGCTGCTGGCGGATTCCGAAGCCAGCCGGGCGGATGTGCTGCGTTACTACCGCCTCCCGGAAGATCGCGTGCGGCTGGCGCGCCTGGGTGTTGACCCCGCGTTCTTCAGTCTGGCTCGCGCACCCGAAAAGCTGCTGCTCACTGTTTCGACGCTGCATCCCCACAAAGGGCTCGACGCCCTACTCCATGCATTCGCGCTCTTCCACCTCGAGCAGCCGGACTTCCGGCTGGTGATTGCCGGGCTGCGCGGTTTCCACGCCGAGAGCGTCGAGCGCCTGCGCCGGGATCTGGAGCTGAATTCCGCGGTCGATCTCACCGGCTGGATTCCGCGCACGCAGCTCTACGATCTGTATACGCGCGCCGCGGCGTTCCTGTACCCCTCCACATTCGAAGGATTCGGCATGCCAGTGCTGGAAGCGCTGGCGGCGGGCATCCCCACCGCTTGCTCGGATATCGAGCCTCTATCTTCCATGGCCGGTGGCGCGGCCCTGCGCTTTCGGCCGGGCGATGTGGAGGCTATCCACGCCGCCATGCTGCGCCTCGTTTCGGACGATGCCCTGCGCCGCCACCTTGCCGACGAAGGTCCCCGCCGTGCCGCCCGCTTTTCCTGGACGGCGACGGCGCGCGCTACGCTGGACGCAATTGTGGAAGCGGCGCGTAAGGAATCCCCGGCGCCATAGACTACCTGTTGAGAAAGGATGTCAGTGGCCGACACGCCCGCGCTGGACCGCAAAACGGCGTTCCTGCGGCTGTTCGACCAGTACGCCCGGGCACTGGAACGCCTGGCGGGCGCCTACGTCGCCGCCCGCGAGGACCGCGAGGATCTGGTGCAGGAGATCGCCGCGGCTTTGTGGCAGGCGCTGCCGGGCTTTCGGGCGGAAGCCAGCGAACGTACCTGGCTGTACCGCATCGCGCACAACGTGGCGATCACGGCCAGCGTCCGGCGGCGCAAGCGCGAAAATCGGGAGATTGCCCCCGGTGAGCGGCTCGACGCGCCGTCGGCGGGCGCCAGCGCAGAGCAGAATCTGTTGGCGGAGGAAAAACGGCGCATGTTGCTCGAGGCCATCCGGCAGCTGCCGGCACCGGATCGGCAGATCACGGTGCTGCACCTGGAAGGCTTGAGCGGCGCCGAAATCGCGGAAGTCGCCGGACTGGCGGAAGGATCCGTCGCTACGCGCCTCACGCGCATCCGGGAGAAGTTGCGGAGAGCCATTCGGGCGCAGGAGGTGGGCGATGCCCGATAACGACGAACTCGATCAACTGTGGTGCGGCCAGCCCACCGGCCCACCAAAAAAAGGAGAAGATATGTTAGCGAATGCCATCTTTAGAGTGAACCGGTTCGATCGCACCGTCAAGGTGCGTAATTGGACGGAATGCGGTGCGGCGGTCCTGTTAGCAGCGCTCTTTACCCTAGGGGCCGTCAAATCGCCCAATGACCTGATGCGCGCCGGAAACCTGATCGTGGCGGCCAGCGGCTTGTGGATCATCTTCTACATCCTGCGGTTTGGGCGCTCGAACCAAGTCCCCATGCCGGATCAGACGCTGGCGGGCTTCCGGCAGGCTTTGCTGCGCAAGTACGAGCAGCAGATCAAGGTCCTGAAGAACGTGAAGTACTGGTATCTGCTGCCGCCTTACATGGGCCTGCTGGTGCTGACTGGAGGCATCATGCAAGCCCGGTCCGCGGCTCGGCCGGGGTGGCCGGAATTGCTCTCAATCGTACTGGTTACCGTGGTGTTCGCGGTCATCTGGTGGATCAACGAGGGGGTCGCCTTGGGCAGGCTGCGGCGGGAGCGCGCGCGGCTGCTCGAAGAGATGAACAACTCTACGGGAGAACATCCATGAGAAAGAGGGGCCGTTTGCGAATCCGGCCCCTCTGCGCACGAGACGACGTTACGGACGGGGTCGAGCCGTCCAAGAGGATGTTCCTTTAGCTATGTAGTTGCGGCGCGGGCGGAAAGTTCTCGGAAATATTTTCTTCGGCCGCGCCGCGCGATGGCCGGCAAGGATAAATCCGCGGTTGAATCCCGAAACGCTGGTGGTATAGCGCGGCTATCTCCCGCTCGAAATGCTGTACCGCCCCAGAACCCATCATGCTGACCGTGCAGCCGCCGAAGCCGCCCCCGGTCATGCGCGCGCCGTAAACACCCTCCAGGCCCATGGCGGCATCCACCAGGAAATCCAGCTCGTCGCAACTCACTTCGTAATCGTGCTGCAGGCTGCGATGGGACGCTTCAAATAGTTCGCCCATGCGCTCGACCGCGCTTTCCCGGCAGGCCGCCACGAACTGCAATACGCGCGCATCCTCCGACACCACGTGCCGCGCGCGCCGCGCGATCACCGGCGGCATGGATTCCTCGGCCTCCTCGAACATTGCCGGCGTCACGTCCCGGAGGCTCTGCACGTTGGAGTGACGGCGCCGCACCACCTCGACCGCCGCCGCGCACTGCTCGGTCCGTTCTCTATAGGCGGAGTTGGCCAGTGCGTGTTTGACCATCGTATTGACCGCCACGAACGCGATGTCCTCAGGCAACCGCACCACCTGATGCTTCAGACTGCGGCAGTCGATACAGATGGCGGCGTGCTCTTCGCCGAACATTGAGATGTACTGATCCATGATGCCGCAGGGCAGGCCCACGAAGTCGCGCTCGGCCGTTTGGCAGAGGCGCGCCACTTCGAGCGGAGCCATCTGCCGGCCGCCCAGCAGCGCCAGGGCCGAGGAGACTTCCAGCGCCGCCGAAGAACTGAGCCCCGAGCCTTCCGGGACCGTGCTCCGGATCAGCAGATTCGCCGGCGCCACCGCCACGCCGGAGCGCAGCAGCTCCTGCGCCACGCCGATCAGGTAATCGGTCCAATGATGCCGCGGGCTGAGCGCGGCGATTTCCGCAACCGGCCACTCGGCCGACTCCCGGCGGTCCTCCGAATATACGCGCAGCTTTTGGTCCACCGACGGCGCGCTCGCCACGAAGGTGGCCAAGTCCAGAGCTACCGGCAGCACGAAACCCAGGTTGTAGTCGGTATGCTCGCCGATCAGGTTCACGCGGCCCGGGGCACGGAAAACGCGGAGGCCATCCGCGGAGCCGTAAAGCCGCCGGAACGCGTCGATCACGGGTTGCTCCGGGCTGCCCGCCACGCCAACAGCAGCAGGAAGATCCCGAAGACCAGCATGGACAGGCCGCTATAAAGGTTCACGTTGACGGTGGTCAACGCCGCGCGCGTATCCGGCGCGAAGATCCCCATCCCCACCAGGATGAGACCGACCAGAGTAAAGAACCAGCCCGAAGGCACTCTCAGATCCATATCATCGAAACCAGAAATTCAAGATGACGAGCAGTAACACCACCAGAACTGTCAGCGGCGCCGGGCGCTGATACCACTTGGCCGTGGCGTCATGCGGCACCTTGGTCAGCCCGTAGACCAGCCCTTCCATCTCCTTGTCAGGACGCGGTGTGGTTGCCAGGCTGACCGCTATGGAGATAACGAAGCATGTGGTAAATGCCACGATCGCGATCCAGAAGTTCTGGGCCATTTGTGACGGGAACTCATAGACGTTCGCGATCCAGCCGCCTTTGCCCTCGGCCGTCGTCGAACAGAGCGTGAGCACTGCCGCGGCAGTGCCCAGCGTCAATCCAGTGAAGGCGCCGTGCGCGGTGGCCCGCTTCCAGAACATGCCCAACAGGAACGTGGCGAACAGCGGCGCATTCACGCAACCGAAGACCAGTTGCAGCAGGTCCATGATGTTGTTGTAGCGGGTGGCCACGTAAGCCGCCAGAATCGACAAGAGCACTCCTACCACGGTAGTCACGCGTCCCACTGTCAGATAGTGATGGTCGGGAGCGCCGGGGCGGATGTAGCTCTGATAGATATCGTAAGTGAACACCGTATTGAACGCCGTCACGTTACCCGCCATGCCGGACATGAAGGAAGCCATCAGACCCGTCATGCCCAGACCCAGCATGCCGGCCGGATAGAACTGCGCCATGAGCGTGGTCAAGGCTTGATCGTAATCCGGGCCGCCGGTAGCCTTCAAAGGAAACGCATAGCCCAGATTCATCTTCGAAAGAACCAGCGCCGCGATGCCCGGCAGGATCACGATGAAGGGCAGAAACATTTTGGGCAGCGTGCCGATCAGCGGCGTCCGCCGGGCCGCCGACATCGATTCGGCCGCCATGGCGCGCTGCACCACCAGAAAGTTCGTGCACCAGTATCCGAACGAGAGCACAAAGCCCAAACCCGCCACCATGCCGAAGATCTCGACGCCCATGGGGTTCTCGGTAGGACTGCCCATATACTGCCAGGCGTGCGTCATATTCGCCGGCAGGCGCGCCTGAATACCGGCCCATCCGCCGGCCTTTGCGACCGACAGAATCGCCAGCGGCGCGAATCCCAGTACGATCAGCAGAAACTGCAGAACTTCGTTGTAGATTGCGCTGGTGAGTCCGCCCAGAAAGGTGTAAGCCAGCACGATGGCCGCCGACGCCAGGACCGAAACATCGAAACTCCAACCCAGCACAAGATGCAGCAGCAGCCCCAGGGCATACATGGAGATGCCCGAGGAAAAGATGGTCATGACCGCGAAGGAGAAGGCATTGAAAGCGCGGGTCTTTTCGTCGAAGCGTAATTTCAGGTACTCCGGAACCGACCGCGCTTTGCTGCCGTAATAAAACGGCATCATGAAAATGCCCATGAAGAGCATGGCGGGAATCGCTCCCAGCCAATAGAAATGAGCGGTCATGATCCCGTACTTGGCGCCCGAAGCCGCCATGCCGATGAGTTCCACCGCGCCCAGATTGGCCGCGATGAACGCCAGGCTGGTGATCCAAACTGGAACCGACCGGCCTGACATCAGGAAGTCGCCGCTGGAGGAAATCCGCTTGCGCAGCCTCCAACCAATGCCTAGGACAAAGGCAAAATACACGACGAGGATTACGTAGTCTACAGGAGCTAGTTTCACAAGTTTAGGATTTGAAACCCCTGAGTGTAACGCGCAGGATGGGCAAAAGCAAACACTAAAGGCTCGCTTCGCCCGGCGGCAAGCCGCCCGTAGCCGAAGCTCTATTGTTGTCAATTGGCAGCGCCCGCACGCTGGGAATAATCCGCCAAAATATCTCTAACTAGTTGAAACTAATTATGTTATCTCAGTTAAGGGAGGGTTACAAAGATGCGCCGTCGCGCACGCTGTGCGATACTGATTATAGATCATTTCACAAGTTGCGAATGTCCCAGTTAGACGACGCCATAACTCGGTATAACAAACTGCTGGAGACCGGTCCCTGCCGCGATCTGGCATGGGTGGACGCTCTCCACAAGAAGATGGAAGAGGAGCATCTATCCACCGGCGGCCGTCTGATCTGCCCGTTTCTGCGCCCTAACTTCATCACTCGCCGCCAATACGACACGCTGGTCAAGACCGGTGAAGCTCTGATCAGCGCGATCGATCGCATCGAGCGCATGGCGCTGGCGAGTCCCAGCCTGCTCGCCCGCATGGAATTACTGCCGGCCGAGAAGATGCTGGCGGCCATCGACCCTGGTTATCAGGTGCCCGAAGTTGCGGCGCGCCTGGATTCGCACTTGAATAATGGTTCGCTGCACGTGGTCCAGTACAATGCGGACTCACCCACGGGGGCCGCTTACACCGAAGTCCTGTCCGACTTGTTCTATGATTCGCCGCCGGTAAAAGAGTTCCGCAAGCGCTATCATCTGACCCGCGTCGGCGGCAAGAAGCACCTGTTGGGCGCCCTGCTCAAAGCCTACAAGCAGTATGGCGGCCACAAGAAACCCAACATCGCCATTCTGGAATTCCGTCCGGCGTATTCGGGTCAGAGTGAGTTTGAGCTGTTTCGCGACTTCTTCCGCGGGGAGGGCTACGCGGTCGAGATCGTTTCCCCCGATCAGTTGGAATATCGCAACAAGGTGCTGCGCAAAGGCCCGTTCGAGATCGACCTGGTATACCGCCGCATCAGCGTTCAAGAGTTTCTGATGCGGTTCGACCTCAATCACCCGCTGGTCCGCTCCTATCGCGAGCACACCGTTTGCGTGGTCAACAGCTTCCGCTCCGAACTGGCGCACAAGAAAGCTATGTTCGGCCTGCTGACCGACGACACCCTGACCGCCAAGTTCCCCGCCGCGGAACGCAAGGCCATTCGCGATCACGTGCCCTGGACCCGCCTGGTGCAGGCCACCAAAACGACTTATCACGACGAGACCATCGACCTGCCGGAGTTCATCACCCAGAACCGCGAGAAGCTGGTCCTAAAGCCGAACGACGATTACAGCGACCAGCACAGCTTTTTCGGTTGGGATATGGATGACGCCGCCTGGGACCGCGCCCTGAAGCAAGCCATGCGCGCGCCTTACGTGGTGCAGGAAAAAGTCGACCCGGTGCGGTCGGTCTTCCCGATGGTGACTTACGGCCAACTCGAATTCAAGGACATGCAGGTGGATGTGCACCCGCACGCCTACATGGGCAAAGTGCTGAGCTGCTCCAGCTGGCTTTCTACCGGCAATAGCGGCTTCTCATCCGTTGGCGGCCTGGTACCCACCTTCATTCTGGACAGCAAATCGTAATCGTTAGCCGCGGCGCGTAACACTCGCCCGTAAGTTGGCCACACCCGCCGTGTACCGGTTGTCCGCCACCGCGAAAGCCATGGCATCGTCCAGCCAGTCCTGCCAGACGCCGTCCGGATCGTGCGACGCTACCGTCAGCGTGTACTCCCCGTTGCACAGGTCGCAGCGGAAGGCGAACGTAAGCTGCAGCGTCTGGCCGGGCGTGCAGGGCCCCAGCTGCAGCCCTTCCAGCTCAGTATTCGTGCCATACACGTTCATGCCCGCCCGGCTGCGGATCATCAGCCCCACCACCGGATCGGCCACCGCGGCCCGGAAGCGCACGGTCACCCGCGCGGCCACCAGTTCGCTGCTGCGCACCACCACCGTCGCCTGTCCCGATTCGCCCACCAGTTCGAGCCCGATGACCTCCGCTCTCCCATCGCCTCGCCGCATGCGCGGCGCAATCACCGCCGGGACCGATTCGCCCCACGCCCGCACCCGTCGCGCCACATGGCTGTTGTAAGCCCGCAGAATCTCTTCCGGATCGCCGCGGCCCGCCAGTTTCCCGCGATCCAGCCACCAGACCTCGTCGGCCATCTGCCGCAACAGTTCGTCTTCGTGCGAAACCAGCAGCACAGTGGCTCCCGCGCGCCGCAGCCCGTCGAGCGCCGCCGACACCTGCCGCCGCACAACCGCGTCGTGCCGTGCCAGCGCGTGCTCCATGGCCAGCACGTCCACCGGCGGGAACTCCAGCGCGTCGTCCGCCGTCAGCAAGAGCCGCCGCCCACCCGCCTCCACCGCACCCGTCACGGGCTTCTCCAGCCCCGCCGCCAGACGCAGCAGGACACCCTTCCCCGCGCCATCCTCGCCGATCACCCCGAGCACCGCGCCGCCCGGCGCGATAGCGTCCAGGCCATCGATCGGCGGGCAAACCACTTGCCGGAAAACAATCGCCATTATCGATAGAATACCGGGTAGGCATGGCCGACTCCAATGTGTTTGACCGCATGCGCCAGGATTGGAACGCGCGCGCCCGCGAGGATCCTCACTACTACGTAGCCTTCGGGCGCCGCGATCAGGCCGATGCCGACTTCTTCGCCACCGCCACCGACGTGCTCCGCGGCCTGCGCGGCGAACTACGCCACCTGCGTCCGCCGGGCCAGCGCCTGCCGGCCAATCTGAAGGCTCTCGAAATCGGCTGCGGCCCGGGCCGCCTGATGCGCCCGCTGAGCGCCGACTTTGCCGAGATCCACGGCATCGACGTCTCCGACGAAATGATTCGCCTGGCGTCCGAAAAACTGCGCGGCATCCCCAACGCCTACGCGCATCACGCCGCCCGCTCGGACCTCTCGATCTTCGCCGATGAGTCCTTCGATTTCGTTTACTCGTACGCGGTCTTCCAACACATACCCAGCCGCGAGGTGGTGCTGGCCTACCTGGCCGAAGCCCGCCGCGTGCTCAAACCCGGCGGTATTCTGCGCTGCCAGATCAACGGGCTTCCGGAAGCCTTCCGGCGGTACACCACCTGGGATGGCGTGCGCATTCCGGCGGAGGATGTGGCCGCATTCGCGCTACGCCATGACTTCCAACTCTACGCGCTCGAAAACGTCGCCACACAGTATCTGTGGACCACCTGGCGCAAGCGGCCGTCGGGCTGGCGCGCCGCGCTGCGTCCCACGCCATCGCCGGCCACGCGCATCCGCATCATCAGTAACGCACTCACGGCGGACCCGCTGGTGCCCGCCTCCGGCCCCCGCGCTTTCGCCGCTCTGCGCATCGAGAGCCTGCCGGCCGATTGCGACCTGTTCAACCTGGAAGTTCGTATCGACGGCCGCGCCGGTGTGCTGTCCTATCTCGGGCCACCCGAATGGGATGGCGTTGTGCAGTTGAACGCCGCTATTCCGCCCGGCACGCGCACCGGCCTCGTCCCGGTGGACGTGCTGTGGCTGGGCCAGCCGCTCACCCAGACCTGGATGCGCATCGTCCCGCCCGGACCTGCGGTGCCACGCCTGTGCGATGTCCGGGATGGCGAGAACCTGCTGGCCGGCGCCCGTATCATCAGCCGCATCATCAAGGTGGTGATGGAAGAGATAGCCGAGCCGGAACGGGTCGAAGTGGCCATCGACGACGTGCCGGTCGAGCCCTTTGAGATCTTCTGCACGGATCCGCTGCAACGGCATTACGACATCAACCTGACGCTTCCCCCGGGCACTTCTCCGGGACCACATCACGTCAATTTGACGCTGGGGTGGCGCAGGTTTGGGCCAGTCCCGATCGAAGTGGTCTGAGACCGTATTCGCCCCATGGCGGCCTTGCATCCCTCGGCCGCGGCATACAGCAGACAGGCGTCCAGCAGCAGGTTGAACAAATACAGGTGCTTGATCAGGTCAAATGCATCTCCGAAGACGGCGCCGAACAGCGCCGCCAGACAACAGACAGGCAGCAGGGTGAGCAGTTCGGTGCGCCGTCGCCTCATGAGGTCCGTCTCGCGATACCAGATCCGCGCGGCATACATCGGCCAAAGAATCAGGGCGAAGACGATCCACTTGTTGAAGACCGGCAAGACGTGCTCGTGAAAGCCGCTCCACAAATTGAACGCGCGGCTCAGCGACTGTGCCGGCAGTCCCGCGGAAGGCTCGAAGTTCCCATACGGCGGACGCAGAAACGATATTCGGGGCAATACCCCATGCAGGCGGCGCCACAACCGCGCCGGCCGCAGCAGGTAGAAGCGCAGGATGGTAAAGGTGCTCACCCGGCGCAACGCACCGGACTCGGCCAACTCCGGAAAGTCCGTCACGGGACTCCAGGCGCCTGTCCCGGAATACCGCGCGAGTTGCGGATCGAAGCCCAGCGCGCGCAGATCGGCCGCGGGGTCCTTCGATTCCGGAAGAATGCCGGAGAAGACCATGCCGTAGCTGTTCGCCATGCGCCCGACCACCGGCATGGCGATCACGCCGTATGCGGCGCAGGCCAGCATCGCGCAGCCGCCGGCCGCCGCGATCCAGCGCGGGGCCCGCTCCCGCGTCCAGAAGGCCAGCCGGAAAGTAAATAGGCCCATGATCAGGCCGATCGGCGCATTCTGCGGCTTCGCGAAGACCCACAGCACCGCCCACAGCGACCACCGCAGTAAACTCGCGAAGCGGACTTCTGCCGCTCTGCCGATCTCCACGGCTTCCGCCAGCAGCAAGAGAAGAAATATGCAGGACGCCGCCTCCTGGTAAAACGAATTCCAATACACGGCGTAACCCGCATCGGTCAATGCCACCAGCGCGCCGATCCAAACAATCGCGTGGGCCGGATGCCGCCGCGCGACCCACAGCAGACGCGCGAACACCACCAGAAAGACGAGCGCGTGGATCAATCCCATGACGGTGATATCCAGCGCGTCATCCTTCGAGACCAGCTTATTCAGCAGCAGGGCCGCGCTCACAAAAAGGTATTCGCTGTTGGCCTGCTCCCAATAGGGTTGGCGGTAGCGCGGATCGGGAATGTATTTAGGCTCGATATACTGGTACTCGAGGCTGCCGTGGTGTTGCGGGCCGTAGCCGAACCGGCCGATGGTCCGCAGGAAATCACCCTGGTCGGCCAACCCCACGACCGGCGGGACAAAAAGCTGGTACGCGAGAATCCCGGCGGCGACGCCCACGATGGCAATGAGCAGTCTCTTCATGGCACGTAATAAAGGCGCAGCGCCCCGACCTTTTCCGTCGGGGGAATGCGGTCGTACCAGGGCTGGAAGGGCAGCACCAGCGTACGGGCCACCGTTGGGCTGATCACGTTCCAGCCCTTATGGGGGGATTCGGCATCGACGGCCTCGATGCGCGGCAGGCCATAATAGCGGCGCAGGTCCTCCTCCACCGGGAGCGGCCAGGTCAACGGCTCGATCAACATGAGCGATACGTCCTGAACCCCCAATTGGCGCAGGCGCGCGGCCAGGCGCTTGGTGTCCTGACCCCAATCCAGGTCCGAATCCACCAGCACATTAGCCGGATGGCGCGCGGCCAGTTCGTTGAAATACGACAGATAGTCCGGATTCTGCAGCGCGCCGGCCAGCGCCATCCACGCCATCAGCAATAAGCCCGTTCCGAGCCGCCACCGCGACGGAGCAGTGATCAGACGTATGAATCCCGTCGCCGCCATAATTGCCAGCCCGATATAGACAGGCAGAATGAGCCGCACACCGATATCCACATGTCCGATCATGGCCGGAATCAGTATTCCCAAACAGTACGCCAGCACCACCCGATTCGCAAATATCCCGATGGCCGCCAGAATCAGGAATGCGATGGGCGTCTTGACCGCCAGCACCACGGGGAAATAGTACCACCAGCCGTTTAAACTATATTTTCCCAGCAGGTATGCGGGGTGGCCGCCCCTGTCGTGCGACTGCGCCGAAAGCAGGCCATCGAAGAATTCCGGCGCCGGCAGCTTGCCGAACGAAAACCAATATCCTGCCCAGATTATCAATGCGCCGGTAAGCGCGGCCAGGACAAACGTCGGAGCGCGCTCCCGCGCCAGAGCGGCGATCTTCGGCAGCGCGGGTCTGAACGCCGCAAGATAGAACACCAGCGCCACCACGGCCGCCGCCGGCAAATAAACCAGCGCGGTGAATTTCGCGAGCGCAGCCAGTGCCGCGGCAACGCCCAGAACGACGCCGTGCCGAAGGCTTGGCCGCCCGGCCCACACCACCAGCGCGCAAAACGCCGCGCCCACACAAGCCGCCAGCGCCATATCGGTCGACGCCAGGCCGGCATGTGCCAGAACCGGCGGCAGCAAAGTGAATAGGGCCACCGCGGCTGCCGCAGTGCGGGAATCAAAACAGCGGCGGCTCCAAAAATATACGACCCCGCACGCCAGCCAGAAAAATGGCAGAATCCCCATCCGCATCAGGACTAATGTTCGTTCGAGATGGCCGGACCGCAGCATGACCGCCCTGCCCTCCACGTTGCGGTTCGGATCGTTCAACGGCCGCACTCCAGCCAGATAGGGCCCTAGCGCGATCATGGCCCGCGCCAGCGGTGGATGCTGCGTCTCGTACCGGTAAACGTGCTTGCTCAGGTATTCGAGCCCGCAGGCAAAGTGGCCCGGCTCATCGATGGTGAAGCTGAAGACCCGGTAAGTAGCAGCAATGCGGACCGATGCAATCGCGACAAAGAGCATCGCCAGCCAGACGGAGCGTTGGATCACTCGTCTTCCATTGTAACTTCGGGGACTAGCGCAGCGACCCGATCTGTGAAGCGTCGATCGTGATGACTTTGCCCGGGCGCGGAGGCCCGTATGAATAATCCAATGTCATCCAATGCAGTTCAGTCGCCCATTCGACCCATGTTGGCGACGCCGGGTTACCGGGCAAAGTCTGGATCACAGGCACGTCGCGCGCGATGCCCAACTCCCGCAATGCCGCGGTGACCATCGGACGCAGGTTGGGTCCATGCCGCAGGCTGGGCTCGCCCATTTCGTTCCTCTGCACCACCGCCACCGGGTTCGCACGCACCACCACGACGATCATCGTGAAATCGTCACCTTGTGTCTGCCGGTAGTGTTCGATCCGGTCTTTCACGAATCGGAACTCCCTCGAGTCCGGATCAGTGAAGTACCGCCGGATGGTAACATTCGCCGCACAGATTCCGCACACCGCCACCGCGAGGGCCGCAGTCGCGGCCAAACGCCGCGGTAGGATCCGGCTGAGCGCCAGCATGAACAGCAGCAGAATGGCCCCTTCGAGCGCGGTGTACGTCCGGTACTCCGCGGAAGGCATGTAGCTGACCAGGTTGATCCCGTACGTCATGGGGAGCATCACGGCCACGGCGGCCAGTTTGCCCAGCACCCCCACCACGCGCCGGCCGCCGCCCGGCCGCAATTCCAGGCACATCGCCGCCAAAATCACGGCGCCGGTTAGAATCGCGTAGGCTAACTTGGGCCGCACAAACCACAGATTCGCCGCTTCCACCAGCGGCGTGCGCACGAACCATTTCAGGTGTTCGTAGATATTACCGAACTGCCGGCCGTCGTACTTTGCCCCTAACGGAGCGCCGCGAACCCGCAGCCACACCCGCCACACCGAATAGTACACGGCACACGCCGCCGCCAGAATCGCGGCATGCCCCGCCAGCTTGCGTATCTGCTCGGGCCAGAAGGTCAGGGGATCGCACAAAAATGTCGCGACCGCCGCCAGCGCGATGTAGAACAACGCTCCCGGCTGATACAGCGCCAATGAAACGATCAACAGCAGGATCGCCAAAACCGCGAATTTGATCCCGCCCCGCGAAGCCGCCGCGAACGCGAGAGCGGCCACCGGCACCGCGAGCACATAGGCGGCGGTCGCCACGTAGCCGACGCCGGTGGCGAATGGCGGCGTAGTCACCAAAGCAATGGCGGCCGCCAGCGCCACCAGCCCGCTCACCACCCCACCCCTCAGATACCGGTAGACCAGCAGGCTGAGCAGCGCCAGAATGCACACGCTGATTCCTCGCAGCACATTCATCCCAGCCATCGAGCACACCAACCCGTGAGTGCCGTAAATCAGGCCCGCCAGCGGACGTCCCACGTACGCCATAAACCGGAAGATCGCCGGACTTGGAAAGCCTCCCCAGCAGGAGAAGAAGAAATCGTCAGTGTGCAGGAAATAGCCGTGCAAGGCAGGGAAATACGCGATGACTATTGCGGCGAAAATGACGGCAAAGATGCGCGCAGTTGTGGTCTTCGCCATTATGGATAGAATACCGGGTAGGCATGGTCCGCTCCAACGCGCTGCTTCTCCTGTTGCTTCTGACCGCCTGCGCGCCCCGCCTCCCGAATTTCTCACGGCGCAGCGGCGTGATCGAACTGCCCGCCGGGACGCTCGTCCTGCATCGGGGGCTGGTGGTCCCCGAGGGCGCGCACGATCTGGAGATCCGCGGCCATCCCTCCGGCTCCACCCTGCAGGCCGCCGCCGACTTCCAGGGCCGCGCGCTGATCTATTCCAAAGGCGCCATCGGTCTGCGCCTGACCAGCTTCCGGATCGATGGCAACCGCACCGCGCTCGCCAAACCCGTCGGGCTGCCGGTTTCCGACGCGCCCTTCGCCCGTTTCTACGCCAACAACGGCATCGTGATCGAAGGCGCCACCCGCTTTTCCATCCGCGGCGTCACGTTTCAGAACGTGTCCAACTACCCGCTGCTGGTGAACGCCTCCACCGGCGTGCGTATCGAAAGCGTGCGCATCGAGGATTCCGGATCGCTCACGCCCGCGGGCCGCAATAATGCCTCCGGAGGCATTCTGCTCGAAGAGGGCACGCGCGATTTCGAGATCCGTCAATCGATTATCCGCCGCGTACGCGGCAACGGCATCTGGACGCATTCGTTCTATCACTCTCCGCGCAACGCCAACGGCGTCATCCAGGGGAACCAGATCGAAGAAGTCGCGCGCGACGCTATTCAAGTGGGCCACGCCACCGGCGTCACCGTCCTGCAAAACCGCGGCCGGCGCATCGGGTATCCGTTCGACCTGGTGGACATGGCGGGCTGGGCGGTTCCCGTGGCGCTCGATACCGCGGGCAACGTGGACCATTCCGCTTATACCGGCAACCAGTTCGAGGATGTCAACGGAAAGTGCCTGGACCTGGATGGCTTTCACGATGGCGAGATACGCGACAACGCGTGCATCAGCCGGAAGTTCTACGACGAGTATCCGTTCGCGCAATTCGGCATCGTGTTCAATAACGCCAACCCGGACATGCTGTCGTCCAACGTGATCGTGACGGGCAATCTGATCGATGGCGCGGGCTACGGCGCTCTGTATCTTTTGGGATCGCACCAGGTCATTACCCGCAACCGTTTCCTGGGCCTGAATCGGAACCGGTGCACGAGCGATCGGACCAGGCCCAGATGCGATTACAGCGCGGGAGATCCGGCGCTGCTACAGAGCGGCATCTACCTGGTCGCGGGCGCCGCCCGTCCGGCCAACACCGCGCACAACGAAATTACGGACAACGAAATCTCCGGATTCGGGATGAGTGGGCGGTGCATCGCGGCCGCGCCAGGCGTCTCGCTGCGGGCCAATCACATCGAGAAGAACCGGTGCCATGAGTGAGGTGCCTGTCAATTACAGCCGCCGGGCCACCACCAGGGTAATATCGTCCGCCGGCGGCGACCCTGCCGCGAATTCCGTCAGCGCCTGCGTCACGGCCGTGACAATATCCGCCGCGCTTTTCGCCCGGATGGCCTTCAGCACCTCGGCAAACCGCTCATCGCCGAACTCCTCGTCTTTGGCGTTGGTGGCCTCCGTCACGCCGTCGCTGTAGATGGCCAGCACGTCGCCCGGTCCCAGCCTGGTGCGGTACTCGGAGTAGCTTGCAATCGGCAGGATACCCAGCACGGGGCCGCCGCCTTCCAGATACTCCACCGCGCCGCTGGTGCGCACCAGGACCGGCGGATTGTGCCCCGCATTGCAAAAAGCCAGCTCGCCCGTGGCCGGGTCTAGCACGCAAAAGAAGAACGTGATGAAGCGGTTGCTCGGGCATTTCTGGCAGGTGATCTTGTTCAGGCGGTTCATAAACGCCGCCAGATTCTGCGGCTCGTCCGCCAGCACCTGAACGCGCTCCTGCAAGCCCATCATCATCAGCGACGCGGGCATGCCCTTCCCGGAAACGTCGCCCAGCACCATGGCGACGCGCCCGTTGGGATAAGTGAAGAAGTCGTAGTAATCGCCGCCCACAGTGCGGCACGCGGCGTTGTATCCGGCCAGGTCCACGCCCGGCACCTGCGGCGCCATCGCCGGCAACGAACTCCGCTGGATCTCGGCCGCCTGGTCCAGGTCGCGCTTCATGCGGCGCTCCATCTCCTCCACTTCAGAGAGGCGCGCATGCTCGATACGAATTGCCGCGACGTTGGCCATCACGGTCAGCAGGCTGAGATCGTCCTTGGTGAACGCCCGGAACATGTTGGGCGAATCCACATAGATCAGCCCGATGGTGCGCGTTTCGGTTTGCAGCGGCACAGCCATCAGCGTGCGCACCTTTTGCTCCACGATGCTCATGCGCTCGCGGAACGCTTCGTCCATTTGCGCATCGCGCACCAGCACGGAAGCCTTTTCGTTCAGCACGCGGTCGCGCACGGCCGAGCTGATGCGGAACCCTTCGCCCTTGTTGGCCTTCACTTCCAGGCTATCGCCTTCGAGGATCATGACCACGCCCCGTTGGGCACCGACTCCCTCGATCGCCAGATCCAGGATCAGCGGGAAAAGGTCGGCCAGAGTTCCCCGCCCGGCCAACTCCTGTCCGGCGCGGATCAGCGCCTGCACCTGTTTGGTGCCATGCTGGCCGGGCCGGTCCACGATGGTCTGGCTGGACAGCGCACCCTCGAGACTCGTGAGGATGGTGGAAGTGCTCGGCGGATCGGCCTCGGCCGACTCGAAGACCACCACGTTTTCGGCGGGCTTGCCGCCCGTTTTGTCGTCGAAGATAATCGCCAGGTGGCCGGCCGTAATTCGATCGCCGGGCTTCAGCAGCAGTTTGGCCCGCAATGGTATGTTATTGACCATTGTGCCGTTCTTGCTGCCCAGATCCTGTACGGTCCAGTCGTCGCCGTCCCGCTCCAGGATCAGGTGCTGTCGCGACAGGCCGGCGTCGTCAGGAAAACACAGCTCGGTGGTGCTCGAACGGCCCACCGTGTAACGATCGCCATTCAGGGGGACGGTTTTCACCTGTCCGTCCGGACAATGGATGAGAATCTCCCGGGTCATGCTGGGTTGTGGATGGGCCACAGTTGATTATAGCCAACCGGACGTTCGGCGCGTATCGCTATAGTCGAAATTGCCCGCATCCGGGCGCGGCGCTGTGCGGAGTCCATTACATCGGCCGCGGAGCGATGATATGATCGACCGAGATATGCGCACTCTCTTCGTCTGTACCGCCCTCGCCGCCCTGCCCGCGTGCGCGGCCACCTGCGAGAGCCTTGCATCCACGTCATTGCCCGATACCACCGTCACCATCGCGCAATCCGTTCCGGCTGGCGCATTTACGCCGCCCTACGGCAATGCCATCGATAAGCTGCCCGCGTTTTGCCGTGTGGCCGGCGTCATCAGGCCCACCAGCGATTCGTACATCCGCTTCGAGGTCTGGCTGCCTTCGTCCGGCTGGAACGGCAAGTTTCTCGGCGTGGGCAACGGCGGCTTCGCCGGCGCCATCGGATTCAATTCCATGGGCGCCGATCTTAAGCGCGGCTACGCCACCGCCGGCACCGACACCGGCCACGAAGCCGACGGCGAGGACGCCAGTTGGGCGTACCATCATCCCCAAAAGGTGATTGACTTCGGGTACCGCGCCCTGCACCTGACCGCCGTTAACGCCAAGAGCCTCATCCAGGCGTTCTATAGCGAGCCCGCGCGGCATTCCTATTTCGATAGCTGCTCCGACGGCGGCCGCGAAGCCTTGATGGAAGCCCAGCGCTTTCCCGCCGATTACGACGGCATCCTGGCCGGCGCGCCCGCCAACTTCTGGACGCACATGCTGGCCGCGGGCCTGGACATCAGCCAGACCATCTACACCGATCCCGCCGGCTACATCTCCAGCATCAAGTTCCCGGCCATCAGCGCCGCCGTGCTGGCCGCGTGCGACGCTCAGGATGGCGTGAAGGATGGCATCATCAACGATCCTTCCCGCTGCCACTTCGATCCTTCTACCCTGCTCTGCAAAGATATCGATTCGCGAAGTTGTCTCACCGCGCCCCAGGTGGCTTCTCTGAAGAAGCTGTACGCGGGCGGCCGGAATTCGCATGGCGCCACCATCTTGCCCGGCTATGCTCCCGGCGCGGAGGAAGGACGTGGGGGCTGGATTCCCTGGCTCATCGGCAATGGACCCGGCGGCAGCAGCAGTTCCGTCTATCTGGAGAATTACTTCCGCTATATGGTCTTCGAAGATGCTACGTGGAATCCCCTGACCGCCAAGGTGGATACCGCCCTGCAAACGGCCGACGAGAAAACCGCGCGCGCCCTCAATGCCACCGCAACCGACCTGCACGCCTTCGAATCGCGCGGCGGCAAACTGGTGCTCTACCACGGTTGGAATGACCCGGCCATCCCACCAGCCAATACCATTAACTACTACAACGGCGTGCTCCACGCTATGGGTGCGAAGGCCGCGCAAAGCTTCGTGCGCCTCTACCTGGTGCCCGGCATGCAGCATTGCATCGGCGGCCCGGGGCCGAATTCCTTCGGCCAGCTCGGTACGACCACCGCCAAGGGACCCGAGCATGGCGTCTACGACGCGCTCGAACAGTGGGTGGAGAAGGGCGAAACTCCCGGCGCCATCATAGCTACTAAGTATAAAGATGACACTCCAGCGAAGGGCGCGCAGATGACTCGCCCGCTCTGTCCTTATCCACAGACCGCGGTCTATAAGGGCTCG
>DATGGM010000244.1:0-23246 GCA_035308525.1 Bryobacteraceae bacterium
GGTCACGGCCGCGGCGCTGCTGATTGCTTCCCCCTGGATCTTGCGCGCCTTCCTCATCACCGGCAACCCCGTGGCCCCCCTATTCAACCGGCTTTTCCCCAATCCCTATTTCCATTTCTCGACTGAGCGGGAACTGGCCGCCGCGCTCGGCTCGTTCGCGGGATTCCCGCCCTGGCGCGTCGTCTATGAAGTGATCGTGGGCGGGGGCTTCAACGGCGCCCTGGGTCCGGTGTTCTTTGCGCTGCCACTCGGATTGCTGGCCCTCCGCCGTCCGTCCGGCCGCCTCTGTTGCCTGGCGGCCGCGCTGCTGGCTCTCCCCTGGTTCTGGAACACCGGCGCGCGATTCCTGATGCCCTCCCTCCCGTTCCTTGCTCTGGCGTTAGTGATGCCTCTGCCCCGCTTGGCGCTATGGGCGTGCATGGCGCTTCAGGCGGTCACCTGCTGGCCCCAGGTGATCGGCCTGTACCATCCCGCCTACACCTGGCGGCTGCAGCGCATACCGCTGCGCGCGGCTCTGCGCCTGCAACCCGAAATTGACTACCTGGCCGGCACGATCAACGAATACCGGGAGGCCCGCCTGATCGAAGAGCACACCCTGCCCGGCGAGCGGGTCTTCGCCCTGATCCCCGTGGCGCGCGCCTACACCACGCGCGAGGTTCTGGAATACTGGCATTCCGCGCAGGCCGATAACTTAACCGCGGCATTGCGCGCCGCCTTGAAACCGGACGCCCCGTTGTCCGGCGTCAAAGCCGAATGGACGCCGCAGCCCCTATCGGGTCTCCGCATCCGTATTCCCGAAGCGTCGCCGGTAGAGTGGCGTGTCCACGACGTGCTGGTCTTCTCCGGCCCGCGGCGTCTCCGTCCCGATCCGCCCTGGGAACTCCACGCCTGGCCCAATGAATGGGAATCGCCGCTGGCCTTCGATAACAATCGGGCCACCTGCTGGCGCACCTGGGAGCCGGTCCGGCCGGGTATGTACGTAGAGGCGGACTTCGGCCGTCCCCAACTCGTCAGCGGCGTCCTGATGACTTCGCCCGGCGCCCCGTCTCATGTGTTCGAGTTCTACGGCCGCCAGGGCGGCCCATGGCATCTGCTGACCCGCCGGCCCACCATAGCGGACCAGCCGCTCGGCGACGTCAGACTGTCGGCCACGCGCGCCGTCCTGGCCGCCGGCTATCGATACATCCTTGCCTATGACGGCCGCGGCGGCCATGACGCGCTGGGCAGCGCCCTGGCCGGCCACGCCGCCGACTGGGGCCTGGAGCCAACCGCGCAACTTGGAGCCACGGTGCTATTCCGGATAAAGTAGTAGCGGCAAGGAGGCATCCATGGATTGGCATTCGGGCGTAACTTTTCCCGGTGAGAGCGTGCGCTATCGCACCGCCCGCAAGAAGCTGCTGGCCGCCGAACGGGACCTGCGCAAACAAGTCGAGCGGGTGGCCCGGCTGCGGCGCAAGCTGCCGGTGGGCGGTGCGCTTCTGCAAGACTATGTGTTCGAGGAAGGGCCGGATGGCCACGCCGTAAAGCTGTCGGAACTGTTTCGCGACGGCCTCCATACCCTGGCGCTTTACAGCTATATGTTCGGACCACGGATGAAGCAGCCGTGTCCTATGTGCACGTCGTTTCTGGATAGTCTCAACGGCGCCGCTCCTCACGCCGGCCAGCGGCTTAACCTCGCCGTAGTGGCGAAGTCGCCCATCGGGCGTATTCGCGAGTTTGGCCTCGGCCGCGGTTGGAACAATCTGCGGCTGCTTTCCTCGGCGGGGAACACCTATAACCGCGACTATCATGGCGAGACCGCTGACGGCGGCCAGTTGCCGCTGCTCAACGTGTTCGTGCGGCGCGGCGAAAGGATCTCCCACTTCTACGCCACCGAGTTGCTGTTTTCCAAGCCCGATCGCGCCCAGAATGAGCGTCACATCGATATGATGTGGCCGCTGTGGAACCTGCTCGACATGACTCCGGAAGGCCGCGGCGCCGGCTGGTATCCGCGGCTCAGTTACTGACCTTGGCTTCCAGCTCCGCCCAGCGCGCATAGAGCTTCTGCACTTCCTCCTCCGCCGCCTGCAGCTCGGCATAACGCTGCTGCAGCCCAACCGGATCGGATACCACTTCGGGCGCCTGCATGGCCGCGCGGGCCGCCTCCAGCACCTGCTCGGCTTCCAGGATGCGCTCCTCCATCCGCTCCCATTCGCGCGCTTCCAGGTACGCCAGCTTCTTGCGCGCCGGCGCCGCCGCCCGTGGCGCCGCAGCCTCTTTCTCTTCTCTCGCCGGCTTGACCGCGCGGGCCTGTTCCCATTGCGAGTAATCCGCGAACACTTCTGCGCCGCCTGCGCCATCGAGGCCCAACACCGCGGTGGACACCCGGTCCAACAGGTAACGGTCGTGCGTCACCAGCACCAGCGCTCCCGGAAAATCGGTCAGACTCTCCTCCAGCACTTCGAGCGTGGGTATGTCCAGATCGTTGGTGGGCTCGTCGAGCAGCAGCACGTCGGCCGGCTGCAGCATCAACCGCGCAATGATGATGCGCGCCCGCTCGCCGCCGGAGAAGCGGCCCACCGGCGTGTCCAGTTGCTCCGGCCGGAACAGGAAGCGCTTCGCCCACCCCGCGATGTGGATCGGCCGTCCCCGATAGATCACGCTGTCCCCGTGCGCGCCCAGTCCGTCGCGCAGCGGCGACGCCGGATCCAGTTGCTCGCGGCCTTGATCGAAGTACACCACCCGCAGGCCGTCGGCTCGTTCCACCCATCCCGCATCCGCCTCGATCTCGCCTCTCAGCACGCGTAGCAGCGTCGTCTTGCCGCTGCCGTTGGGACCCGCCAGCCCCAGCCGCATTCCCGGCGAGAGTGCCAGGCTCAGCTCGCGAAACAGCCGCCGGCCGCCCAGGTCCTTCGAAATAGCATCCGCCCGGATCAGCTTTCGGGTCTTTCGTCCGGAAGCTGTAAAGTCGATGCGCGTGGTAGCCACCGCGTTGCGCGCGGAGACCTCCGCCAACTCGCCCATCAGCTCATGCGCCGCATCGATGCGCGCCCGCGACTTTCCCGTACGCGCCTTGGGACCCCGCCGCAGCCATTCCACCTCCCGCCGCACCTTGTTCGCCAGCGCCGCCTGTTGCTCCGACTGGGCTTCCAGGAATGCTTCGCGCAGCTCCAGGAAGTCGGCATAATTGCCCGTGGCCCGGAACAGGCCGTCCGGATACGCGCGGTTGATCTCGCCCACTTCGGTCGCTACATTTTCCAGGAAATAGCGGTCGTGGCTCACCACCACCGCGGCAAACGGCGCGCCCTCCAGCAGTTTCTCCAGCCACAAAATGCCTTCCAGGTCCAGGTGGTTGGTGGGTTCATCCAGCAGCAGCACGTCCGGATTCCGGATCAGCTCGCGCGCGATCGAAAGCCGCCTTTTCCAACCACCCGACAGCGCTTCCACCATCGCGCCGCCATCCGCGAAGCCCGCCTTCCCCAAGGTCACGTTGACCGCCGCCGCGCGCTCCAGTTCATCCAGGCCGTGCGCCGGCAAAGCTTCTTCGAGCACCCGTCCCACCGTGGCGCCCGCCGCGAACTCCGGCTCCTGCGGCACGTAAGCGATGCGCGTCATCTTGCGCGCCGTGCGGGATCCTGTATCCGGCTCCAGCAATCCGGCCACGATCTTCAGCAGCGTGGATTTGCCCGAGCCATTGGGGCCGATCAATCCTAATCGCTCGCCTTCGGAAATGTGAATGGTGATGCCGGAAAACAGCGGGGCTGCGCCGAACGACTTGCCGGCGCCCATCACGGAGAGCAGCGGCGCGGGCATCTGTTTCAGGATACCCTAGTAACGTGCTCCGGCTCTTCTACGCGATTGAGTTTCTGATCGCACTCATCGCCGCTTACACGGTCTGGAGCCAGGTGGGCGGGCAGGGGCATCTCGACATCATGGCCTGGTATTGGAAGCTGGGCTTGGGCACCGCCATTGCGTTCGCCACCGTGAAGGCTACCGCCGCGGCCGTCAAAGGCGTGCGCGCCTGGAATGCGCGCACGCTGCGCTGGATCTCCATCATCCTGGCGTTGGCCATGATCTGCGGTGCCGTCACCTTCTACTACCACATGACCGAGCCGCCGCCCGACGACCAGCAGGACGACACGCCTCCCTCGGAGACCGCCTTCTTCAAATAGAGCGCGTGCTAATATGGCGCATCATGACCGCGCCGGATCACAACTTTCCCCGTATCCACAACGCGATGTGGCCGGGTCTGGTGGGCAAGGGCCCCGATTCCGAGCCGCCCATCGATCTGGACGCCATGCTCCGGCTGACCGCCGCCGCCGAGGTCGATGGCGCCAGGTTCGAGGGCGTGGACCTGTTCCTGTTCGAACCGCACATCAACATCGACATCGATGACGGCGGCCTGGCGCGGCTGGCCGATCGGGTTCGCGGACTCGGCCTGCTGATCGGATCGGTGGTGGCTCCCGTGTGGCCGCCCACCGGCGGCGGGTCGGCCATGGGCAGCCCGGATGAACGGCGCCGCTTTGTCGAGCAGGTGCGCAAAGCTTGCCGCATCGCGCGGAAGCTCCGCGAGCTGGGTGCGCGGCCGCACGGTATCGTGCGCATCGATTCGGCGGCCAGTCCCGCCGAGTGGGCTAAGGATCCCGAAGGCAACACCCGCCTGATCGCGCAGACCTTCCGCGAGTCCTGCGAGGTGGCCGAAGCCCACGGCGAGCGCCTGGCCGCCGAGGGCGAGATCTGCTGGGGCGGCATGCATAGCTGGCGGCACATGCTGCAATTGCTTGAGCTGGTGGACCGCCCGCGCGCCCTCGGCTTCCAGGCGGATATGGCCCACACCCTGCTCTTCACCCTGGGCTATAACGCTCCCGGTGATCGCATTCTCCCTAAAGACTTCGAGTGGCATCAAACCGATCGCTTCCAGACCGCGTTGCGCCGGCTCACCGCCGCCCTGCGGCCCTGGACCATCGACTTCCACGTGGCCCAAAACGACGCCACCGTGAAGGGTTCCGGATCGCACGACAAAACCGGCCATCACTGCCTGCCGGGCGATCCCCATGGCAAACTGGACATTGTGCGGGACGCGGGGTATTGGCTGCGCGACGATCGCGGGCAGTTGACCCAGTCGATCCGCCACATCTGCTGGGATGGATGCATGTTCCCCAACGCGGTCATGATGCAGCCGGCCACCTGGAACGATATCCTGGCGGCCATGCTCGCGGTGCGCGACGCCCACGGGTGGCGGGAGTAAGTCATGAGCAAAAAGCCCCTCCGTATCGGCCTGGTGGGCTATGGCTTCATGGGCCGCACCCACTCCAACGCATTCGCCAAAGTGGGACATTTCTTCGACCTGCCATACCAACCGGTCTTGCAGGCCGTTTGCGCGCGGGATGCCGCCAAGGTGACCGCGTTCGCCACGCAGTGGGGATACGCCTCCACCGAAACCGATTGGCGCGCGTTGGTAAGCCGCGCGGACATCGACCTGATCGATATCGCCAGCCCCAACGATACGCATGCCCCCATCGCCATCGCCGCCGCCCAGGCCGGGAAGATGGTGCTCTGCGAAAAGCCGCTGGGTTTCAACGCCGCCGAATCCGAGCGCATGGTGGATGCCGTGGAGAAGGCCCGTGTGCCCAACATGGTCTGGTACAACTACCGGCGCGTGCCCGCCGTCACGCTGGCTAAACAGCTGATCGAGGAAGGCCGCCTGGGCAAGATCTTCCACTACCGTGCGAAGTTTCTTCAGGATTGGACCATCTCGGCCGATCTGCCGCAAGGCGGTGCGGGCCTGTGGCGGTTGGACGTCAACGTGGCCGGCAGCGGCGTCACGGGCGATCTGCTGGCGCATTGCATCGATACCGCCATGTGGCTGAACGGCGGCATCGACAAGGTCACCGCCATGACCGAAACCTTCGTGAAGGAGCGCCCCCACTCACTCACGGGCCGCGTGGAGAAGGTCGGCATCGACGACGCCGGCGCCTTTCTGGCGCGCTTTCAGAACGGCTCCCTGGCTACCTTCGAGGCCACCCGCTACGCGCGCGGGCATAAGGCGCTCTACACCCTGGAGATCAACGGCGAGCACGCTTCCATCTTCTGGGACCTGCACGATCTGCACCGCCTGGAATTCTTCGACCATCGCGACGAGGGCCGCCTGCGCGGCTGGCGCTCGATTCACGTTACCGATGGCGATCACCCCTACATGAAGCATTGGTGGGTGCCCGGATTGCAGATCGGCTACGAGCATACCTTCGTCCATCAGGTGGCCGATTTCCTGTCCGGCCTCGGCGCGGGCCAGATTCCCGGGCCGTCATTCCGCGACGCCCTGGCCACCGACTACGTCACGGATGCAGTGCTGCGCTCTGCCCGCAGCGGCAACTGGGAGAAGGCTGCACCTGTTCTCGCGGGCGACCAAATTTGATGCGATCACACATCTCGCACTACCCCGCCCGCACTGAAAACAAACGCCCAAAAGCAATCATTGAACCGGATTTCCGTCGCCGCCGTGCTACGCTTGCATCGAAGTGGAGCGTCGCAACGTGTTCGCTACCCATCGATCCTTGAAATCCGAATATATGCCTTTGACGCGCCCGGACGCATTCTTCGGGACGGCACAAACCAAAAAAACGAAACGAACCCAATTTGGCTCTTTGTTTTCAACAAGAGCCCCGAGCGAAAGCCATTCGTGACAGCCATATTAAACCTGTTCCGCCGCCGCCGCCTTCACTCTGATCTCCACCGTCTTCTCCCCCAGATACTGGTGCCGCGCATGCAGCCGGATGACGCCCGCCGCTTCCTTGCTGCGTACCCACACGGCGCCCACCCCGCCCGCGAGAGCAAACGGGTTCTCCCCGATAATCTCGCCCGGACCTTCCAGGCGCAGCAGGATGGCGCCCGTCGAGAAAGGCCGCGCGCCGCCGTGCTCGTTGGTCACGCGCAGAACCACCCGGGTGGCGTCGATGCCGTCGCCCAGCAGTTCCGCATCGTCCGGCTCCACGTGCATCTGGCGGTCGTAATCGTTGCCGGGCATGGTCTTCGAGATAACCTTTTGGCCGTTGATATACCCGTCCATGCGCAGATCGCCCCAGTCTTCCAGATGCTCGCCCGTCAGGTCGACGATAAAAGGCGGGTGCGGCAGGTGGCCGTAGGTGGCCCCGTCGGGATCGGCTTCCATCTTGAGCGCGCCCTTGACGTAAATCTTCAGGTGATCGCAGTTGGACATGATCGCAGCATGACGCACGCCGCCGCCCTCGGATTGATCGCCCTGCGACCAGTTGAAGCACGCCTCCAGCACGATCTCCTCTTTAGGGTCGCACTGCGAGCGGTAGAACTGCCCCGCCGGCTTGGGAATGCGGAAGATATCCGTCACGCCGTGATAGCAGATCTTGTCGCCCGACCCGAAGTTGGCGTGCGTGTTGTAGTCGAAGGCGCACCACCCGATGCCGCCGGCATAGCGATCGTCGGAAGCCAGCTGGTTGTGCACCCGCGCGTGCCGCAGGGCGTGCTCCATCACGCGGTCCACGTTGTCGTAGCCCTTGGTGGGGAACATGTGGCCGTTGAATTCGGTGTTCAGATACAACGGGTGGTTGGGCTCCCGAAGTGGAAAGCCGAAATCGTTCATGGTCATCACGTCTTCGAGCAGCTCGGATTCATATATATACCGCACGCCGCCGGTCTGCCGGGAAGTGTCGAGCTCGTGCGCCAGCGCGTTGGTGCGGGTATAGAAATTGTGATTGTCCTCCGATTCGTTGATGCGCACGCCCCACAGCACGATGGATGGATGGTTCCAGTCGCGGCGGATCATTTGTTCGACGTTGCGTACCGCCAGATCCTGCCAGGCTTGGTCGCCGATGTGCTGCCAGCCGGGGATCTCTTCGAATACCAGAAGGCCGGCTTCGTCGCAGGCGTCCAGAAAGTGCGTCGATTGCGGGTAATGCGACGTCCGCACCAGGTTGATTTTAAGGTCGCGCTTGAGGATGAGGGCATCCCGGCGCTGCACGCGGGCGGGCATGGCGCCGCCCACGTATGGAAATGTCTGATGCCGGTTGAGGCCGCGCAGTTTGAGATGCTTCCCATTCAGCATGAAGCCTTGCGGAGTAAAGCGCGCCTCGCGAAAGCCGATGCGCGTGGAATACTCGTCGACCTGCCGGGCGCCGTCGTACAGGCGCGCGGTCACGGTGTAGAGCTTGGGATGTTCCAGGTCCCAGAGGTCGATGTTGCCGGTATTGGCCAGCACCAGCGGTTGGGCGGAAGGCGGCCCGCCTGCGGAGGACAGCACGCGCTCGCCATCCCGCAGTTCCACCTTAAGGGAATGGCTTCCCGGCGGGCCATTCAGCAGGCACTTCACTTCTACGCGGCGATTGTCCTGGAGCACATCCACCGGCTTGGCGAAGACGTTCTCGATGAAGACGGCCGGCACCACCCGCAGCGCGACTTCGCGGTAGATTCCACCGAAGGTCAGATAGTCGATGTTCTCGCCGAAGGGCGGAATATCCGGCCGCTCGGTGGAATCCACTTCGACGGCCAGCACGTTATCCGCCTGCAAGTGGGGAGTCAGCTCGAAAGAGAAGGGCGTGTAGCCGCCCCGATACTCGCCGAGTTTGTGGCCGTTGATGGTGACGGTGGCGGCGGTCATCACGCCTGCAAAGTCCACGAAGACGCGATGTCCCGGCGGCGGCGCCAGCTTGAAATGACGGCGATAGATGGAGATGAACTGGAAATCCTTTTCGTCGAAACTGTGCCAGGGGAATACTTTGTTGGAGTGCGGGATGGTGACCCGCTGAAACTTGCTGTCGTCGAAATCCGCGGCGAAGCAGCCCGCGGCGGCGCGGCCGCCATAGAGCCAGTTGCGATTCATCGGCAGGATCCGGCGCAGGGAATCGCCGGAAGCCGGTGCGGCAGCCGCCGGCCAAAGCGCCGCGCCGCCTATTCCTGCGCCGGCTTTCAGGAAGCTTCTTCGGTTAAACATGTCCATAAATAGGAATAGTATCGCGCGGCGCGGTTGCCGGGCTGATGCTCAGAAGAGGTCCATCTGGCGCAAGCGCATCGGCCACATCCGCACCGGCATGGGGGCCACCTCCAGTTCGCCGGAGAGCCACAGTTGACCGCGCTTGCGGGCCCGCGTGCGGCGGGCGATGGCCAGCCGCTGCGCGGCGTTGCGTTTAGAATGGCAGCTTGGGCAGAGGACCGTGAGCGAAGTGCGATCGGCCGGATCGTCCGATAGGTGCGCCACGTTGAGCAGGCGGTGCGGCCGCCGGCACATCTGGCAGACGTTCCCGGCAGCCTCCAGCATGGTCAGCCGGAACTTGCGCCAGCGCGCATCATAATACTTGCGGTATTCAGCTCGAATCGGCATTCAGGCGCCGCTAGTGTCATTGTCCTCAAACACCAGCGATTGTCAAGGCCCGGTTACTGAATCAAGGAGTCGGTGAAGAGCTCTTCGAACGCCGCGCGCGGGTCGCCCAGCTTTTCAAAATGGTAGCGGTTCATGCGTATGGCGACGCCCTTGGCATCGTTCCGGACCAGACGGCCGGAGATGCATAATTCCAGAAACGGCGCATTTCCCAAAACTGCCGGCCAGCGCACCGACAACTCCACGTTCGATCCGTTCGGCACGCCTTCCACCGGGCGGAACAGGACGCCACCGCTACTGATGTTCTCGACCCTGCCAAAGCCCGTCGAGATTACCTGGTCGTTCTTGATGATCTTGTATTCTAAGTCCAGTTCGAGGGGGTAGCGCCGCTGTAAGCGGCGGTCGCCCCGGATTGTTTCTTTGGCCACCTTGGGTCTCCCTTGGAAAGCCTCATTATGCTGCAGGAACAAACCGGGGTCCTAGTCATGCAGGTACTAACGGGGTACGTCCAGGGCCAGACCGAGCTTTAAGGCATCATTTGCGCGGGATCGGCGGCCGTCAGGCGCAGGGCCGCGCGCAGGCTGTGCGACTCCGAAAGTCGCAGCATGGCAAAGACAGAGCGCAGCACTGCGGGACCTTCGTTTGGCCAGAGCTCCGCGATGGGCCGGGTGCAGCCATCCTCGCACCGGTAAAAGAAGCGGTCCACCCAGCGAGGCCGGCGCGCGCCGGGATGGCAGCGCACGATGTCCTTGACGGTTTCAAACCAGCGCATCCCCAGCGTCTCCCGGTACTGCGGCATGAAAAGCACGGAGCTCAGGCGCTCGCCGCGGATCTCCGCCGCGAATTCGGGGAAACTGGCCGCATGCGTCAGGTTCAGGTTAGCGTTGGGCTCCAGGCCGTGGCGGTCGCCGCCGGATATTGCCGGAAGCTGCCAGGCGCGCGCCAGTTCTAATGCTTCGCTGTTCTCGTCCCAGGAGCGCAGTCCGTTCAACTCGATCGCATGGATCCATTTCCCGTAGCCCGAAAGCAGGTCCGCGAGCGTCTGTCGATGGGCGTGCGCGCCGATATCCGCCTCGTCCCAAAGCGGATGGTTGAGCACCACCAGCAGGTCTTCGCGCGCCTGCAGCATCTCCAGGAGCTCGCCCAGCCTGGCGGGATCGGGGCGGGCTGTGTAATCGCTCAAATCCGCGAAAATGGCGCGGGCCTGCCCGGCGGGCAGGTTGTGCACGCCCAGGTGGAAGAAGGTGGGGCCGAAGGGCACGGTCCATTCGCAGGAAACGGGCGCGGCGGGCGCGGGGGGACGCCGCCGCATGGCTAAACCGCTTTCGATGTCGTCATGGTCGGTGAGCGAAACAATGGGCTGCAATCCCAGACGCTCGATCTGGCGAGCTTCCAGGCGATAGGCTTCATCCGGCGCGAGCGGCGGAGTCCACAGTACGCGATCAAGCGCCAGATCCCGTCCGGTGGCGCGGCGGTGTTGCCAGCCCGCGACGCGCAGCACCGCGGGGATCAGGGGTAAAGGGAGTTTGAACGACCCGAGGAAGCGCAGGTTCTCCCAGGAATGCAGCGTGTGGCCGTGCAGCGAGACGGCAGTCGAATACCGATGCGCGATACTACAGTCTTTCCACAGAAAGTGCAGCGCGGTTCTCTTCACTCCAGCCTCCTCCTGTCAGTTAGAACATTTCCATCAAAAAATGTTCTCTATTCGAGGGTAGAGCGCGGCCGGTTTCAAAACGATGAACAGCGGGTGAAAATTAGCCGCGAATCAGCACTTGTCCGCGCGCGAATTACGCAGAAACTCGGACCGCCGCGCGCGGCGCAGGTCGGCCATCATCAGCACATCCGGCACGTTGGAGAAATGCGGGTCGATGTTGTGGTGCACGCCGCATGGCGCGCCGCGCCCCGGGCGATAAGGACGCCGGGGCTTGACCAGCCGCGCCAGGGTGGAGTCTTTCCGGGTTTCCAGATAACTCGCCGGTAACCTGCGCGAAACGGGATTGTAATCGTGCTGATACAGAGCCGGGCCCGTGCGGACGAACAGTTCCGGGCTCTTATGAAACAGGGTGCTGGGGCACATGCCGCGCGCCCGCTGTGAGTCGCGCCGGCGGTAGTATCCTAACCTGAGGAGGACTTTACAAATTGGGTAACATGCAAAGATTTGCGATCGTGGCGGCTCTGTGCAGTCTCCCGGTATTTGCCGCGGAGGATGTAACGACAGCCGTGGAGGGAACCGTAAAGAAGGTTGACTCCGGCGCCAAAACGGTGGTGGTGGCCGCCAAAGACGGCACCGAACACACTTTTCATTTCGTCGGGCGCACCGCCGTGCATGGCGGCAAGGCCACTGCCGAAGGAACCAAGGAAGGACTGCAGGACGTGAAAGAAGGCAGCCATGTGGTGGTGCATTACACCGCCAAAGGCGCGGAAAAGACCGCCGACGAGATCGATCGTGTCGGCGAGGGAGGTATGAAGGTGGGCGAGGGCACGGTGAAGACTATCGACCGCGGCGGTAAGAAGCTGGTCATTAAGACCGCGGACGGCGCCGAGGAAACCTACCGCCTTACGAGCAGAGCCGCGCGCACCGCCGGCAAAGATGTAGCCGCGGGCACCGAAAAGGCCGCCAAGATCACGGTTTACTACACGGAAGAAGCGGGCCACAAGGTCGCCCATTTCTTCAAAGGGGAGTGATCGCGGGCGAGTATCATGGGCATTTTTGTAACCGGCGCCGCCGGGTACATCGGAAGCGCCGTGTCCGTGGCGTTACACCATGGGCGCGTTTGAAGAACTGTGTTAAAGCTGATCTTTATAATTCTCGAGCGCCGTGCGCACGAGCTGGCTGCGCGTGCGCACACCGGTTTTGGAGAATAGCTGCTGCAGCGTGGTTTTGACCGCGCTCTCCGATACCTGCAACCGGTCCGCGATCTCCTTGTTAGCCAACCCCTCGAACACGTGGCGGAGGACCTGGCGTTCGCGGTCGGTCAGTTTCTTGCGCTGCAGATCCGGCTGCGGCGCGGTGACTCCCAGCAGCACAGAGCGCAGGTAGCCTGGCTCGAAATACTCTTTGCCGGCGTGCACATCGCGGATGCTCTGGGCCAGCGCCGCGAGGGAGCAATGCTTGCGCAGGACGCCGGCAATGCCCTGGCGAATCATTTCGGCGGCTTCTATTTCAGTCACGCCTGCGGTTACTATCAGCACCCGGCCGGCGAAACCCGCGGCTTTCGCCTCGCACAGGAACTCCGTACCCTTGCCGTTGCCGAGATCGTAATCGAGCAGAACCACATCCACCGGCGTCTGCGCGACCAGCCGCAAGGCTTCATTCGCGGACGCACAGTGTCCCACGATTTCGAAGTCTTTCTCGGCGGCCAGCAGCCGGGCGACGCTCTCGCGAAACAGCGTGTGATCGTCCACCACCAGGATGCGTATCGGTCGATCGGTCTGCATAAGTTTCAGCTTTCCACCAGCTGGGCCAGCACCACTTCCATGCAGCAGCCCACGGGTCGCGCTTCGTAACGCAGCTCACCGCGGAAGCTGCGCACGATGGCGCGCGATACGTAGAGCCCCAGGCCCGCGCCGTCCGCGCCAATTTGAAATGGCCGGAACAGTTGCTGCGGAGACCGGATGCCGGTTCCCGTGTCCTCAAAACGGATGACTACGCCGGCCTCTTCGGCGCTGGCAGTGATGGTCAGCTCTTTTTGCGGGCAATTCTGCATGGCACGCTGACTGTTGCGGGCCAGGTTCAGAAACACCTGCAGCAGCCCATAGGAATCCGCCCAAACCAGGGGCAGCCCCGCGGCGATGCGCCAGTTCACCGTCAAACCGGACTCCCGGAAGGAAGGCTCGATCAACACGCGCAGCTCATCCAGCAGCTCGTCCACGTCCACGGCGATGGCCTGATCCTCGGGGGAGGCCTGCAACTCATGCGCGGCGATCTTCTCCAGCCCCTGGATAAGGGTCTGCAAAGCCTCGAAATCCTGATTGGCGGCCAGGCCCTCGACGCGCGCCAGGTTACGCCCCACCGCGGACACCGCGCCGCACAGATTGCGGATCTCATGCGACATGGCGCCCATCAGGATGCGGGTGTTCTTGAGCAGGTGATTGAGGCTAAGATCTTCGCGGTCGCGCAGGTCGTCGGAAAGATCCACGATGATGGCGGCCAGCTTCGGTCCGGAAAGCGTCTTATAGGTGGAAAACCAGATGGCGGCCAGGAAGACCTCGCCGTTCTGCCGCTGACCCTTGGACTGCATGGTGGTGCGGAACGACTGCGAGCGATAGCTTTGCGCGACCGACTGCAGGGCCGGCAAATAGTCGCGGATGGGCTGTCCGGCCAGCGGCGGACCGCCGGGCGCCAGCAGTTGCTGGGCGGATTGATTGGCCAGGCCGATGGACCCGGCGGAGTCCACCGTCACGATAGCAGCGGGACTGGTCTCGATGAGGATCTGAATCTGCTGCTCGGCGTCCTCGCGCTGGCGGACCTGCTCGGTCAACTGCTGCAGGTGCTCCAGGGCCAACTGGCGCTTGTGCACCAGCTCGGAGACGAACAGCCCCGTGCCGGTGAAGGCGATGCTCATCATGGCCATGCGGGTAGGGGCATCGGCCTGCGGAAACGGGCTGAAGAGCTCGCCCAGGACCGCGCAGCTGACGCCCATGCCGGCGATCTGCCAGCGGGAGAGAAAGCCGCCCGCCAGCATGATGGGAAACAGATAGAGAAAGTTCAGGGAGAAATTCGGCTGGATGGCCCAGTCCACCGCGGCAATCAGGCCGACCACCAGAGCGGCGACGGTGAGTGCGCGGGCGCGGTTAAGCGGAGCAAAGAGAAGCGCTATATCCGGCATGCTGGGATGCTTACGGGATTCCTCTTCTATTATGCGGCGAGTATCATACGGTGGCCGTGGCACAATGGAGGTGCATGTACAAACGCCTGCCCTTCGCGCTGGGCTGCTACGCGGTGCTGGCGCTGCTGGCCTGGTTCACGCTGGGCAGCGCGGGGATCTACGTCAACGGCCGTTATGTGCAGTTGCGCGCGGCGGTCTGCCTGCTGCTCGGCGGCCTGACTCTCAAGACCTTGATCGCATTTAAAGCGGGCTGGTAGGCGCGCGCGCCATTTCGGTGCCCCGGATTGAAACGCGCGTTCCGGATCGAATCACCTTACGCTTTCCACGAGTCAAAATCCTACTGAAACTAAGGCGATATTCCGATATTAAGGTCTGGCATTAACGTTGCATTTTGAGAGCTTGCCGGACGGAATTTCCGGCGAAATCAAAAAAGGAGCAACCGGAATATGGGACGCCTGAACGGAACCGCGCGAAACAAAGAAGCCGGCGCACTGGCGGCGCGGGACCAGCTCGTTCTGGAGAATCTTTCGCTGGTCAAGGCCATCGCGATACGCGTGCATGAGAACCTGCCGGTGCACGTGGATTTGGACGACCTGGTGCACGCCGGAGTACTGGGGCTGTTCGACGCCGCGTCGAAATATAACCCGGACAAGCAAGTCATTTTTCAAGGTTACGCGAAGCATCGGATCAAGGGGGCCATTCTGGACAGCCTGCGGCAACTGGACTGGGCCTCGCGGGATTTACGGAAGCGGCAGAAGCAACTGGATTCGGCGACGCACGACCTGATGGCCAGGCTGGGACGGACGCCCACGGAGCAGGAGATCGCCGACAAACTGGGCCTGGGGATCGAGCGGTGGCGGCGGGTAGCGCGGGAACTCAAGAATCTCGGGCTGATTTCGCCATCCGCACTGCGGGCGGATCCCGAGAACAGCGCGCCGATCGAATTCCCGGCGGCGCCCGATTCGCAGCCGGACCGTATATGCGCCCGGCAGCAGCTACGCTCGGCGCTGGCGGGCGCCTTAAAGGACCTGCCGAAGCGTTACCAGAAAGTGGTGTTCCTGTACTACACCAACGAAATGACGATGAAGGAGATCGGCGAGGTGATGGGGGTGAACGAGAGCCGCGTCTCGCAGATTCACAAGATCGCCCTGGAGAAGATGGCGGCCAGCCTGCGCTCGGCGGGCATCGAGTCGGCCGGCGCGTTCCAGGCTTGACAGCGGCATGGCGCTGTGGGCCGCGGGCACGGCGGCCATCCGCCTGGCGGGCCATGGCTTCCTGCGTCCGGACCATCTCCCGCGACGCTGATTCTGGATCCATTCTCCTGCGCCTTCTTCACCAGCATGTTCCCCAATCTGGACCCGGCGGCGGCCGGCGCTTTCGGCGGATGGATGTTGATCTGCTGCGGCGGCGGAGTTGCCGGCGTCTGGCGCCAGGCATAATGGCAAGATCCGGTCCCCCGGTGCTGGGCGCCGCCCAAGATCTGCCGGCCGCACCGCGCCAGGCGCGCAGCCGGACAAGCCGCGCCAATCTTCTCGTCGCGGCCCGCGGCCTGTTCGGGGAGCGGGGTTACCATGCGACTTCCGTGGCGGACATCACCGCGCGCGCCAACACTGCCGCCGGGGCCTTCTATATCTACTTCCGCTCGAAGCGGCAGCTTTTGATCGTGCTGATGAACGAGCTGCTGCAGCTCTTGAGCCGTCTGGATCTGCATCCCCAGGGTGGCGGCGACGCGCGCACCGGCTTGCGCCGGTTTCTGGCCGCCGTATTTCGCGCCGATTTCAAGTACTACGGCGTGGTGCGCGCCTGGCAGGAAGCCGTCCTGGCGGACGCCCCACCACCTAAAAGTGGGGCTCCCGGGCCTCGAATCATGCCTTATCTCCCCTAGCGCATGGGAAAAAATGAACCTATGATGATAAAGCCTCGTTTCTTTAAATGTAAACTGGCTGAGGCAGTTACCGCCGGTTACAGATTCTGAGGAGGTACGAGGCAACTATGGCGGCCGCGGCGCTAGCGCTGGGTTCGGGCGCTCCGTTCCCGCAAGGAACGGGCAGTGGCAGCCAATACTGGATAAAACAGGGTTTGGACCTCGATCACAGCCTCGTGGAGCGGTGTCTGAGCGGCGATGAAGCCGCGTGGGAGGGTTTGGTACGGACCCACACACGCAGGGTGTACGGGCTTTGTTATCGTTTTACCGGGAAGGATGGCGAGGCGCAGGACCTGACGCAGGAGGTTTTCCTGCGGGTGTACCGGACACTGAAAACGTTCCGGGCCACGGAAGGCGCCTTTACCACCTGGTTGGCGCGGCTGACGCGCAACCTGCTGATCGATAATTACCGCCGCACGCGCCAGGAACGGATGACGGATTCGATCGAGGAGCAACTTCCCGTGCTGGAACAGTCGGTCACCGCCGAATCGCGGCCGGAAAGCATGGTGGCCGGGCGGGAGGCCAGCGAGATATTGCAGGCGGGCTTGCAAAAGCTGTCGCCGGAATTGCGCGAGGCAGTGATTTTGCGCGACTTGCAGGACATGGAGTACCGGGAGATCGCGGATATTCTGCGCATCCCGGAAGGAACTGTGAAATCCCGGTTGAACCGGGGCCGGGCGGAGCTAGCCCGGGTTTTGAGAAGGCAGAAGGTTCTGGTATGACGTGCGCGGAGTTGGAAACTCTGATCTGCGACTACGTTGACGGCACGTTGGGGCCGGAAGCCAGAACCACGGTCGAGCAGCACCTGGCCGGCTGCCGGAATTGCGCGGAACTGGCGCATGATGCGGCCGCCGCGGTAGGTTTCATGGAGCGGGCCGCGGACGTGGAGCCGCCTCCCGAGCTGATGACGCGGCTGCTGTTCCAGGCTCCCTGGGCGCATGCGAAGACCGCGACGACGGGCGTCCGCAACTGGTTCCGCAAAGTTCTGCACCCGATTCTGCAGCCGCGCTTTGCGATGGGGATGGCGATGACCATTCTGTCGTTCGCCATGCTGGCCCGGTTCGTGGCGCCGGCGCGGCAGCTGCGCGCGGCGGACCTTTCGCCGACGGCGGTGTGGTCGGGCCTGGAAGACCGCGCGTATCGCGGGTGGCAGCGAACCGTAAAGTTCTACGAGAGTCTCAAGGTGGTTTATCAGATCCAATCGAAGTTGCGCGACTGGCAGCAGCAACAGGAAGAAGAACAAAAGCCGGCGGCGGACGCGGAGAAGTCCGGACGCACGCCGGATAAGCATCGTTTGCCGGTAAGCCAGCCGGCTAGCCCGGCCCGCGAGGGCGGGGAGAAATCACGCTAGAGGATATTTTATGAACTGCTTCAACCATTCCGAAACAGCTGCGGTGGCATATTGCCGTACCTGCGGCAAGGCGCTCTGCACGGAGTGCAAGCGCACGGCACAAGGCACGATTTTTTGCGAAGAGCACGCGCCTGCCGAGGCCAACGCGGCCGCCAGCTATGCACGCGATTTGCACCAGCAAATCGTGCAGGATGCTACAGCCGCCGCTACCCTTAAGCCGGCTGCGTACGCGCCCCCGGCCAGCGGCGCCAGTGACGTCTCCCCGGGACTCGCCTGTCTGCTGGGCTTCATCCCCGGAGTGGGCGCCATCTATAACGGCCAATACGCTAAAGGCCTGGTACACGCCATCGTCTTCGGACTCCTGGTCTCGATCGTCAGCTCGAACACAGCCGGCGATCTGGAACCGCTATTCGGAATTCTGATCGGGGTGTGGGTTATGTACATGGCGCTCGAAGCCTATCACACCGCGCGCAAGCGCCGCGCGGGCGAGATCGTGGATGAGTTCTCAAGCATCCTGGACATACACGGCCGCCGCTCCGGCTTTCCGGTGGGCGCCATCACGCTGATCGCTTTGGGTGTGCTGCTTCTGCTGAGCACCACCGATGTGATCCAGCTCCGCTACCTGTTGCGATACTGGCCCATCCTGTTGATACTGGTCGGAGCGTATATGCTTTACGTGCGCATCGTCGACGGGAGCGCCGCCGTCGCCGCGCGGGAGGCGCGCCATGAACGCTAATGACGTCAACCTACTCCGCGCGATTCGCTGGCCGGTGACTTTGATTACGCTGGGCACGCTGTTCGCCCTGAACAACTTCACGAACCTGGGCTTCCACCAGACGTGGCCGGTGCTGCTGATCGTGTTCGGGCTATTCAGCCTGCTCGGCCGCACCGCCACGCACGCGGGAGTGCCCCCCGGACCTGGGGCGGGAGGGCCGCGATGAGGCGCCGCTCGGTGACCGGCCCGATCCTGCTGATCTTGCTCGGCGCCGGATTCCTGATCTACAATCTGCGGCCGGACATCCAGCTTTTCGACCTGCTCTCGCAATATTGGCCGTTTCTGCTGATCGCCTGGGGATCGCTGCGGCTGGTGGAGGTGCTGGTCGATTATTTCCGCGGCAGCCTGGCTACGGCTTCGGGCTTCAGCGGCGGGGAAGTTGTGCTCATCGTTTTTCTCTGCTTCATCGGGTGGGGAGCTTTTGAAGCGCATCGCAACGGCGTGCGTTTCCGGCCTGCCTGGGAGGCCTTCGGGGAGCACTACGATTTCAATGTGGGTGACCAGAAGCCGGCGGCGGGCGCCGTGCGCGTGGTGTTTGAAAACAATCGCGGCAACCTAAAGATTATCGGCGCCGCCGACGCCACCGACGTGAAGGTCACCGGACGCAAGACCATCCAAGCCGTGAACCAGACCGAGGCTGACCGCAGCAACGAGAGCACGCCGCTGGAGGTGGTGGCGCAGGGCGACAACATTACCGTGCGTACGAACCAGGACCGCAATTCTTCGAGCGCCCGTATCTCAGAGGACCTGGAGGTTACCATCCCCAGCCGTATGAGCGTGGAAGTGCACGGGAACTACGGCGATTACGACGTGAGTGAAGTGAACGGCGCGGTGGAAGTGCGCTCCGACCGGGCGGATGTGCGGCTGAGCAAGATCGGCGGTAATGCGCGCATCGAGCTGCAGCGCTCCGACCTGGTGCGCGCGGCGGACATGAAGGGCAACCTGGATTTGCAGGGCAAGGGTTCGGATATCGAGTTGGAGAACATCGCCGGGCAGGTGACCATCAACGGTTCCTACTCGGGCAGCCTGGAGTTCAAGAACGTGGCCAAGCCGCTGCACTTCGAATCGCCCAATACGGACCTGCGCGTAGAGGCGCTGCCGGGACAGATCAGCATGGATCTGGGAGAGCTGAACGGGAACAACCTGGTGGGCCCGGTGCACCTGGTGACCAAATCCAAGGATGTCAAGATCGAGGATTTCACCAACTCACTGGACCTGGAGACGGATCGCGGCGACATCGAACTGCAGCCCAAGCACTTGCCGCTGGCCAAGATCGAGGCGCGCTCGCGCAGCGGGCAGATCAACCTGGTGCTGCCGGACAAGGCCGCGTTTCAACTGGCGGCCAGTACGGACCGCGGCGAGGCGGTGAACGATTTCGGCGCACCCATTCAGAAAGCGACCGACGGGCACGCTTCGTCGCTGAAAGGCAGCGTGGGGCAGGGCGCCACCATCCATATGGTCACGGAGCACGGCACAGTGTCGGTGCGCAAGGCGGGATCGGAACACGATGAGTCCGACAAACCGGACAAAGCCGAAACCTAGGCCTGCGGCCTTTACGGAAACAGAAAGCGGCGTTCGGTCAGCTTCCGAACCACCGCGAGGCACTCCCGGCGCACTACTGCGGGATCCGCTCCGACCCGTTGCGCGAGTCCGGCTGCCAGTTCTCCCAAGGGATGCCGTCCGTCCAGCGCCGCCAGGAAATCGGCCACCGGCGGCTCCAACCGCATGCTTGCGGGGATACCGGCAGCCATGCGGAGCTTGATCTCGGCGGGCTGCCAGCGCCCATCCACCTGCCGCATCTGCTGATCGAGCTGCGCGCCGGGCGCGAGCCTGGGACGGGCCGCCAACATCTCCTCATCAGCGAGATGCAGGAAGTCGATGCTGGCGAATGCATCCCACACGGCATCTCCAAACGGGCCGGGCGGGCTTAGGGGCATGTCCTCGATGCGCAGCCAGTTGCGGCCCGCGCGCCGCCGCATGGACATTACACCACCGTGGATCTCTTCCACCCCGCGTTCGCGGTAGTAATTCATCCAGCGTTTCATGGTCTCCGGATCGGCTGCATCCGGGCTGGTTTGGCGGATGCGTTCCCTGGCATAAGCGGACGTCTCGCGCGCGTACCCGCGGAACACCCAGGCATCGCACCCGGTTCCTTCCAGCCATTCGCGGATGCGGTCCTGCCAGGTCTCTCCGCGCACCTGCACCCATTCGAACACCATCTGCAGAAAGCCTCCTTCACGCAGATGGCGAGGCGCCTCGCGGACGACCCGGCGGCAGTATCCGTCGAGCTCCATGCTGTTTTCGCAGTACATTTGATCCGCCGATGGCGTGACGAAGAACGGGGGATTCGCCACGATCAGATCGAACGCACGATCGCGCACGGTTTCAAATGTGTCGCCGGTGAGGGATTCGACGTTGCCGACGCCGTTGAGGTGCGCGTTGAAGCCGGTGAATTCGGCCGCGCGAGGGTTGAGGTCCGTAGCGGTCACCTGACCGCTGTGGCTCGCCGCCAGGACGGCCTGGATGCCGCATCCGGCGCCCAAATCCAGCGTAGCTTCGACGGGCCTGCGGATGGTTGCCTGATGCAGCATGCGCGTAGTGGGATTGGGCCAGACCACCAGGTCCGGGGCTTGCGCTTCCATGCGAGCCGCCGTGTCGGCGACAAACACAAATTGATCAACGGGCGTCAACATGACGGCGGCCGACAGCACGACCCCGTGGTGGGCAAGCAGGCCGGAGTCCAGCATGAGCGACAGGACAGGCGATGGAATCAGGCCGGCGGCGAAATCGACGTTCGCGGGCTCTCCCAGGAAAAACAGACGCAACAGCAGGTTGTGGAGAGTAGGCTCCCGGACATGTTCCAGCAGGTATGGCCAGCTACCGGCGGCGCGCTTGGGAATCTCCTGCAGAATGCGGCTAGCCTGGAAGTCGTCGTTTGTATAACGCGCCGCGATGAGGAACTCGCGCAGGCGCTGGGCATCCGGCGGGGCGAGCGGCTTGAGCATGATGCGTCCACCTGCCACGTTAACGCACTTTACCCCTCTATCCGATTCTGCTACCTTGGACTCGAATGCGCCGGCTCGAGCCCGTTATCTGGACCAAGGGCACTTTCCTCAATCCACAGCATCTCCAGAGCCAGGACCGATTTCTGGAAGAGAGCCTGCAATTCCAGTTACAGGCGCTGCAGTTCCGTCCCTGGGGCTTCGGGCGGCTGCGGATCGACCAGGCGGCGCTGGCGGCCGGCACCATCGCCATAGCGGAAGCGTCGGGAATTCTGCCGGATGGCCTGCTGTTCGATATCCCGCAATCCGATGCGGCGCCACCGGCCAAGCCGCTGGCGGACCATTTCGCGGCCGACGTCGAGAGCGTGGACGTGTATCTCACCATCCCCAACTATCGGGAGCGCGGCTTCAACGTGGCCAGTGCGCGGAGGGATGCGGAGACGCGCTACCGGTCGGAGGTGGAAATGGTGCGCGACGAGAATACCGGGCAGTCCGAGAAGCCTGTAATGGTGGCGCGCAAGAATCTTCGCCTGCTGGTGGAAGCCGAGAACCGCGAGGGCAGCTCGACGTTGCGGGTGGCCAGAGTGCGTATGACGGCCGCCGGCCTGTTTCAGATGGATCCGCATTTTGTGCCGCCGCTGCTGGATTTCGACGCCAGCGATTACCTGGTTTCCATCGCGCGGCGATTGGTGGAGATTCTATCGGCCAAAAGCAGCGAGCTGGCCGGGTCGCGGCGGCAGAAGAACCAAAGCCTGGCCGACTTTACGGCCGCGGATATTCCGCGCTTCTGGCTGCTGTACACGGTCAATACGGCCATGCCGGCGTTCCGGCATCTCTTCGAAACCCGCAAGGGACATCCGGAAGCGCTGTACTCCGCGATGCTGTCGCTGGCCGGAGCGCTCACCACTTTCTCGCTGAAGGTGCATCCGCGCGACCTGCCGCCTTACGACCACGATGATTTGGGGGCGTGTTTTACGGATCTGGACGAGAAGCTGCGGCTGCTGCTCGAGACCGTGGTGCCAGCCAACTATGTTTCCCTCCCGCTCAAGCTGGTGCGGCCTTCCATTTACGCGACCGCTATCGATGATGAGAAGCTGCTGCAGCACACGCGCATGTACCTGGCGGTCAGTACCGACATGAGCCAGGCGGAGCTCATCGGCCGGGCGCCGCAACTGATCAAGATCTGCTCGGCTGATGCCGTCGAGCACCTGGTGCAACGGGCGCTGCCCGGAGTGCCGCTGGCGCACGTGAGCACACCGCCCGGCGCAATCCCGGTGAAGCTGAACTACCAGTATTTCGGCTTGAGCCAGAGCGGCGGATCGTGGGAAGCGGTAGTGCGCGCCCGCAATCTGGCGGCTTATGTTCCGGGAGATTTTCCCAACCCCCAGTTGGAACTGATTGTGGTGCTGCCACCGGCCGGTTAGCGGGTCAGCGCGAAGATCAGGATCAGAACCAGCACCAGAACAAACAGGCCCCCGAGGATCAGAAAAAGGGGCAGATTCGACTTCTTGACCGGCTTTGGCGCGGGCGGGACTGGTGCGGCCTGCGGCTTCACGAGAATGGGTTTGGGCGGCACGGGGGTGGCAAACATCTTGGTGTATTCGCCGGGACCTGAGGGAGCGGACGGGGCAGGTGTTCGCAAGAAAGCTCCGGTGGCTTCCCCGCCTTGGGGCAATGGCACCTGGGGCGCCGCGGGGGCCTCGGACGATTGCGGGTCGGGTCCGAACATGCGCGTGAACTCGCCGCCACCCAGCGGAGACGACAGTGCGCGCGAAGGGGGTGGGGACGGCGCGGGGTCGTTGATGGGGGGCTTGGGGAACGAACCCATCTGCATGATCCGGCTGAATTCGCTGGCCGGTGGCGCGGACTTGGGCGGCGCCGGCGGCGGGCTGAATGGAGCAGGGCGGGAGCGCTCCTCAACCAGGGGCGATTGCATCATGCGGGTGAATTCGCCGGGCTGGGCCGGCTCGCGGGCAGGAGGGGCCGGGGCGGCGGGTGCAGGCTCGGCTGGGGGCGGCGGCGCGGGTTGGGGTGTTTCGG
>DATGGM010000245.1:0-32933 GCA_035308525.1 Bryobacteraceae bacterium
TTCCAAACGCACTGGCGCATGCTCGAATGTGAACGGTCCGCGCAAGTTGCCATGGCAGCGGAAACAGCCCGCTTCATTGGCCGCATAGGCCCGCCCGGACGCGTGCAGGATGCTGCCGTGCGGATTGTGGCAATCCACGCAGGACATGGCTCCCTCAGGCAAACGATGCCTGTAGGGTCGCTGGAACTGCGCCCAGACGGCTGTGTGACAACTGGCGCACTGTTCGTTGACGGCCGCCGCTCTGCGCGCCACCAGGCCGTTGGGGCCGTGCCGGTGGATCGAGTGGCAGGCGGTACAGGCAACCTCGTTTTTGGCGTGACTGCTTTCGATGCGGCCGATGTGGGTCGGCTGGTTGAGGTGGCACTTGAGACAGGCGCGGTCGGCATCCGCGGGGGCTAGTTTGGCCGGATTCACAATGGCCGCCGCTTCCGCTGATTCCGCATGCTTGCCGCCGGGGCCATGGCAGGACTCGCAGGCCCGGGCTTCCCAACCGCGGCGTTTTTGGGTATCCACCACTTTGTGTGGATTCTTCTGGAATGCGTTATAGATGTCTTCGTGGCAAGGCTGGCAAGTTTCCGAGCCAACATAGCTTGCGGACGGACTTGCGGCCGAAGATGCAGCCGGCGCGGCGGGGGTGGTTTGGGCCCCCGCCGCCCAGCAGAGCAGGAATAATGCCGGTGCCAGTTTACTGGGCATGCATGGCGTCAACGTCGAACTGCGCACCCGAGGAGTGACATACGCTGCAACTCTCTCCGAGGGTGGCATCGGTGTTTTCGCGGAAGTGGGCCGCCTCCGCCTTCGAGACATGGCATCCGCTACAGGCCGATGCCGTGGCCTGAATTGGAGTATACCAGCCCATGGGATCGACCACCGGATTCAGCCCTATGGGCAGGTTCTCCTCGGTGTTCGTGCCATTCACCTGGGTGTGACACATCTGGCAGTTCTGCGTGTAGGTGGCTTGTCCCGACGGGCTCATCGCCGGATAGAGGACGCCCGAGAAATCGTGCGCCCTTCCGCCAAAACCGGCAATTTGAAATGGCTTGCCGCCGCTGGCCACCACGTTCACGCCATCGTGAATGCGGTGCACCATCACCGCCATGTTGATGGTCTGGGCGGTTTGTCCCGCGGGACGCTGCGAGAAGTCCGTATCCGACGGATTATGACACATCACACAGTATTGCGGATTATTCCGCCGGTTTCCGTGCAATGTCAGATTCACATGGCACTGATTGCAATTGGTTTCGGCCACGACAGTGCGGCGTGCAGCTACGGTCGAGCCATCCACGGAGAAATAAAACACCTGGTTCGGCGTTCCACTCTCTACCTGCTGGGCGGCGTTGGTATTGGGCAGAATGTTCTCCAGAATCTCAGATTCGACACCGATGGCGTACGTCCCGGTGGCGCCTGCGGGGATGGCATGCTGGAACGTGTATGTGCAGTTGCCGCTTGTGTCGCAGGTACCCAGCGTGCCATCTTCGCCCACGTAACCCGGAGTAGTGACGTCGCTGCCGAAGCTGGTGTAGCCATAATCGGTCGTAGGACCGGCCATAGTGAACTGCAAGTCCTCCAACGCACTCAGCGCCAGCACATGGCCGTTGATATCCTTCACGGTGTATGCCACTGTGGGGGCTTTGCCCGCGACGCCGTTGGTAACGCCTGTAATGGTCACGACCACGCTCGAGATCAGCGTATTGGGGTTCGCCGGATAGGCGGCCGGCGTGTCGTTGGCCACCACGTGCGCGCCCAGGATAGATGCATCGAAGGGAGTCTCACCCTTGGCGATGTGGCAGTTGGCGCATTCGTTATCGTCCATCTGGAACCCGCCGGGATGGTTCGCGCCGGTGGCGAAGTTGACATCATCGTGGCAGGCGCCGCAGGCTGCGCGAGTCGGTGTGGTCATGAAGGCAGTCGCTTGAGCTGCGCCCGTCGTCTGATCGTGGCACACCTCGCAGCGTTGCGGATTGGCGGGGTCGACCACGGTCGAAAAGTCATTGACCGAGTTCATATAGCCGAGGATCTGATAGGGCGCCGGCGGAACCGTCGTAGTACCGGATGTGTACCCGTTCACGCTGGGCAGCTGCGATCCCATGTGGATCTTGTGCGCCATCACCTTCAGATCCAGGGTATTGCCGGTGCCCGGATCGAGGTTTTGGGGCTGATGGCAAAGCACGCACATCTCCATCCCGTGGGCATAACCGCCATGGAAGGCCAACTGGTCGTGGCACCGGTTGCAGCTCGCCGTGCGGATGACGTCGCGCGTGACCGTCACCGCCGAGCCGTTGGGGACGAAGTTGAAAGTCGCGCCGGCGTAGTTGGTGCCCAGATTAAACGCGGTCAAATCGCGGCTGCCGTCGGTCGCTACCGTGTAGGTCAACGTGGGGTCAAATCCAGCGGGCGCCTTGGCTTGGAAGGTGTACGTGTATTGCCCGGGGCCCACCTGCTTGGGCGGCGCGCCGAATTCGAAATCCGGCCGCGTAATCGTGCCCAGCGCCGTGCCGGTCGCCGATCCGGTGGTGAGCGCCGTATATTGCTGCTGGCCTTTGGGAATGTAAGCAGCCACGTACGCCAGCGAAACAGCGCCCGGCGTAGTGGTGCCGGCCGCATCCAGGGGCAAGCCGTTCGGGTCCGTGATGGTGTACGTCATGCTGATGGCGCCGCTGCTGCTGATTTGAGCCGAGTTAATGGTGATAGTCAGCCCCGGATGCACGAACGCCACCAGCGCCCGATCCGCCCAGAAGGCTTTGTCGCGGTGTGAGTAGGGCGTTTTCGACGATCCGGTCAGAGTTACCGATCCCGTTAACAGCAGCAAAACCAGAACCATCCGAGCAGCCCTTGAATCTAAAGATGATATCCGCATAGTGTTCTCCTAAATAGGACGACGTGTAGGCCCTACGCAACAACCCGGCGAGAGCAAACCGCTCATCCGGCAATAATTCCTGCCGATTTTTGCGATGATGTTCAGCATGTAAGTGTTGAAATCCAGGCCAGAATTCTCCGAATTTATTGTATCGGGTATTAAAATCGAAGTCTGCCGGTATTATTTTCCCGAATGTACGTTTCATCACAATTAATCCCGGACGGGCGGTTATAATCAAGGAAGTGGAACTGGAAAAAGCACTTCTGCGCAAGGTAGGCGAAGCTATCCACCGCTTCAAGATGGTCCGCGACGGCGACCGCGTGGCCGTGGCGCTCTCGGGCGGCAAAGACTCAGCCACGCTGCTCGAAGCGCTGCTGCTGCTCGCCGGACGCGCGCCGATCGAGTTCTCGGTCTGTGCATTCACCGTCGAGCAGGGTAAATTCCTGAGGCCCATTGAACCCCTGGGTGAATACCTGAAGCAGCGCGGAGTGGACTGGACTTACTTTCGCGACAAGCCGTCTCTGCGCCTCCTCGAAGAACAGCCCGAGCATGGCTGTGACCTCTGCAGCCGTTACCGGCGCCGCGCAGTCTATGAGATCTGTTCGGCGCTGGGCGCCAACGTGATCGCCTTCGGGCACACCGCCGACGATTTCTGCGAATCCCTGCTGCGCAACACGCTCTTCACCGGCCGGTTGAGTGCACTGCCGCCTATCACGCATTCGCGCGACCGGCAGTTCCGGCTGATCCGCCCGCTGGTTTTCGTCACCGAAGACATCACCCGCGCCTATGCCGAAGCGCGCGGCGTTCCGATAGTGCCGTGCGGCTGCTCCCAGCGCACCGGAACCGTGCGCAAGTCTCTGCGAGGCCTCTTCGCGGAGTTGGAGAAAGAGCATCCCCATCTAAAAGAGAACATCCTGTCGGCCATGGGCAATGTGGATACCAAGCGCCTGCTGGACCCGCGCCTGCTGGAACTGGAGATGTCTGAGACCTTCCCGATCCTCACGGAATCCTGAGTTATCCTAAACAACGATGCGCCGCTCTGGTTTTGTCATCATATTGTTGCTGTGCGCTCCCCTGATGTTTGCCGGCGGAGTGACAGTCGTCTGGAATCCCGGCGACCCCACAACAGGCCCGTTTCCCACCGACTATCTGACTATGCCGGACAGCACCCAGAAATCCGGCGTGCGCGTTAACCTGCCGATGCCGGATTGCACCGCGGCCCCCAGCGATTGCCAGGACGTTCAATTGATCAATCAACTGGACGGCTTTCAGACCGCGCCACGCATCCGCATCACCTTCTCCGCTCCCATCGATGTCAATACTATGCACCACGCCATCTACTACGTGGTGCTCAAGAACTTGACACAGGAAGAGCATGGCATTACGTCGCCGGGCCAGATGATGTACCTGACCCAGATGATCTACGACCCAACTACCAACACCATATACGGCAAGCCCGACGGCAATCTCGACCAGCACAGCCAGGTGGCCGTTATCGTGACCGACGTTATCCACGATCTGGACGGCAACCCGGTCCAGGCCGATCCCGGATACACGGATTGCGTCACTCCGGGCATCGCCCTGAAGACCATCTACTGCGGCGAGCTCGAACAGGCCGTCGCCAGCGTAGGTTCCCAGTTTGGGCCGGCCAACATTGTGAGCGCCACGGTGTTCACGACCATGAACGTAACGACCTGGATGGAGAAAGCCTACGCACAGTTGCCGAACCTGACGCCGCCGCCGCAACCGCTACAACCGCCTGTTCTGATCCCGTATTCCAATATTGCTTCCCTGGTCCTTCACGAACAGGTCGGCGCGAACCCTTCACAGTTTGTAGATCTCTCCCTGCCGCTCTCTAATCCGTTGTTTCAAGGCATCGGAGCGGTGGGCTTTGGCTCCTTCGCTTCGCCGAATTTCCTCAATGATCAACAGGTGATCCCCGTGACCCCCACCGGCCAGGATGTGACGCTCCCCGGCTCCATCAACATCATCACCTTCCACGTCTTCCTGCCATCCTCGGCGCAGCCCGCAACGGGTTATCCGGTGGTGATTTTCGGCCATGGATTCGGCGACAGCCAGTGGGGCGGACCGACGGCCATGGCTCCCACGCTGGCGCAGGCCGGTTTCGCCACTATCGCCATCAACGCCGTGGGCCACGGCTTCGGACCCCTGAGCCAGGTCATTGTCACCGACCGATCCGGCAACGTCACCACCCTGTATGCGGGCGGCCGCGCCGTGGACCTCAATGGCGATGGCAGCTTGGGTCCCTACGAAGGCTGCGTCGCATCGAATCCTGTGCAAGTGGCCCTGCGCGATTGTCTCCGTCAGACGGCCATCGACCTCGCCGGGCTGGTACGCACGATCACCGGCGGTGTCGATCTGGATGGGGATGGCAAGCCGGACCTGGACGCCAGCAGGATTTACTACGTCGGCGAATCGCTGGGCTCCATGTACGGCACGATTTTCTCCGCGATCGAGCCGGGTGTGCGTGCTTCAGTGCTGAACGTAGGCGGCGGAACGGTGGCGGACATTGTGCGCTGGAGTCCGTCCTACCACGGGCTGGCAACCGCCGCTGTGGCTAACCGTACGCCGTCGCTGCTGAACGAAGGAAACGACTTCAACGACAATTACGTGTATCCCTACCAGCCTGTGAAGGTGAACGCGGTGCCCGGCGCAGTCGCCATTCAGAACGAGTTCGAACTCTACGAGTGGCTCGAATCATTGGGCGATCCGGTCTATTTTGCGCCGCACCTGGTGGCCTCGCCGCTGCCGGGCATTCCTTACAAGAGAATCCTGTTCCAACTGGCGCGCCTGGACACCACCATGCCGAACATCGCCACCACGCGGCTGATCAAAGCAGCCAATCACCCCACCACGTGGGAGTACCGGCATGATATTGCCATGGCGGATGGGCTGCAAGTTCCGCAGGACCCGCACCCGTTCCTGGCGTTGTTCATCGGCATCTCCGGAAACGCCATCCAGTTTCCGTCGCTCGATGCCATCTACATCGGACTAGCCGCGCAGCACCAGGTGGCAGGTTTCTTCACCTCCGACGGCCAGATCGCCCCAGACGCCAACACATTCCTGCCGGCCTATTTGCCGCAAGGATTGTTCGAGATCCCCACGCACCTGCCCGAGGACAACGGCTACTGACGGAGCTCTATTCCATCACCGGTCTTCCGGCCACATCGCGCGGGCGCTCTTGACCCGGTTCACGACTTCAGCCTGCAGCACTCCCTTCTTATCCGTCGTGCCCTCGGCCGAAACGGCCAGCCCCTCGCGGACGGTCACGCTTTTCTCGGCCTTCATCGCCGGCGCGGCGTCCACCGGCACAGTCTTTCCGGCGCGCGTCTCCAGCTCAAACTTCGTTCCATTGACCTTGTGAGCGATACCGTAGATCACGCGCCGCTCCGCCGTTTGCCCGGCCATCGACGCCACGGTCAAAACCAGTGCCGGAATCCAAAGTCGATTCATGTTGCGCCTCCCTAGTGAAGCCCGAAAATTCGAAGCTGTTTGTAGCTCGCCACGAACACGCTGCCGTTGGCCACAACCGGCACGATATTGGCGTTCGCGCAGCAGGTTTCCGCCCAGCCGCCCGCCGTTCCATGATAGATCTGCGGCAAGGAAGTGCCCGTGGGGCGGCCCTTGAAAGCCCACAGCCCAATGGGGGCCGGACTGGTGGTGCTGCCCGCCGCGTCCGGCCGCGAAACTGCCCACACGATCGGGTCCGACGACCCACCCGTGCCGTTCGATGACACGCTGGTGAAGAACCCCGGATCCTGCGAGCCTCCGATGCTGCCTGAACTGGCCTGTTGAATCACCGACAGGGCGGGTGACGTCTGCACCGTCCAAAGAATCACGTTCGAGCCGCCGCTGCTGACGATGTGCACGCTCCCGTTGGAAAAATAAGACTGTGCGCACCAGCAGCCGCCGATACTCACGGGCGTCCCGCCGATCCCCTTGGCCGATTTGCCCCCCAGGTTCGCGAGGTCCATCACATACAGGTTCCCGTTCTTTCCCGCGGCGGCGGCCGCGCTGGCCGCCTGCGAGGGCTCTTTCGGCAACAGCAGCACTCCTCCGGACCCATAATCACTATCGAACTGATCCAGAGTTGGCTGATCGGATGGAGTAAACAGGCTTAGAACTTTGGAGAGATCCGGTGATTCTTTCACCACGCTTTCCTGGATGTTGGTCACACCGTCGTAAGTCGTACCGCTGGGGTCCGAGTTTCCAGTGACAAAGTACAGGTTGCCGGCGCCGTCGGCCGCGATCCCGGATCCCGACATCCATACCGACGACAAAAACATACCGTGCGGCTCAGAGATCTGCGTGTCGTTCATCTGATTGGCAGCCAGCGGCGCCAGCGCGGCCGCATTCCACCCCAGGACCCATCCGCGGGAGTGGCCGCCGCCAAAGTCGCAGAAACTGCCGAATCCCGCGTAAACATTGCCGTTCGCCTGTAGCAGTCCCGCCCTCTGCCTCTGGTATTTCGCGTCGAAGTTGAAGATGGTGTGGCCGTCGCTCAGCACGTGGCTCGCCGACACCACCACGTTGGGCATCTTCTCCGCCAGGCTGCCTGGATCGAGCGCGTGCAGCCGGTAAACCGGCGCTCCGCCCTCCAATGTATAGGTGATCACATACATGGTCATGGTCTTGGCGTCGATGACCGGCGTTCCATTGATACCCACGTTTGGCCCGTTATTACTGCATCCCAGCGGTGTGGGAACGGGCGCACCAAAGTTCTTGGAGAACAGCACGGTGCCCTTCACCGCGTCGATCATGTAGATGGTATTGCTTTCGGTGGCCACGTATACCACGTTGTGGGCGCCCTGGTTGGTTCCCGCCGTGACGCTGACCACCGGCAGAATGAGAGGCTGCGTATCGACCTGATCGTCCAGTGCGATGTTGTACAACTCACCGAATTTCGGACCGGCCACGCTAGCCGAAGTCAGAGTGGTTTCGCTCTGATTCCAGCCGCTGCGATAGTTGTCGTAGTGGTAAGTGGTTACCGAAGCCAGGGGGCCGCATCCCATCAGCAGCGCTAGCGCCGCCAACGTAACGCCCGCCGCCATGTTTCGGTTCTCAGTGGACATCGAACCTCCTTGTCGTCAGAACATAGTGAGGCTCGTTTCAAATCCATTACACGGCGATTAAAGGGCGATCAAATACGCTTATCCCACCGGCTTTCCCCATTCCATCCCCTTGCGCAACCGCGCCTTCAGGATTTTCCCCCCCGGATTCCGCGACAACGCCTCCTGCCGCATCACCACGTATTGCGGCACCTTGAAGTCCGCCAGCCGCTGACGCGCGAAGGTCAGGATATCGCCCACATCCGGGGGCGCACCCGGACGCACCACGATTACCGCGCCCACCTTCTCGCCCATCATCTCGTCCGGCACGCCCACCACGGCCACCTCGAGCACGGCCGGATGCGCGGCCAGCGCGCTTTCCACTTCCACGCAATAGACGTTCTCGCCGCCGCGGCAGATCATATCCTTCTTGCGGTCCACGATCTGGACGAAGCCATCCTCGTCGATGCGCGCCAGGTCGCCCGTGTGCAGCCAGCCGTCCACGAAGGTCTGCGCGGTGGCTTCCGGCTTGTTCCAATATCCCTTCACCACGTTGGGACCGCGCACCAGCAGTTCTCCGACGCCGCTTTGAGCGTCCACCTCGGACAGCTTCAGATCCACCACCGGCGCGGCGAATCCCACCGAATCGGGACGCGTGCGCGCATACTCGTGCGGCAGGAACGTAGCCACCGAAGTGGTCTCGGTGAGGCCGAACCCGTTGCCCACGCGAGCTTCGGGGAACGCTTCCATGATGCGCCCCACCAGCGCGGGCGCGATCGGTGCGCCGCCATAGGTCAGCCACTTGATGGGCCGCGTGTCCAGCGACGCGAAGTTCGGCTGGTTCAACGCCAGCCAATAAATCGCCGGCACCGACACCAGCAGGTTGATGCGCTCGCTGCTGATGACCGCCAAGAACGCCTGCACATCGAACGCCGGCATGATCACCGTGGTCCCGCCCGTCTCGCACGTCGGCAATAGCTGGCTATTACAGCCGGTAACGTGGAACAGCGGCACCGAGACCAGGTTGCGAATGCTGCCGTCGGTGGGCAGCTTCATGATGCGGTGGCAGGTTTCGGTATTGGCCAGAAACCCTTCTTGCGTAGTCATGGCGCCCTTGGGGAACCCCGTAGTGCCGCTGGTGTAGAAGATCGCGGCCACATCCCGCGGCGCCCAATGCTTCGTCACGTACGCCGGACCATCGGGCAACTTGTCGCCCGGCAGAAAGGTAAACGCGGATCCGGAGTCCGAGATCACGTAGGCCACCTCCGGTTCGCTGAAGCGCGTGTTCACCGGCACTGCTATGGCGCCCGCCATCTGTGCGCCGAAAAACGCGATGCACCAGTTCAGACCGTTCCCCAGGCGAATAGCCACGCGGTCGCCGGAACGAATCCCCCGGCGCTTTAGTCCCCCGCTTACGCGCGCCGCGCGGTCCCAGAGGGCGCGATAGGTGACGCGTTCACCGCCAACCTCCACAATGGCTTCTGCCTGCGGCGACTTCTCTACCGTGGCGCGCAACATCTCGACGAGCGACACGGGCCGGCCGCCATAGTGCGCCACGCCGCCGGCATCGCGCGTGATCCCGCTGCCGTCGAATGGGCGAATCATCAGTACGCCCCCTGCGTTTCGAATATGCGCCTCGGATTCTCCACCAGCATGGTGTGGATCTGCTCGTCCGCGACGCCGCGTTCACGCAGCGCCGGCAGCACGTCCTTGTGGATGTGGCGAAAGTGCCAGTTCGGCATCATGGGCGCGGCGCGGCCGGGAATCCAGTCGTTGAAACATGCGGCATCGTGCGAAAGCACCATCCGGCCCGCATGACCGCGCTGGCACATCCGCACCACCGTATTGACACGATCTTCAAAAGGCAGCAGCATGTCGATGCCGAAGCGGTCCATGCCGAGCCACGAGCCGCGCGCGATCAGCTCCTCCAGATAGCCGATATCGGTGGTGTCGCCGGAGTGGCCGATCACCACGCGGCTCAGATCCACTCCCTCTTCCTCGAAGATGCGCTGCTGCTCGAGGCCACGGCGGGTGCCTGCGTGCGTGTGGGTGGAGATGGGGACGCCCGTGCGTCGGTGCGCCCTCGCAACCGCGCGCAACACCCGCTCCACCCCGTGGGTCACGCCCGGCTGGTCGGTGGCGCACTTGAGTACAGCCGCCCGCACTCCGGTGCCCGCGATGCCTTCCTGAATATCCCGCACGAACATTTCGTCCATCGGCTCTGGCCCGTCCAGGATGGTGCCGGGGCCTTCAAAGTGGAAATGAAACGGCAGGTCGTTATAGGTGTAGACGCCGGTCGCCACCACGATCTGCAGCGGCGTCCGGGCCGCCACAAGCTGGATGCGTGGGATATACCGGCCCAGGCCGATCACGGTCAGGTCCACGATGGTGCGCGCGCCCGTCTCGTAAAGCTCGTTGAGCCGCGCCACGGCGTCGGCCACGCGCTGCTCTTCGTCGCCCCATATGTCCGGATAGTTCTGCAGAATCTCGGTCGAGAGCACGAAGACATGTTCGTGCATCAGGGTGACGCCAAGCTGAGCGGTGTCGATACCGCCCCGCACCGTGTGGATGTGTGCCATCTCGCGTAGTATATACCGTCCGCCACCGCGGGCCGCCGGATATGCTATGGTCAATTCTGAATCCCCCATCGGGAGGTGAAGCTTGCAGGCAACCCTCAATCCCGCGGCCCCCACCCGGGACTTCGTTCGCGCACCACAACCCGTCGCCCGCAACATCGCGGTGGACGCCTACCGCGGCTTTGTCATGCTGCTCATGATGGCCGAAGTTCTGGAGCTGGCGCGCGTGGCGCACGCCTTCCCCGGCAACTGGTTCTGGGCCTTCCTGGGATATAACCAGACGCACGTGGAGTGGGCCGGCTGTTCGCTGCACGACATGATCCAGCCCTCGTTCTCCTTCCTCGTGGGCGTGGCGCTGCCGTATTCCATCGCCAGCCGCCTGGTCAAAGGCGGCACGTTCGGCAAAATGTGGGCGCACGCCATCTGGCGCTCGTTTCTGCTGGTGGCCCTCGGCATCTTTCTGCGCTCCATGTACAGCCCGCGCACCTACTTCACTTTCGAGGACACTCTGACACAGATCGGGCTGGGATATCCCATCCTCTTTCTGCTGGGCTTCTGCAAGCCGCGCTGGCAGTGGATCGCGCTGGCCGTAATTCTCACCGGCTACTGGCTGGCCTGGGCGCTCTACCCGGTGCCGGGTCCGGGATTCAACTGGCAATCCGTGGGGGTACCCGCCAACTGGCAGCATTTCTATTCCGGCCTGGCGGCGCATTGGAACAAGAACGCCAATTTTGGGAATGCCTTCGATCAGTGGTTCCTGAACCTGTTCCCGCGCACGAATCCCTTCGTCTATAACGAAGGCGGATACCTTACGCTCAGCTTCATTCCTACGCTGGGCACCATGATTCTCGGCTTGGTCTGCGGCCAATGGCTGCGCGCCAGCGCGCCGCGCATTCCCATGCGGCGCCTGTGGATCGCCGGAGTGATCGGCGTAGTCTCCGGCCTGCTGCTGCACTTCACTGGCATCTGCCCCGTGGTGAAGCGCATCTGGACCCCCAGTTGGACGCTGTTCAGCGGCGGCGTCTGTTTTCTGTTTACCGCCGCCTTCAGTTGGGTGATTGACGTGAAAGGTTTCCGGAAGTGGGCATTTCCGCTGGTGGTGATCGGCATGAACTCCATCGCGGCCTACATGATTGCCCACCTGTTCGAGCGCTTCATCTTCAGCTCATTCCGGATCCACCTGGGCCCCGATTTCTTCAAGATCCTGGGCCCCGGCCTGGAGCCGTTCCTGCTGGGCATGGCGGTGCTGCTCACTTATTGGGTCATCCTCTTCTGGATGTACCGGCGCAAGCTGTTTTTGAAGATTTGAAACGCATCGTTTTCATCGCCGCGCGCTGGACGATCCTGACGGCCGCACTGGTCTACATCGGCGATTACCTTTCGCTGCGCTACCGGATTCCGAACCAGCGCGAGCAGTTCGGCAGCGTCATGGTCCAGCGCTCTTATGCGATCCCCCAAAAGGACCGCAAGACCGAGTACATGTTCGACCCCCCAGCTCCGCAGATATGCGTGAACTCGCTGTTTCCGCATTTCGGAGACCCGCCTTGCTGGTATCTGCGACGGCATGCCCGCCAGCAGATCAGCGCCGCCCTCAGGGTTGATTAGGGTCGGTGATTTTGCGCAGGCGCCTGGTTCCACGCCGCCTTGTTTGAGGTAGATGGCCGCCAGTTTTGCTGGAAATTATTCAACTTAATGAGTGTGAGCGTCAAGTGCGGACGCGCCGCACGCGCCGGTTCGGTACGTTCCTTGGACCCCAGCCGCCGCACGGAAAGCAGGCTTTTCAGCCCCGCATTATAAGTCGTGCAGGTAATATTCGCAGAATCCGGCCAACGAGCTTATAGCAGGCCGGACCGTGAAATCAGTTGCTTTCGTCCACCACTTCGATGGCGTTGACGCAGGCGTAGTTGACCACCGGCACGAAGGACAGCACGATCTTGCCCTGCGCGTTCGGAGTAACGCCGTGGAAGTTTTCTTCGATGGCGCGCTGCGGCCCGCCGGCGGCGCGGAGGATATCGAAGTTACGCAGCAGAGCGGTTCCGTTGCAATAGACGTCGAAAACTCGGCTGCCCGGTCCGCCGCCGCCGGGATGTCCAGGCCCGAACCAGGTTTCCGCGAACTTGAGCGTCACCGTGTACCGGCCCTCCGCCGCGGGGATGGCATACACAAAGTTGCCGAAGCGCTCGGCGCCGAAGATCTCCGGATCAGGTGTGTTGGTTACCGGTTCCGAGCGCGCCACGCCGAAGCCGCGCATGAAGTAGCGGTCCGCGCCCCACACATGGCCTTGCTGATCGGTGTAATTCCGCGCGCGCGCCACGATGCGTACCGGCCGCATCTTGCCGGGGATACCCGGGACGATTTCCAAGGCGTTGAGGAACGGCGCGCTGTTTACGAGCGCGGCAAACCGAACGTGGAGCATGCCGTCGGAAGCCGGCGAGATGTCCTTAAACACCTTCTCGTCGGCCGTATTGCTTCCGCCGGCATCTGAAAGGACATCGAAGGAAGGCAGCGTCATTTTGTTGTTGATGTCGATGCGGAACACCCGGCTGGACTCGCCTCCGCCCGCCGTGTTGTTCTCTCCGAACAGGGTCTCGGCGAAGACCAGGTGCATTTCGTAGAGGCCCGGATGCAGCGGGATGTCGTAGGTGAAATCGCCTTCGCGCCGGGTACGGAACAACTCCGGATCGGTCGTTCCCAGGATGATATGGTTGGGCGTACTGAAGACCGATCCTCCATAAAAGAACCTGTCGGCGGACCAGATGTTGCCCGTCCGGTCGACGTAACGGGCCACCGGCGATCCGGCCATTATCCGGACTTCTTCGGACTCGGTGCCGATGGGTACCGCGGTGGCTCGAGCAGCGGTGGGGGGCTTCGCCGGCGGCGAGGACGATCTTGACAAGATCGATAATACGATTGCGGCGAGAAGCAAAGGGAGCGCCACGGAGGCGGCAACCACCCAGGACGCTTTGCGCCGGGGCGCCGCCATGGCCGACGGCAGGTGCTGCCCCACCGGCACGATTTCCACATCCGGATTCAGATGGCCCAACATCGCCAGAGAACCAGGCACTTCCTCGCCATTGCCCTGAACCGGCGCCGGCGCGCTGGTGTCCGCCGAGGCGCTGTCCAGAAACTGAGGCACGTATTGGCCGGAAGGGATGAGGATGCGCAGGGGGCGCTCACGCCCTTCGTTTTCGTAATACTGCTTCAGGCGTTTACGAAGCCGGAAGGCTTCCACTCGGACGATGGAATCCTGCCGGGGATCGAAGGTTTCCGGGCGGCCGAGCGCCTCCACCGCGATGTTGTATTCTTTGATCTGGTGGGCTTGGCCCTCGAAGTACCTGCCGCAGACATACTCCAGCAGCAATGCCAGACTGGGCGCCTTGGCGAAGATACCGGAGGCCCGCACTGCTTCCAGCTCAGCTTTGCAATGGTCTAGCCCCGCAACAGCCGACATGGGCTTCCTCGATCATGTCTCAACAAGCTTGCAACTTTTTGGGCAAGCCGTTAACCTCTTCCCCTGCTCTTGTAACGATTAGGAACAGTGTAGCAGTAACGCGACTGAAAGAAAAGGGGTTTCTGGTGTAACCGATGCGGTTTTCCCGATTAACAGCTTGGCTTTTGCCGGGCGCGCTCGTGCCCTAATATTATCGGGGTCTCCCGTCAGATGTGAACTGGGTCTGGAGTCAATACTCCAGTTTTTTCTGGGTCCGCCCGACGAAAATCGGGCAGAACGGACCGTCCGTGCTGCCACCCGTTTACGGACCGTGGTTCTTCAACTCCGATCTCGGGTTCAAGAACTTCCAGTTTCAGCGAATCGAAGAACCTGCAGTTTCCCTTTTGTTTCCGTTGATGTCAGTTGACCGTAGTCGTGGCTATTGCCGAGTTGTTCGTGGTGGTGGGATCGAATACCGGAGAGCTCACCGCGGCCGTGTCGGTAATGGTCGCTCCGGATTTTGCTTTCACATCCACCTTTAAGCTCACCGTAAAAGTGCCGGCGTCGGCCAAAGTTGGAACCGTGCAGGTAACCGTGCCGCGGGTGGCGCCCACCGCGGGCGTTTTGCAGGAGCCCGCGCTGGTAGTGGCGCTCACGAATGATGTGCCTTTGGGTAGGCTGTCCGTTAGGCTGACCTGCCTGGCGGCGCTTGGCCCGTTGTTTTTGACCACTATCGTGTAGGTTAGGTTCGTGCCGCTGAGTATGGTCGAAGGCGCGCCGTTGGTCACGCCAAGGTCCGCCTCGGTGAGCGCGATGCGCAGAGCGAATCCGTCGTCCGCGCCGCCGCCATACGTGGTCTGGAAGGCGCCCGTGGTAGCCGGCATGGATCCGTCGGCCTGTCCCGCAACGTAAACGTTGCCATAGTTATCGGCATGTATGCCATACCCGATGTTCCCGTTGCAATCGTAACAGCCGCCCAAAAGCGTCGAAAACACCAATGCCGAGCCTTTGGCGTTGAATTCGCTGACGAACGCCGAAGAGCCGTTTGCGGAACTTGGCAACACGGGATTCACGGTGGGGAACGCCCTGTCGGAAGTCGTGCCGGTGACAAATACATCATCCGCGGAAGTAATGCTCAGGCCCCAGCCGGTGGAATATGTGTCACAGGTCGTGCCGTCCAGGAACGTGGAATAGTCGAGCGCGGTACCCGTGGAATTCAGCTTCGATAGAAAAGCGTTCGCGGTCGAGTTGAGGCAGGTGCCGGCCTTCGGATCCACCGTCTGGAAAGCTCCCGTCGTGGTCGGAAAACTCGCGGAACAGGCTGTGCCGGTCACATAGGCGTTGCTTTTCGAATCCACGGCGATGGCGTACACTGCATCGCCTCCGCAATTCTGTCCGGTATTGCCCAAGGCGTTGCCGCCCAGGTAGGTGGAATAGACCAAAGACGCAGCACCGCTCTGGCTGGGGTCGAATACTGTCACGAATCCGTCAGTCTGACTCCCGCGCCCATTGCAACTGGCGCAAGTCGTCTGGAAAGCACCGGGAGTGACGGGAAAGTTGTTGACGTTGCCCAGACCCCCGATGTAGGCCTTGCCTGCGCTATCTATGGCGATGGAAGTGACATAATCCTCATTGCCGCTGCCCCCCGTGCCCCCCGTACCGCCGAAATATGTGGAGTACAGTAGCGTCGATCCATCGGCGCTGAGCTTGGTGAAGACCTGGTGAAACGTGGCCTGGAAGCCGCCCGCGGGAAAACCCGGCTCGTAAGCTGAAGTGGTTGTCGGCCAGACGAAGTTTACGTCCGGGTTACCCGAACAGAGGCCCGGATAGTACGGCGCGGAAGTTGCGTTGGCTGCGATGTACACATTATCGCCGGCATCCAGCGCGATGGAGGAAATGTTGTCGTTGCCGGTGCCTCCCATGAAGGTCGACCAAAGCAGGGCCGATCCCGAAGGATTGAGCTTCGTGATGAAGCTGCCGAAGCTCCCCGAATTTCCCGCCTGGCCGCCGGAGCAAGTGGACTCTTCCTGGTAGCCGCAGTTTCCAACTTCGACCATCACCGGTGCGCAGACGGAGCCATTGGTAACCGGGAAATCGGCGGAGACGGTTGCGCCACCAATGACGGCATCCCCCGCGGAGTCGACTGCGATACTGCGCGGTATGTCTTCCCAGCCACCGCCCAGGTAGGTGGAATAGACCAGGGCGGTGCCCGAGGGATTCAGCTTGGTGACAAACACGTCCGCGCCCGATTGGCTCGCTTGGAGGTCGCAGTAGGTGCCCTGACCATGCGCCGGCTGCGTAGTGTCGTAAGAACCGGCCGTGGTTGGAAAATTCGCGGAGCATGTGTATCCAGCAATATAGGCGTTGCCTTGCCTATCGACAGTGACGGATATGGCATAGTCTTCACCCGAGCCGCCCAGGAACGTGGAGTACGCAAGCACCGGATCGACAATCAGTGGGCGTGCCCTATCATAGGCCGCGACTTCGAACGTGACATGGTCCTTATTCGCATGGAAGCGGCCGGCCACCTCCTGCCGCGGCGCCCCGTCCCCTTCGGGCTGATAGACTACCGGCCTGCGGAAACGAATCTCTTGGCCGGCGGCTCGCAGCACCAGATCGCCGCTCGACGCATCGACTGAGATGCGGTCGGCGCCCTCCACCGCCAGCCGGATGGCGTCCGGATCGGCGCCCGGAGCCAGCACGAAATCGTATTCGAGCTGCCGCTGATTGCCGTAGAACACCAGGTCGATGCCCGGGTACACCTGTTCGTATCGGACCTTCTGGTAAGTCGCCACATCGGTCCGCCACTTGGCCGGATTGTTGCCGATGAAGTAGTTGACGGTTCCCGGCAGCGGATCGGTCCCGCTCAGCTTCACTCGTGGATCGCCGCCTTCGAGCCGCAGGCGCAGGTCGGCCGCGGCTTCGAGCTTAGGCCCTTTCGCGGCTGGACCCAGTACCCTTCGGAGCGACAGAGTTGCCCCGTCCGGGGTGAGGAAGACAGTATAGTCTCTGCCGCGCGACAGGAACTTCACTGGCGCGGGCTGCTGACCGTGGTTGGCTTCAAATTGGAGGGGAAGCTTTCCAAAGGATCGATCGATGTGTGCGCGGGTGGCCGGGTCCGGCGTGCCGGCGCGCAGAACAGCTATTGCGATGGTACAGGTTAATAAAAGCCTCATGCATACCTAATGCGGGATTCGGGGGGAAACCGGCTCAGGGAGTTTTAAGTGAATTATGGCTGAGCCACCCAAAGCTTCGACCGCAGTTCGCCCAACGGGAACACCAGTCGGTCCGGCGCGGCGATCATCCGGAAAAAACCGGGATCCAACTGCATGGGCGACCGCCAGGCCGAGTGCATATGCAGCACGGCCACGGCATCGGAAAGCGGCCGCTTGGTGAGCGGATCGAGCGCGCGTGTGTAAATGCACCGGGATCCCAGGTGGTCGCGCAGAAAGTAAATGCGGTTGCCGGAGGGCGCCCACCGTGCGAAAAGGCCTTCGCCCAGATCGATCCATTCGGACACTGGAATGGGATAGGGCGGGCGGAAGGGTGCGGCAAATAATCGCGGCGGATCGACTCCGTTAATGGCGGTCACCACGATCCAATGGTCGTCAGGCGAGAAGAAAGGCACATAGAGGCTGAAAGCGGGATGCTGGAGAACGACCTCCACGTGCTCGGTGCCGGCGCTGCCCAGCGTCACGCCGCGCGGCCGCGAATAGCCTGTGGACAACGCCAGCGTGCCATCCCGCGAGAGGTCCCAAATGAAGCGGACGGCCGGAAACGACCGCGCCTTCAGCGCTGGTGGCAGGCTCAGCACCTCCGGCCAGACCGCCCCGTCGGTGATCACTGTGTCTACCGAGCGGCCGTCGCGCGTCAGGAGCATGGGGCGAGTCCCCTTTCCCGACTTGATTGTGGCATCCGTTCCCGATGCGAAACTGCGCAGAATCCAGTGCTGCAGCCCGCGCGGGTCCGTAGCTTGAAACAGCATCAACTTGCCGTCCGCGCTCATGCTCGGGAAGTCTGCTCGCTCTCCTTCAAGAGCAAACGGAGCGAGTCCCCCATGCAGTTGCGCCGTATCCGGATCGATGGGCAGGGACCAGATCGCGGAACGCCGGATACCGCTGGCGACGACAATCCTTCCGGTTCGATCCGCCGAGCACCCGGTGTAGGTCCCGGCGCCGGAGGTTAATTGCTCGGGAACCGGCTCCTCGGTTTGGGGGTGCTTTGGAAAACGCATGCTCCAGATGTGGGTAGCCATGTGAAACTGGCCCATGCGAAGCCATCGCAGAAGCAACCAATCGTTCCTGGGCCATGCACAGGGTATCGGCGGGGCTATCGTATTCCCCTGGTCTTTGAGCCACGTAGCCTTTAGCCGCGGCGTTCCGCCGTCGAGAGGCGCCCACCAAAACTCAGCCGCCATACGATTGGCTTCGCGATGCCCTGCAAACAACAGGCCATCGGAATCCGGCGACCAAACCGGGTGGCTGGCGGCAACGAAGCCTGCGGCGAGACGGCGAGGCGTTCCACCGGCGGCCGGGGTGACGAAGATCGCGGTATGCATCACCGCCTGCTCATCGCCGTTCACTTCCGGACCTGACCAATAAGCGATCCACTTGCCATCCGGAGAAAACTGCGGCCCGCGGCCGGCGGCAGCCAGCAGGCGTTCGTGTCCATCCAGGAGGGACATTTCGTAAACGCCCGCCGGTTCGCGCTCGGAGCGAAAAGCCAACAGGCTGCCGTCGGGCGACAATGCCGGCTCGTGGTCGAGCGCCGGATGGTTCGTCAGCCGGCGAGGATTCCCTTGCCCGGTGGATTGAATCCAGATGTCCACATTGCCATCCTCGGCACGATCGGAAGCGTAGGCCAGCCAGCGGCCGTCCAGCGATAACGCGGGCTCCATGGTCACATGCGGATCGTCGGTGAGGCGTTCGAAGCGCGGCGCCCGGCGGGCTGGTGCGCGGCTCCGATAAACGGCGAACGCCAGCAGTGCGGCGGCCACCACGATTGCCGGAATCGCCCGCAACGCCATGCGGCGCGCCCGGCGGAAGCGCTGGGGCTTCAGCCTTCCCCCGCGCAGTTTGTCGCGCAATGCTTCCAACTCCTGCCGAAGCTGCGCGGCCGACTGTATACGCCTTGCGGGATCTTTGGCAAGACATTTGTCTACCAGCGCGGCTAGCGCGGCTGGAACGGATTCGGGTAGCGGCTCCGGCTGGTCGCGCAGGATTGCGGCGGCGGTTTCCAGGTTTGTGGACCGATGGAAAGCGCGGTGTCCGCTAAGCATTTCGTATAGCACCGATCCCATGGCAAACAGATCCGACCGCGTATCCACCCGGCGGCCGCCGGCTTGCTCCGGCGATAAGTAGTCCACGGTGCCGGCTGGTGTTCCGATTTGCGTCAGGCGCGACCGCGAGGAGTCCGCACCGGAATCGTCTTCGAACCGCGACAGCCCGAAATCGACCACCTTCAACTGCTCGTCCGGCGTCACCATGATGTTGCCGGGTTTCAGGTCGTGGTGGATCACTCCGGCGGCATGCGCCGCCTCCAGCGCCGCGGCGATCTGAATCCCATAATCCAGGACTTTGTCGAGTGGCAGGGCGCCGTGGGCCAGGCACGCCCGCAAGTTCTGCCCCTCGATCAGTTCCATCACCAGGAAAAGGGATCCGGAGTCCTCGCCATAATCCAGTATGCGAACCACATTGGGGTGCCGTATGGCGGCGGTGGTTCGCACTTCGCGCGAAAATCGCCGGCGCCAGGGGCTGTCCAGGGCGAACTCGTGCGGCAGCACCTTGACGGCCACGTGGCGGCTGCCGCGCGTGTCCACGGCCTGGTATACAATTCCCATGCCGCCTTCGCCCACGATGGCTTCCATCCGGTAAACGCCCAGCATTTTGCCGGCGAGGAACGCGCTGCCGATCGCGCCGAGGATATCGCGCACCGCCACACTGCGCGAACTGAACGAAGCTTCCGCCTGTTCGTGCACCTGGAGCAGCGATTCTACTTCCTGGCGAAGCTCGGGCGCGCTGGCGCACTCCAGATCGAGGAAAGCGGGCCGTTGATCGGGTGCTAACTCGATGGCCTGCGCGAAAATATCCTCCAGGCGGCTCCAGTTGGTGTTCATCAGGATTTCCGTATTTCGGCCATCTCGCGGAACAACCAGGCCCGCGCCAAGGCCCATTGCCGCTTCACGGTAGCCGGCGAAACCTTCAAAAACTCGGCAGCCTCTTCAATCGACAACCCGCCGAAAAAGCGGGTTTCGACCACGCGGCACAGCCCCGGTGCCTCGTTTTCGAGTTTACAGAGAGCCGCGTCGAGATCGTCATAATCCCAAATGACGGGGTCGGCGGGCTGTGGCGAGGCCTCCAGTGAAACTGTCAGATGCCCCTGACCGCGCTTGGCGGTGCGGCGGTCTCGAGCGTAGTCGGTGAGCACGCGCCTCATGGCCAGCGCGGCCACGCCCAGAAAATGACTGCGGCCCTGCCATTGAGGCGACTTCAAGGACGAGAGCTGGATATACGCTTCGTTGACCAGCGCCGTGGGCTGCAGGGTGTGAGAAGAGCGTTCCCGCCGGAGATATCGCCGCGCCAGCCGTTTCAGCTCGTCGTAGAGCAGAGAGAATAACTGGTCTGTGCCGGGCTGACTCTCCCGCACTACGTCATGGCTCCTTCGGTTCATTATGCCAAAGGGTGCTCATGACCGCGAGTACTGCCCGTCCCGTAAACTCTTCTTTACTTTGCATCGGCGTAAATGGTACGCTAAGTGCTTCATAATGCGTACAGTAGACTTGATTCAGAGAAAGCGCGACGGCGGAGAATTGTCCCCCGAAGAGATTTCGTACCTGGTGGACGGGTACACTCGCGGAGAAATACCCGACTACCAGATGTCGGCCTTTCTCATGGCGGTCTTCTTCTCCGGCATGACGGACCGGGAAGTCAGCCGGCTGACCGAATCGATGATGCAGTCGGGCGAGATGCTCGACCTCTCGGGGATTGAGGGCGTCAAGGTGGACAAACATTCCACCGGCGGCGTGGGCGACAAGACCACGCTCATCGTGGCGCCGCTAGCGGCAGCCGCCGGCGTCATCGTCCCCACCATGGGCGGCCGCGGCCTCGGGCATACCGGCGGCACGGTCGATAAGCTGGAATCCATTCCAGGGATGCGCTGCAACTTAACCGCCGACGAGTTCAAGGCACAACTGGCGTCGGTAGGGCTTTGCTTTATGTCCCAGACGTCGGAGCTGGCTCCCGCGGATGGCCGTCTTTACTCGCTGCGCGATGTTACCGCCACGGTAGAGTCCATTCCTTTGATCGCGTCGTCGATCATGTCCAAGAAGCTGGCGGAAGGCGTGGATGCCCTGGTGCTGGACGTTAAAGTCGGCAACGGCGCGTTCATGAAGAAGCAGGTGGATGCGCGGCGGCTGGCCCAGGTGATGGTGGGCATCGGGCGGCGCATGGACAAGCGGGTACAAGCGCTGATCACCGACATGAATCAGCCGCTGGGCTACGCGGTGGGTAATGCGCTCGAAGTCATGGAGGCATCCCAGACCCTGCAGAACGCCGGCCCGGCCGATCTGACGCGCCTGTGCATCGAGCTGGCCGCGCGCATGATCTACGTGGCCAAGATCGAGCCCTCGCTGGAGGAAGCCCGCCGGCTGGCGGAGAAGAAGCTGGTGGATGGCTCCGGATACCAGAAGTTCAAGCAGGCGGTGGAGGCGCAGGGCGGCAATTCGCGGGCCCTGGACGATTTCGTGCTGCTGCCCAACGCCACCGGCATGCGCGAAGTGATGTCGCCGCGCGGCGGCTACGTCAGCGTGATCAATGCGCAGGATATCGGGCTGGCCTCCAACATGATCGGCGCGGGCCGCGATCGCAAGGAGGATGCCGTCGATCCCGCGGTCGGCGTGATCCTGGAAGTGAAGGTCGGCGAGAAGGTGGAGTCCGGCTCTGTGCTTTGCAGGATTTACTACACGGGTGAAGACCGCGTGGAGGAAGCCGCGGAAATGGTGGAAGACGCCTTCCGTATATCGGCGCAGAGGCCCGAAGACCGGGAACTGATCCTGGAAGTCGTAGGCTGATGCAGCGGTTCACCGGGCTGCTGGGCCTCGCCGCGATGCTGGCGATCGCCTGGCTGTTCTCGGCTCACAAGCGGTCCATCAAGCTCCGCATCGTCTTGTGGGGCATCGGCCTGCAGTTCGCCTTCGCCATCCTGGTGCTCAAGACCGATTTCGGCAAAATTTTTCAGGGTATCGGCGTGGGAGTGAACGCTATGCTCAACTACGCCGAAGCCGGCAGCAACTTTGTCTTCGGACCGCTGGGCATCAAGTCGGGACCGTTCGGGGTGGTCTTCGCGTTCCAGGTGCTGCCCATCGTCATCTTCATCGCGTCGTTCTTCGCGATTCTCTACTACCTCGGTGTGATGCAGTTTGTCGTCAAGGCCATGGCCATCTTGATGCAGAAGGTGATGGGGGCCAGCGGCGCGGAATCTCTGAACGTGGCCGCCAGCATCTTCATGGGACAGACCGAGGCGCCCCTGACCATCAAGCCCTTCATCGCCGGCATGACCCAGTCCGAGCTGTTCACCATCATGACCAGCGGCATGGCGCACGTCTCGGGCGCGGTGATGGCGGCATACGTGAAAATCGCCGGAGTGCAGATCGAGCACCTGCTGACGGCCGTGATCATGACCGCGCCGGCCACCATTATGCTTGCCAAGATCTTTTACCCGGAGGTGGACAAGCCGGCCACCGCGGGCAAAGTGGAAGTCAAGATCGAGAAGACGGCGGTGAACGTGATCGATGCCGCGGCGCAGGGGGCCGGCGACGGGCTGCACCTGGCGTTGAACATCGGCGCCATGCTGATCGCCTTCCTGGCGCTTATCGCCATGCTGAACGGCATTCTGGGATGGGTGCACACGCTGCGCTGGATGGGATGGATACCGGCTTCCATGCAACAGATCTTCGCGGTGGTTTTTGCGCCGCTGGCCTGGCTGATGGGCGTGTCGTGGAAAGATGCGCCTACCATCGGCAACCTGCTGGGCACCCGGCTGGTGCTGAACGAGTTCGTCGCCTTTCTGCAGCTCGGCCCACTGAAGTCACAGCTCGATCCGCGCTCATTCACCATCGCCACGTATGCGCTGTGCGGTTTTGCCAACTTCAGCTCGATCGCCATACAGATCGGCGGTATCGGGGCGCTGGCTCCCAACCGTAAATCCGATCTGGCGCGCCTGGGGTTGAAGGCGGTGGCCGCGGGCAGCATGGCGAATTTTATGTCGGCCTGCATTGCGGGGATGCTGTTGTGATTCGGGATGCCGTCCAGTTTCTGGAATCGCAGACGGCGGTCCGGCCAAAAGTAGCGGTGGTGCTGGGCAGCGGCCTGGGCGCCTTCGCCGACGAACTTACGGACCGCACCGCTATACCGTATGCCGCGATTCCGGGTTGGCCCTCGTCGACGGCCGCCGGGCACGCGGGCAAACTGGTGCTCGGCAGACTGGGCGCCATGGATGTCGCCGTGATGGCGGGCCGGGTGCACCTGTACGAGGGATACACCCCCGCGCAGGTGACTTTCGGCGTGCGTGTGCTGGGGACGCTGGGCGTCCGGTCGATGGTCTTCACCAATGCCGCGGGCGGCATCAACCTGGGGCTGGAGCGCGGCGGCCTGCTGCTGATTTCCGATCACATCAATCTGCAGGGTGCGAACCCCCTGGTGGGCCCCAACGACGACGCGCTGGGACCGCGGTTTCCGGATATGTCGGAGGCCTATTCGCAGCCATTACGCACGCTGGCGCACGAAGTGGGCAGCGAGCTCGGCATTCGCCTGGACGAAGGCGTGTACGGCGCCGTGGTGGGCCCCAGCTACGAGACTCCCGCCGAAATCCGGTACCTGCGGACGATCGGCGCTGACGTGGTGGGGATGTCCACCGTGCTGGAAGTGATTGCCGCGAATCACATGGGCATGCGGGCATTGGGGATCTCCTGCGTGACGAACATGGCGGCCGGCATCCTGCCGCAGAAGATCCATCACGCGGAGGTGCTGGAGGCCGGCGAGATGGTGCGCGGCACGCTGGTGAAGCTACTGAAAACGCTGCTGCCAAGAATAGAGGAAGTGTGATGGACGCGTTAATCGCCGCCGCGCTCAAGGCCCGCGAGAATGCGCACGCGCCCTTTTCACATTTCAAAGTCGGGGCGGCACTCGAAGACTCGGCCGGCCGCATCCACACCGGCTGCAATGTGGAGAATGCGTCCTACGGTCTTACGCTGTGCGCCGAGCGCGTGGCGGTTTTCAAGGCGGTTTCCGAGGGCGCCCGCCAGTTCCGGCGCGTAGCGGTGGTGGCGGACACCGATATATTGACACCGCCATGCGGCGCATGCCGGCAGATCCTCTGGGAATTCTGCGGCGACGCGGAACTGCTGCTGGCCAACCTGAGCGGCAAAACGGAAACCCTGCGCCTCAAAGATCTCCTCCCAAGGCCCTTCGATGCGTCTTTTTTGTAGTTTCCTGTTCTTCATCTCCGCGTTGGCGGCCGAGTCCGCGGACTGGATCTGGACGGCACGCTACGTGGTCACCATGGACCCGCAGCGCCGCGTGATCGAAGACGGCGCCATCGCCATCCGCGGGCAGCGCATCCTGGCCGCCGGCCCGAAGGCCGAGATCGAGCGCCGCTATGAGGCCCGCCAGCATTTGGACCGGCCGGATGCCATCCTGGCGCCGGGCCTGATCAACACGCACACGCATGCCGCCATGTCGCTTTTCCGCGGCATTGCCGACGATCTGCGCCTGCAGGACTGGCTCGAGCATTACATCTTTCCGGCCGAGGCGCGCAACGTCACGCCCGAGTTCGTGCGCTGGGGCACACGCCTCGGATGCCTGGAAATGCTGCTGTCGGGCACCACCACGTTCACGGACATGTATTACTTCGAAGACGTGGTGGCCGAAGCGGCCAAGGAAGCCGGTATGCGCGGTGTGCTGGGCGAGACCATCATCGGGTTCCCCGTGCCCGACGCCAAGACTCCCGCCGATTCCCTGGCGTTTACCGATAAATTTCTCACACGCTTCCACGACGATCCGCTGATCGTGCCGGCGGTCGCGCCGCACGCCATCTATACGAACTCGGACGAAACGCTGAAAGCCTGCCGCGCGCTGGCCAACCGGCACGGCGCGCCGCTGGTGATCCATCTCTCGGAAACCAGGCGCGAAAATGACGAGTGCCTGGCCAAGCGCAAAGTGACCCCCACCCAGGCCCTGGATGCCTTGGGCGTTTTCAATGGCCGCACGGTGGCGGCGCACGCGGTGTGGGTGGACGAGGCGGATATGGCCATCCTGAAGGCGCGCGGCGTGGGGATCGCGCATTGCCCTTCGAGCAATATGAAACTGGCGAGCGGCGTGGCGCCCGTCACGCGCATGCTGGCGCTGGACCTGGCAGTGGGTCTGGGCCCCGACGGTCCGGCGGGCAGCAACAACGACTTCAATATGTTTGAAGAGATGGATCTGGCCGCGAAGCTGCAAAAGGTGACTACCGGCGATCCTCGCAATCTGCCGGCAGAAGCGGCTGTCGAGATGGCCACGATTCGCGGCGCACGCGCGCTCGGCATGGAGAAGGAGATCGGCTCCCTGGAGCCGGGCAAGCGCGCGGACCTGATCAGCATCCGGCTGGACAGGCCTAACGCCGTGCCGCTCTACAACGTCTATTCGCAAATGGTCTACGCGCTCAAGGGCAGCGATGTGCAAGACGTAATGGTGGATGGCCGGCTGGCGGTGCGGGACGCCAGGGCGCTGACGCTGAATGCCTCCCAGATCGAAGCCCAAGCGCGCGAGTACGCGGCGCAGGTGCGGAGATCTCTGCGCTGACCGCAAGAATCGGATAGTTACGACGGGCACGTGCCGTTACCCTTGAGTAAGTGCCGGCCGAAACCGATTACATCCTGGGTACGCACGACGAAGAGATTGCCCGGCTGGGCCTTCAGCACAACGCTTGGAAGGCGCGCGCGCTGGATGCCTGGAAATCCGCCGGAATCCGTGCGGGGCAAACAGTGTTGGACGTGGGCTCGGGTCCAGGCTACGCCTCGATGGATCTGGCGGATCTGGTGGGGCCGTCCGGCTGCGTTGTAGCCATCGAGAAGTCGCATCGATTCCTGGCGGCGCTTGAGGACATGCGCCGGCAGCGCGGCATCCGCAACATCACCCCATACCAGGCGGATCTGGAAGCGGGCGCGTTTCCCACCGCTGCGGCGGATGGCGCGTGGTGCCGCTGGGTGCTGGCATTTGTCAACAATCCGCGGGATGTGCTGGCGTGGTTGTCCTCCGCGCTGCGCCACGGCGGTGTGATTGTCCTGCACGAGTATTTCGACTACGCCACCTGGCGGGCCGCTCCCCGCTGCCCGGAGATCGAAGAGTTCGTCACCGCGGTGATGGCAAGCTGGCGGGACGTTGGAGGCGAACCCGACATCGGCTTGCAGGCGCCGGGCTGGCTGGAACAACTCGGCTGCGAGCTGCGCGTGGTGCGGCCCCTCATCGATGTCGTGCAACCGGGCCACCCGAGCTGGGCCTGGCTGCGGGCATTCGTGGAAGTGGGCCGGGCCCGGCTGGTGGATCTGGGGTATCTGAGCGAGGCCCGCGCCGGCTCCATCTGGCGGGCGTTCCTGCAGATGGAAGCTTCGCCCGGGGCCCGCATGATTAGCCCCGGGGTCCTCGAAATCGTGGCGCAGCGCGCATAGCGCGACCAACGTGCCATAATCTTTGAGCGACCACAATTACCCGCCATGTCCCGCATGCTTGAAGAGATCCGCGAACAGCCTGCTGCCCTCGAGCGCACGCTGGCCTCCCAGTTGCGGCGCATCGAACGCTTCCGGCAACGCATCGCCAAGAACCCGCCGCGTCTGATCGTGCTGGCGGCGCGCGGCACCTCGGACAATGCCGCCGTCTTCGGGCGCTATCTGCTGGAAGTCACTACCGGCATCCCGGTGTCGCTGGCCGCGCCATCCATTTACACGTTGTACGACGCGCGCGTGTGCTTCCGCGACGCGCTGGTCGTGGCTATATCGCAATCGGGCGAATCGACTGACACCAACCTGGTGCTGGAGCGCGCGCGCGAACAGGGGGCGGTCACCATCGGCATCACCAACGAAGCCTCCAGTTCGCTGGCGCACATGGCCGAACATGTCTTCCTGGTGCGCGCCGGCAAGGAGAAGAGCGTGGCGGCCACCAAAACCTATACCGGCCAGGTGCTCATGTTGTACTTGCTGGCTTACGCGCTGGGCGGGAAGATTCGTATCGCCGACCTGATGCGCCTGCCCGAACGCGCGCTGACGGCGCTGGCATTGGAACCCGACATAGCGGAACTTTCGGGACGCTACCGCTTCATGGATCACGCGGTGGTGGTGGGCCGCGGTCTGAATTATTCGAATGCCTTCGAGCTCGCCCTGAAGTTGATGGAGACGTGTTACGTGGTGGCCGAGAGGTTCTCGTCGGCCGATTTTTTGCACGGACCCATCGCCATGGTGGAGCGCAATTTTCCGGTATTCGTGTTTGCCCCTTCCGGCGCCACCTGGACCTCGATCGACGAGACCCTGGGGAAGCTGAAGCTGCTCACGGCCGAGACGGTGGTGATCACCGACGCCGGCAACCACGCAGCCATCCATCGGGGCACGCGCGTGATCCGGCTGCCGCGCAAGCTGCCGGAACTATACACCCCGATACCTTACATCATTCCCGCGCAGCTCTTCGCCGCCTGCCTGGCGGAGCAAAAAGGCCTGGACCCGGACAAGCCCCGCACCATCACCAAAGTGACCCTGACCATGTAGCCCTGGTTTCGTCGGCGTTTATCGGCGGCTGATAAAGGTTTTGAGAACTGTCGGCCCATAACGCAACACATGTTTTGGCCGCCGATGAGCGCCGATAAAACTAGGTTAAACTGGTCTTGTTCTGAAGCTTCTGAGCCGACTCATTCTACCGGGGACCATCGTGCTGGCGCTGGCCGCCCAAACCCCCGCGCCTGAGCGTGGCCAACTGGATACCAGTCCCACGATCTTTGCCGTGATGGCGGCGATCAACGCGGCGGGCTACGACGCGGATGTGCAATCCCCCAGCAACAGTCCGCTGCGGGAGACCATCCGCAAGGCGCTGGCAACCAAGAGCGTTCCCTGCCTCCCTGCGCTGCGGGAATTCTACCGGCTGCACCGCCCGAATGACCCTACCGCGGATCTGAGCCAATACATTTCGTTTGCCCTGTCGGTAGATGGCCCGCCGGCGTTCTCCCTCAAGGGCCGCACGGTGGATGCGCCGCCGGACGTGGCGGCGCTGGATGGTTTCAGTTCCCTCATGGCCCGGTTCTATCATGAGGCGGACATCGACGAGCTCTGGAAGCGCGCGCAGCCGGTCTTCGACCAGACCATCGAGCGCTATCACGAGCCGGTGGCGGAGGCCGTGCTGCAGGTCAACGGATTCCTGCGCAATGAGACCACCGGCACGTCGGCACGCTGGTTCCAGATCTATATCGATCTGCTGGGAGCGCCCAACCAGATCCAGACGCGGAGCTACGGCCGGGATTATTTCGTGGTGATCACGCCGTCACCCGAGCCGCGCATTTTCGACGTGCGGCACGCCTACCTGCACTATCTGCTCGATCCGCTGGCCACCCGCCATGAGGAGATCATCATGCGCACGCGGGGGCTCTCCGACCATGCGCAACGCGCGCCGGCGCTGGATGAGTCGTTCAAATCGGATTATCTCCTGCTGGTCACCGAGTCGCTCATCAAGGCCGTCGAGGCGCGCATGGACAAGAAGCCGGCGATGGCGAACGAAGCGATGCAGCAGGGTTACATTCTAACTGCGTATTTCGCCGAACAGATGCAGGCCTATCTGAAGCAGGAACAGGCCATGCATTACTACTTTCCCACCATGATCACCGGCATGGATCTAAAGCGCGAGGATGCCCGCCTCTCCGGGATGCAGTTCGCCGCGCAGGCGCCCGTGCGGCAGGTGAAGGTGGTGCATCCGCAGCCGGCTCCCGAACCGCAGGGCGCTTTTAAGACTCTGGCGCAGGCTGAACAGCTCTACGCCGATCGCAACCTGGAAGCGGCGCGGCAGCTTTATCTGAAGTCGCTCGACCAGAGCGATGACCAGGGCATTCACGCCAAGGCTTACTACGGGCTGGCGCGGATCGCGGCGCTGGAGAAGAATCCGGAGATGGCCGAGCAACTCTTCCAGAAGACGCTGGCATCCAAGCCCGAGCCGCAGGTGCGGGCCTGGGCGCTGGTCTACCTGGGCCGGCTGGAGGACGCGGCGGGCGAGCGCGCGGAGGCCACCAAGCGTTATCGTGAAGCTCTGGCGGTGGAAGGCGCGTCCGACGCGGCCCGCCAGGCCGCCGAGGAGGGCGCCAAGCGGAGCTATGAGAAGAAATCCAATTAGAGGAGTGATGATGAAGCGAATCATTTTGAGCGGTGTGCTGGCGCTGGGAGTCGCCCTGCCGCAGGTTCTGGCGCAGCCAAAACCCAAATCGCAGGCAGAAGCGGACGCGCTGAAAACTATGTTCAGCGCACAGACGGCGGATCAGCGCATTGCGGCCTGCGAGAACGTGCTGACCAAGTTCGCGGACAGCGACTTCAAGGCCACGGTTCTCTATTTCGAAGCCATATCTTACCAGCAGAAGGGAAATTATGAACAGTCGGTGGTGCTCGGCGAGCGCGCCCTGGAAGCGGATCCCAAGCATTATCAGGTCATGCTGATGCTGGCCTCGTCGATCGCCCAGCATACCAAAGAATTCGATCTGGACCGGGAAGAGAAGCTGGCCCAGGTGGAAAAGTACGCCCACAAAGCGCTCGAATTGTTGAAGGATGCCCCAAAGCCAAATTCCAATCTGACCGACGATCAATGGGCGGCCGCCAAGAAGGATTTCGCGTCTCAAGGGCACTCGGCGCTGGGCATGGGCGCCATGGCTGCCAAGAAATACGATGCCGCCGAGAAGGAGTTCAACGCCGCTATCGAGATGGCGGCCCAGCCGGACCCAGCCACCATGGTCCGGCTGGGCAAGGTCTATAGCGACGACGGGAAGTATGACGACGCCATCGCGCAGTTCGACAAGGTAATGGCCATGCCGGATATCAATGTAACGGTAAAACAGGTCGCGCAGGCCGAGCGGGTACGCACGATCCAAAAGAAAGGCGGAGCTAATCCGGCCACGCCGCCTAAGCCCGAAGCTCCCAAGCCCGAAGCCCCTAAGCCGTAATTCGTCATGCGCGCGGACCTGGAAGCCCTGGAAACCGCTGCCGGTTACCGGTTCGCGGACCGGGAGGTCCTGCGCCGCGCGCTGACTCACAGCTCGCACGTCAATGAACAGACGCCGCCCGGCGAGCCGGCCATGGCGCGCGACAACGAGCAGCTCGAGTTTCTGGGCGACTCCGTGTTGGGGTTCCTGATCAGCGAAGACCTGCTGAAGCGGCATCCGGAAGCGGCCGAGGGACGCCTGTCGAAACTGAAGGCGCACCTGGCCAGCGCGACGTGGCTGCTGGAGGCGGCGCAAAGTCTGGAACTGGGAGAATATCTGCAGCTCGGCCGCGGCGAGGAGATGAGCGGCGGGCGCGCCAAGAAGAACCTGCTGGTGGATGCGCTGGAAGCTCTGGTGGCGGCGATTTACCTGGATGGCGGAATCGACTCCGCACGCCAGTTCGTCAATCGCTTCGTGATTGGGCCGGGTGTGGTGGCGGCCGGCGCGGCGGATGAGCAACACTCCCAAAATCTGACGGATTACAAGAGCGCGCTGCAGGAGTTTGCGCAGGCGCGCCACCTGCCGCCGCCGCGTTACGTGATCGTGAAGGAGCGCGGCCCCGAACATTCCAAGACGTTCACCGTGGAGGCGCGCGTAGGGCGCGAGTGGGTAGGCCAGGCGGACGGCAACAGCAAGAAGAGCGCCGCGCAAAGGGCCGCGCGGGATGTATACCAACGGCTGCAGGCGTCGCTGGCCGCGCAGGCTTAGCGGCTATAGTTCCCAACCTTTGCGGTACTCGCGGTACAGGTACTTGTTGGCTTCCGGAACGTTCGTAATCTTCATACTGGCGCTGTCCAATTCGAGCCTGCGGCCAGAACGCAAGGATGCCGCCGCCAGGTTGAAAGCATCCGATATCGGTCCGGCGTGCATGAAATCTCCAGACGATGGTTTCCCGCCGCGGCACGCCGCCACCCACTCGTTCACGCCGCGCAACGGGTCGCGCTGGGGACGCTCGGCGGGCGGCTTGGCGCCCTGGTATTCGCGCATCTTCTTTTCGGGGATGAGGCGCGGGTCTTCCAGATTGAAGCCCGTCAGAATCTTCCCCTTGTCGCCTACGAACATCATGCCTTCGGCCGTCAGTTCCTTGCTGTCCACCTCGAGCTCTTCGGGCGTACGGGGACGCATCCCGCCGTCATACCAGAACAGGTCGATGGGACCGCGGCCTTCGCGCGCCGCGAATTTGAAGCGCATCGTGGAAGCCAGCGGGAACGAATAATCGTTACGGATCTTGCGGCTGACCTGGTCGGCGATCTCACACGCGCCGCTGCCTCGCGCCTCCACGCTGAAGGGCGTATCCAGTTGCAGGGTGCGAAAGACCACCCAAAGGCTGTAATGGCCCATATCCGCAATGGAGCCGCCGCCGAAATCGTACCAGCCGCGAAAGACGGCGTGGGTGTAGTGCGGATGATATGGGCGGTCGAGAGCGGGGCCCAGCCACAAGTCCCAATCGAAGCCTGCCGGAACGGGCGGCTGATCGACTGGCACCGTCAGGTACTGCGGCCAAACCGGCCGGTTCGACCAGTTGTGTACCTCGCGCAGCGTTCCGATGGCGCCGTCCTTGATCCATGCCATGATCAGATCCATCGACCCGTTGGAATCCCACGGAATGAAGTGCGTGGCCACTTTGGCGGTGCGCGCCGTTTCAATCACCTTGCGCGATTCGTAGATCCGGTTTCCGATGGGCTTGTGCATCATCACGTGCTTGCCCTTTTGCATGGCGGCAATGGAGATGGTGGCATGCAGATGGTCGGGGGTCATGATCTTGACGCCATTCAGGTCCTTCTGCTTGTCCAGCAGCTCGCGAAAATCGGCGTAAGCCGCGCAGCCCTTGTAGCTGCCCGAAGGACTCTTGCCCGCATAGTAAGACTCGACGATCTCGCGTCCCACGTCCCGGCCGCCGGGAATGCCGTCGGCGCCTTCGCGCCATTCGGGCTTTCCGATGAACTTGCCGATGTTGATGCGCAGCGACTTGGACCAGTCCACGTAATCGTTGCTGTCCTTGTTCGGATCGCACACGGCCACCACCTGCACGTCGGGGCTGGGCAGCAGTTCCATCAGCTCACGAATCCCCTGGGTGCCCACACCGATGTAAGCCATGGTGATTTTGTCGCTGGGGGCCACGAATTGCGGCCCGCCCAGCACGTGCCGGGGAACGATAGTGAAGGCAGTGGCGGCGGCGGCTTTGACCAGAAATCCGCGGCGGTCGATTTCGGATGACGGCATGGTTATACCTCCATATCAAGATAACGCGCGGCGGGCCATGCCGAGAGCTAAAATGAGGTGTGGCAGGGTCTCATGCAGACCGTGGCTGAACAACTCTCCGCGCAGGTCCGCGCAGGAGAGCTCTACGAAAAGCTGGATTCGAACCGGGTGCGCTGCTATGCATGCGGGCATGCCTGCCCCATCCCCTCGGGCTTCGCGGGGGTCTGCAAAGTGCGCTACAACCGCGGTGGCAAGCTTTATGTGCCCTATGGATATGTAAGCGCGCTGCAGTCGGACCCGATCGAGAAGAAGCCTTTCTTTCACGCGCTGCCCGGGACGCGCGCGCTGAGTTTCGGAATGCTGGGCTGCGATCTGCATTGCGGATATTGCCAGAACTGGATCACGTCGCAGGCCTTGCGCGATTATCGCGCAACACTGGACTTCACCCGCATCACCCCGCGCCAGATCGTGGAAGCCGCACAAGCTGCCGGCGCCCGAAGCGTGATCAGCACCTATAACGAGCCGCTCATCACCAGCGAATGGGCGGT
>DATGGM010000246.1:0-25635 GCA_035308525.1 Bryobacteraceae bacterium
GTGCGGGACTTCGGCATCGGCACGTACATCCGCGGCCTGCTCCATGCGCTGGCCGATATCGATCAGTCGGACGAATACACCTTGGTTGCTCTACCCGATGACGTGGCATCCTTCGCGATGCTGCCGGCCAACTTTCAAGCCATCGCCTATCGCCGGGCGGATTCCCGCAAGCGCAATCACCTGGCCTTTCCGTGGTTCCTGCGTAGCCTGTCGCCCAGCCTGGTGCACATCCCGCTGAACCAGGTTCCGCTGTTCATGACAGAACCCTACGTGGTCACCATTCACGATATGGCCAGCCTGTTGTTCGGAACCGGTTCGGGCATGCGCGTGCATGCCCGCCGCTTTCTGTTGCGCCGCGGCTTGCTGCGCGCCCGGCGCATCATGGCCGTTTCGGATACCACCCGCCGTGATGTCCACGACGCGCTGGGGATTCCGGCGGATCGTATCCGCTTGGTTTACAACGCGCCCAACCCGGATTTCTTTCTTCCCGCCGAGGGCGATCGCGCGCGCATCCTGGAACGCTACCAGATCGACTATCCCTTTCTGCTGTACGCCGGCAACATCCGGCCGCAGAAGAACATTCCCCGGCTGGTGGAAGCCTTCGCCGTGGTCCGCGAGCGGCTCTCGCGCCACCCGGTCTATCGCAACCTGCACCTCATCATTATCGGCGACGAGATCTCCAGCTACCCGTCCGTACGCCGCGCCGTTAGTCAAACCCGCGTCGAGAAGGTAGTGCGCTTCCTGGGCTTCGTTCCCTTCGACGCCCTCCGCATTTTCTTCGGGAGCGCCGCCCTGTTCGTCTTTCCATCGCTGTATGAAGGGTTCGGCCTGCCGCCGCTGGAGGCCATGGCGACCGGTACACCCGTCGTCACATCCAACGTCAGTTCGCTGCTCGAAGTGCTGGGGGACGCGGCCCTCATGGTGAACCCCGAGAATGTTTTCGAAATCGCGCGCGGCATCCAGGAAGCATTGCTGGACGACGACTTACGCGCTACGCTCATCAACAAAGGCAAAGCTCAGGCCGCGCGCTATAGCTGGGAGCGCACTGCCCGCGATGTACTGGAAGTGTATAGGGAATCGGCCGCCATTCGCACCTAATCCACCGGCGCGGTGGTTTTCAACCATCCGGCGAGACCGTCCATCTTCGCCAAGCGACTGTGGGACAAGGGGTTACAATTTGGCCAGCGGGTTGCTTTTTAGATGGTGCGATCTCGCGACAACGTAGTCGCCGCGACATACGTCACTATACAGTGATGGGATCGCATGGAGGTATAAGATGACAAGCATGAGAGTCCAATCTGGTATTCGGCGGGCGCTTTCTCTGGCCGGCGCTCTGTTGCTGGGAGGCGCACTCCTGGTTGCGCAACAGCCGCCGCCTCCGGGGCAGGCTCCCCCGCCAGCACAGCTGATGTCTCCGCAACAGTTGGACACGCTGGTGGCACCCGTTGCTTTGTATCCGGATGCCCTGTTGGCACAGGTATTGGCCGCGTCCACCTATCCCTTGGAAATCGTCGAGGCGGCGCAATTTGTCGATCAGCATCGGGATCTGCAGGGCTCTCAACTAGTGGACGCCGCGCGCCAGCAGAACTGGGATCCCAGCGTGCAGGCCCTGGTGATCTTCCCGGACGTGGTCAGCCGGCTGAACGCGGACATTCGCTGGACCACCGACCTCGGTAATGCTTTTCTAGCCCAACAGGCCGATGTAATGAACGCCGTGCAGCGCATGCGCTCGCAAGCCATGGCCTCGGGGAAATTGCGGTCCGGCCCCCAAGAGACCGTCACCACCGAGATGCAGGAAGGCCATCCCGAAGTTGAGATTCAACCAGCTAATCCCGAAGAAGTCTACGTACCCTACTACGATCCCTCCTACATCTGGGGACCGCCGGCGTACGGTTATTATCCCGCTTGGGATTATGCGGGCTTCGGCTTCGGGTTTTTCCCGGGCGTTTATATCGGCGGCTTCTTCGGAGGCCTTGGTTGGGGCGGTTGGGGCTGGGGTTTCAACTGGCTCCATTGCGGGCTGTTTGTGAATCCGTTCTTCTTCAACCATTATGGTTTTCACGGCTACTGGGGCGGCCGCGCCTGGGGCGGCACACTCTGGGCGCACGATGCCAGCCACCGTTTAGGCGTTGCTTATCCGAACAGGGCCCTGAACACCCGGTACGGCGCGATTTCCAGCGCCCGCGGCACATTTAGTGGCGGACGATTCGGGCAAACGTCCGGTGCAGTGGCTCGGAGCAGCAACAGTTTCGGCTCCCGCACCGCTACTTCACAGTCCGGCGGCTGGAGCCGCTTCGGCCAGACCGGCCAGAGCCACTCCTCGCCGCAGCCCAGCTATCGCGGTTCCACCGCTGGAACGAATAACGCATATCGGTCGTCGCCCAACTCTGGTTATCGCGCCAGCCCGTCGTACGGCGGATCGCCGGCCTATCGGGCCAGCCCTTCGTACGGGGGCAGCTACGGCGGTGGATACCGAGCGGCGCCCAGCTACGGATATCGCGCCCCGTCCTCCGGCGGCAGCTACGGTGGATACCGGTCGGCGCCCAGCTACAGTTCTCGGGCCCCGTACTCCGGCGGCAGCTACCGGTCGAGCGGCGGCTCTCGTAGCTACGGTGGTGGTGGCAGCTATCACAGCAGTGGCGGCGGGGGCAGCTATCACAGCGGTGGCGGCGGGGGCGGCGGCTATCACAGCAGCGGCGGTGGTGGCGGCGGCGGTTCTCACGGCGGCCATCGCTAACCAACCCGGCTAACCGTTTGGCAATGTCGCGGTCCCGCTTTCCCGGCGGGACCGCTCTTCGTTTTTCTGGTACTCCTTGAACTCCCCGGTTCGCGGGTATTGCCTGCCGGCCTTTGCCATCAATATACTAGATGCTCAATGATCTATACGTCGCTGGGGCGCAGTGCCACCTTTCTTTGTGCGTTGGTTCTCGCCGCGCCGTTAACCGCGGTGACGTCGGTAACCCTCTCGCCCACCACACTGGCGTTTGGAAAACAGGTCCAGAACACCACCAGTCCTGCGCTGACAGCCACACTCAAAAATGTCGCGACTGCGCCTCTGACCATCAGCACTATTGCAGTGACGGGCAGTTTCGCGCAAGCCGGTGGTACCTGCCCGCTCAGCCCCTCCCGCCTCGCTAAAGGAGCCAGCTGCACCATCCTCGTCACGTTCACGCCCACAGCCCTCGGCCCGGCTAAAGGGACGCTCACCGTCACCGACAGCGCCACCAACAGTCCGCAAACCGCCGCCCTCACAGGCGCCGGCGTCGCGCCCACGACCGTGTCTCCAACCAGCCTGACTTTTCCAAAGGTCCCTATCGGTGAAACCAGCAGTCCGATGACCGTCAGCCTCGCGAATAACCAGCAGAGCACGGCTCTCAGTTTCACCGGTATTGCCACCAGCGGCGACTTCGCAATCAGCTCCAATACCTGCGGCGCCAGTCTGTCCGGTCTCGCTAGCTGCTCCGTCGGCGTTACCTTTTCCCCCACAGCCGGTGGCACGCGAACCGGGAGCCTCACATTCTCCGATAACGCCTCCAATAGTCCACAAACCGTCAGCCTCTCCGGGACGGGCCTGGCGCCCGCTTTACTCTCTATTGCCGTCACCCCGCCAAGCCCATCCATAGTTGTGGGAGGGACCGCGCAGTTCGCCGCCACCGGCACTTATAGCAACAACTCAATGAAGAATCTGACCGCCAGCGTCGTCTGGAGCACGTCCCCGCCCGGTATCGCCGGAGTCAACGCCTCCGGACTGGGCATCGGCCTGGCCCCGGGCGTCACCACGGTCACCGCCACGCTGGGCGCCGTCTCCGGTTCTACACCGATGAGCGTCAACCAGGTTTTCTTTCCCACGGGCAGTTTAAACAACGCACGCTACTACCACACCGCTACCCTGCTGGATAACGGCTCCGTGCTCATGGCCGGCGGCATCGGACCCGTGCCGGATGGCGGCACGGGCGCCCTCGGCGATCTGGCCGCCGCCGAATTGTTTAACCCCGCCGGCGCCTCATTCGCATTCACCGGAAATCTGAACACGGCGCGCGATCAGCATTCCGCCACCCTGTTGAACGATGGCACCGTGTTGATTGCGGGCGGTTCCGGCAGCGACGGCGCGCTCGCCAGTGCCGAAGTCTACGACCCGGCAACCCTGGCCTTCAACGCCACAGGCGCCCTGCACACCGCGCGCTACCAACACACCGCCACCATGCTTCCAAACGGCAGCGTGCTGTTCGCCGGAGGTTACGGCGTTTCGGGCGTTCTCTCCAGCGCCGAGGTCTACAACCCGTCGACCGGCGGTTTTACCGTGACCGGCGGCTTGAACTTCGCCCGGTTCGCCGCAACCGCTACTTTGCTGCCCAACGGCTTGGTGCTGATCGCCGGCGGCGCGAACGCCGTTGGCCCTCTGGCCAGCGCGGAACTCTACGACCCTTCGACCGGGATTTTTACGCCCAGCCCGGCAGGCCTGAATGTGGCGCGCTCCGGCGCGACCGCAACGCTGTTAAACACCGGCCAGATTCTGATCGCCAGCGGCTATAACTATTTGCTGTCGGGCCCGCTGACCAGCGCCGAGTTGTACGATCCCACCGCCGGAACGTTCACTCTCACCGGCAGCCTCGGCAGCACCAGTTGGCTGGGAACCGCAACGCTGCTCAACAATGGCGGCGTGCTGGTCGCGGGTAGCGTGCTGAATGCCGCTCCGGCGGAAATATTCGGTCCCAACACCAGCGCGTTCTCAGGCACTGGTGTCCTGATCACTCCGGGCGACCTGCGGACAGCCACGCTCCTGCTCAATGGAACAGTGCTGATTGCCGGCGGCCACAGCAACGCCTCCAATGCCGTGCTGGCCGCCGCCGAGTTCTACGTGCCGCTGAGCGTGGTACCCGCCGACCTCACGGCCATATCGCTCACGCCCGGCAACCCGACGCTGGCGGCCGGCTCCAGCCTGCAATTCATCGCCACCGGCACGTTCAGCGATAACAGTACCAGCCAGCTTTTTTCGGTTACCTGGACCACTTCCAACCCTGCGGCCGCCACCGTCACGAACGACGGCACGAATTCCGGGGTAGCTTACGGCGTGGCCGCGGGATCCACCATCATCGGCGCCTGCACAGGCACGTTGTGCGGGAGCATGCCGCTCACCGTTACGGGCGCCGCCGCCCCCATACACTAATCGGATTCAGCCAAAAAGCTCTGATATTCCGGCGGCCTGCCGGCCACTACATTATTGCCGTGAAATCCATTCTCGCAGCCCTCGCGTTGGCCGCCAGCCTGTGCGCCCAGGACTCCAACAATCCCAATTACACCGCCGCCGGAATCGTCAACGGCGCCAGTTTCACCCCCGGCCTTTCGCCCAACGCGATCGGATCCATTTTCGGCACGAATCTCGCGTGGGGGACGCGCGTCTTGCGGTCGAGCGATCTCGCGGGCGGCGTCATGCCTACCAGCCTGGGAAACGTGGAAGTCTACTTCGAGGGCTGGCCCGCGTACCTTTATTACGTTTCCCCCACCCAAATCAACTTCCTGGTTCCCAGCTCGCTGCTTCCCGGACCGTTCCAGTTCTGGGTGGACCGGCAGGGCATCCGCGGGCCAATCGTCACCGTCACCTTGCAGCCGGCGGCGCCCGCCATGTTCGAACTTTACTCAAGCACCATAATCGCCACCCACCTGGATGGGTCGGTGGTCTCGAGCGATGCGCCGGCCAGCGGGGGCGAGATCGTCGGGCTATGGGCAACGGGCCTGGGAAACACCAACCCCGAACTGGAGGATGGCGTCCTGCCGGCCGCCGCGCAATGGCTCAGCCAGATGAGCCAGTTCGGCATCCAGATCAACGGAGTCCCTATCGATTCCGGTTCGATCCTGTACGCGGGCGTCGCGCCCGGTTACGCGGGCCTATATCAGATCAACGTCCGTCTGCCTGATCAGCTTCCGCCCAACCCTGAAATCCGCCTCGCGCTGGGCGGCTCCCTCAGCCCACCCGGCCTGATCCTTCCCGCAAAGTGACCCGTCTGGCAGCCCCGCGCGAGTAAACTGTAGATGTGTTCTGCATTCGCCGCCTGTCGATCCTGGTTGTAGTAGCCCTCGCCGTCCTTCCCGCTCGTCCGGCCACCGTGCGCAAAGCCGCGCCCGCCAAGACGAATCGACAATCGCCCTTCGTGCGCCGCTGGATGAAGTCTCTGACCCTGCGCGAAAAGGTGGCCCAGTTGATCTTCATCCCGTTCCACGGCGCCGCCCCCAATACCCGGTCGCGCGAATACCGCCAGTTCATGAAGCATGTGCGGGAAACCCGCGTGGGCGGCATGGTGCTGGTCAACTGGAACAATGGGCGCCTCACTCAGAAGGCGCAGCCCTACGCCCTGGGCGCGTTTCTCAACCGTATGCAGAAATTGTCGCGCGTGCCGCTTCTGGTGGCCGGCGATTTCGAGCGCGGCGCATCCATGCGGTTCGATGGAACCACGGTCTTTCCGCAAGCGATGGCCTTCGGCGCGGCCGGAGACCCCGCGCTTGCCCGTTTCGAAGGCGCCGTCACCGCCCGCGAAGCGCGCGCCATGGGCGTCCATTGGCTCTTCTTTCCCGTGGCCGACGTCAACAACAACCCGGACAATCCCATCATCAACATTCGGTCTTACGGCGAGGATCCCCAGCAGGTTTCCGCCCTGGTGACCGCCTTCATCGAGGGTGCCGGCGCCGACCCGCACTATCGCGTGCTGACCACCGCCAAACACTTCCCCGGCCACGGCGATACGGCGGTGGATACGCACCTGAACCTGGCGGTGATCAATGGCACCCGCGAGCGTCTCGAGGCCGTCGAACTCGCACCTTTTCGGGCCGCTATCCAGGCCGGCGTGGATTCCATCATGACCGCGCATATCGCGGTGCCCGCGCTGGCCCCCGCCGACGTGCCGGCCACTCTCTCGCCCGCCATACTCACCGGCCTGCTGCGTGGCGATATGGGATTCAAAGGCATCATCGTCACCGACGCGCTGGAAATGGGCGGCATCGCACAGGGTTACACCGGTGGTGAAGCTGCCGTGCTGGCGCTCGAGGCGGGCGCCGACGCGCTGGTAATGCCGCCCGATCCGGAAGCCGCCGTCAAAGCCATTCTCGCCGCGGTGCAGAGCGGACGCTTGACGCGCGCGCGCATCGACGAAAGTGTGGCGCGCCTGCTGGCGGCCAAGGAGCGCGTGGGCCTCGACCGCCGCGCGCTGGTGGATCTGGAAGGCATCAGCGACCTGATTGACGCGCCGGAGGATCAGGAGCGGGCGCAGGATATCGCCGCCCGCGCCGTCACGCTGGTGAAAAACGAAGGCGCGCTGCCGCTGCGCGCACCGGCCAAGGCCTGTTTCCTCACTCTTGCCGAAAGCCATTACTCGAACGAGGGTCTGGAGTTCGCCCAGGAGGTGCGCCGCAGGGAAAAGAACGCCACCGTGATTGCACTGGACGCCTCCATGCCCGGCCCCACGCTGGATGCCGCCGTGCAGAAGACCACGGCCTGCGAAAGTTTCGTCGTGGCGGCCTTTGCCTCCGTGGCGGCCTACCGCGGCGATGCCGGCCTGGCGGGAGAATTCCCGCATCTGCTCGAAGCGCTCTTCGCCACCGGCAAACCCGTGGTCCTCGTCGCGCTGGGCAATCCTTACCTGGTGCGCAGTTTTCCCAAAGCCGCGGCGTTTCTGTTGACCTTCGGCACCGTGCCTCCGTCCGAAACCGCCGCCGTGCAGGCGATGTTCGGCGAGTCGCCTGTTCGGGGCCATTCGCCGGTGACCATTCCGGGGGTCGCCAGGCTGGGAGAGGGCCTCCAGTTACCGGGCCCCCGATAGCGCCGCGCGCGCGCCGACTCTGGTCCGATTCGTTATATACTGGCTCAGTCCCAGGGAGGTACCCATGCCAAACTACCGCCTCGCCGCATTTGCGGCTCTGACCATTTCCACTCTCACGCCGGCGGTAGCGCAAGAAACGCGCTCATCCACCCGGTTGACCACGGAACACTACTTCGATCTGGAAAGAGTCAGCAACGCGCAGATTTCGCCCGATGGCGCGCGCATCGTCTATACACGCCAGCAGGCCAACAAAATCGAAGACAAGTGGGAATCGGCGCTGTGGATCATGAGTGCGGATGGATCGCAGCACCGGTTTCTGACCAAGGGATCCAATCCGCGCTGGTCCGCCGATGGGAAACGCATCCTCTACGTTGCCGACGGCGAACCGCGCGGGTCGCAGATCTTTGTCCGCTGGATCGATATCGACGGCCCCGCCACACAGGTCACGCATGCCACGGAGAAGGTGGCCGATGCGCGCTGGTCTCCGGACGGCAAGTGGATCGCCTTCGCCATGTTCGTGCCGCAGAAGAATAAGTGGTCGATCGGCATGCCCGAAGAGCCGCACGGCGCCAAGTGGACGGCCGCGCCGCGCATTGTGGAATCGCTGCATTACCGCCAGGATCAGGTCGGCTTTCTGGACGACGGCTACACGCACCTGTTCGTGGTCCAGGCGGATGGCGGCACGCCGCGCCAGATCACCAGCGGCAAATGGACCGTGGGTTCGGGCGAGACCCGCGGCGCCATCGCGATGGACTGGACGCCCGACAGCAAATCCATCATTTTCGATGCGAACCGCAGCGCCGACGCCGACCTGAACTACAAGATCTCGCAACTGCTGATCGCCGATGTGGAGACCGGCGCAATCCGCGAGCTGGTGGCGAAGCCCGGGAACTGGGGGCGCCCGGCGGTCTCGCCAGACGGCCGCATGGTGGCGTTTACCGGATATCCGCTCTCCAACCACACCCACTCCGTATCGGATCTTTATGTCGTTCCGGCCGGCGGCGGAGAGGCCCGCAAGATCAGCGGCGACTACGATCGCGATCCGCTCAACCTGCGCTGGGCTCCGGACGCCTCGGGAGTGTACTTCGATGCCGATGACCGCGGCTCGCGTAATATACAGTTCGCGGCGATCGCAGGCGGCGTGAAGCCGGTGACCTCGGGGACGCATGTGCTCACGATGGACTCGGTTTCGAGCGACCTTATGGCGGCCGGAACCAGCAGCGATCCGGATAATCCGCCGGAAGTGGTGCGCTTCAGTCTGCGCCATGCGCAGGATATGGCGAAGCTGACCAGCGTGAACGCCGGGCTTCTGGCCGGCAAGCACCTGGCCAAGACCGAGGAGATCGATTACGTCTCGACCGGCAACGCCAAGGTGCAGGCATGGATCGTCAAGCCGCCGGATTTCGATGCCGCCAAGAAGTATCCGCTGATTCTGGAGATCCACGGCGGACCCTTCGCCATGTACAACGTGGCGTTCAACTACATGTTTCAGAACTTCGCCGCCAACGACTTCGTGGTGCTGTACGTGAACCCGCGCGGCAGCACGGGATATGGTACTGACTTTTCCAACGGCATCGATCACAACTACCCGGGACCGGATTTCGACGACCTGATGGCGGGCGTCGACAGCACCATCGCCAAGGGCTTCGTGGACACTTCGCGGATGTATGTCTCCGGGTGCAGCGGCGGCGGCGTGCTTTCGAGCTGGGTCATCGGCCACACCAACCGGTTTGCCGCGGCGGCCGTCCGCTGCCCGGTCATCGACTGGCTGAGCATGACGGGCAACACCGATATTCCGCTGTTCACTCTCAGCTTTTTCAAGAAGCCGTTCTGGGAGGATCCCTCCGACTGGCTGTCGCACTCCTCCATCATGCACGTGGGTAATGTGACCACCCCCACACTGCTCATGACCGGAGTTTTGGACCGCCGCACTCCCATGCCGCAGACCGAGGAATATTATGCGGCGCTGAAGGTTCGCGGCGTGCCGGCGACGCTCTTACAATTTGAAGGCGAATACCACGGCACCGGGTCGAAGCCATCCAACTTTATTCGCACGCAGCTCTACATGATGAGCTGGTTCAAGCGATACACCCGATCGCCGGAGGGCAAGGCGACGGCGGTGACTTCCGCTGCCGGCGGCGAAGACTAGCAGCTTTGGTATACCGCCAAATAACGCCATAACTATTTGTAATCCGACCCTCGCCTTGCATTTGTAAAACTTGTAGGGTACACTCAGAAAAGTTGGCGATGGCAAGTAATTCCCCAGTCCGGTTTCTCCGCACCTTGAGCCTGTCCCGTCCGTCTATACCCGTAATCCTGATTATTATTGTACTGGTCATCGTAGCCGGCCCCGCTTGAGGCCGTTTCGGAGAGGTTCCGAGGCCATCAGCGGGGCGAAACAAGCCGGCTGATGGCCTTTTTGCTTTTTTGGGAGACTTTTGAGACACAACCTATGCCGACACTGACGAATGGCGCGAAAATGCTGCTGGAATGTCTGGCCCGCGAGGGCGTGGACTGCTTCTTCGGCTACCCGGGAGGCGTCACCCTGCCTTTATACGATGCCATTTATGACCACCACATCCGCCATGTGCTGGTCCGCCATGAAGAAAACGCCTGCTTCGCCGCCGAAGGCTACGCGCGCGCGACCGGGAAGGTAGGCGTCTGCTGCGCTACGTCCGGTCCCGGCGCGACCAACCTGGTTACGGGCCTGGTCGACGCCATGATGGATTCGATCCCGGTGGTGGCAATCACAGGCCAGGTCACCAGCAAGCTGATCGGCAGCGACGCCTTCCAGGAAGCCGACACGTTCGGCATCACGCGCTCCTGCACCAAGCACAATTACCTGGTGAAGAAACTGGAAGACCTGCCGCAGGTGGTTCACGAGGCGTTCTACATCGCCGCCAGCGGACGTCCCGGACCTGTCCTGGTAGATATCCCCAAGGACGTTTTCCAGGCGCAGGGCCACTACGTGCCGGTCACTTCTATTCACTTGCCCGGCTACAAGGTTTTCACCGAAGGCCACACCGGACAGATCCGCCGTGCGGCCCAGATGATCTCGGAGTCCGAGCGGCCATTCGTTTACGCGGGCGGGGGAATCATCGCCGCCAACGCCGCCGCCGACCTGCAGGAATTCGTCGAGACCATCGATGCGCCCGCGGTCACCACTCTCATGGGCTTGGGCGGCCTGCCCTCCAGCCATCCGAACTTCGTGAGTATGCCCGGCATGCACGGCAGCTACGCCGCGAATATGGGAATGAGTAATTGCGATGTGCTGATCGCGCTGGGCGTGCGCTTCGACGATCGCGTGACGGGCCGCCTGGCGGCCTTCGCGCCACACGCCAAAGTGATCCATGTGGACATCGACCCCGCCGAAATCGGCAAGAACCGCGCCGCGGACGTGCCCATCGTGGGCGACGTGAAGCGTGTGCTGGGGCGTTTGAATCAGGTGCTGGCCGGAACCAAACTGCCGGCCGCCCAGTCCGCCGCGCGCACGGCCTGGTGGTCCCAGATCCGCGCCTGGAAAGCCGAACATCCGCTGGTGCCCGTCACCTCCGACACCGAGATCAAGCCGCAACACCTGATGATGGAAATCGACCGCCTGTCCGCGGGCGAGGCCATCGTGTCCTCCGACGTGGGCCAGCACCAGATGTGGGCCGCGCAGTTGATCCGCTTCAACGGGCCGCGCCTCTGGATCAATTCCGGCGGGCTGGGCGCCATGGGCTTCGGCCTGCCATCGGCTATCGGCGCGCAGTTTGCGCACCCCGACAAGCTGGTGTTCGCGCTGGTAGGCGACGGCGGGTTCCAGATGTCTATTCCGGAGCTGGCTACCGTAGTGGGCTACGGGCTGCCCATCAAAATCGTCGTGATGAACAACGGATACCTCGGCATGGTCCGCCAATGGCAGGAGTTGTTCTACAACAACCGCCTGAGCGCGGTGGAGCTCGACTCGTTCCCCGATGCGGAGAAACTGGCCGCGGCGTACGGCTTCAAGGGCCGCACCATCGACAAGCCATGGGAGCTTTCCTCGGCGCTGGAAGCGGCCGTCCGCGAGCCCGGCCCCTACCTGCTGAATGTCAAGGTGTCGCCTTTCGAGAATGTGTACCCCATGGTACCGGCAGGAGGCGCCATCAACGAAATGGTGCTGGGGCCGCCCCAACCCGTGGCCGTGCCCGAGTAAGAACGGATCCTTATGTTGCAGATTATTTCCTTATTAGTCGAGAACAAGCCGGGCGCGTTGATGCGTATCACCGGCTTACTGAGCGCGCGGGCCTATAACATCGAGAGTTTGACGGTGGCGCGTACCCTCGACCCCGAACTCTCCCGCATGACCATCGTGGTGGACGTGGACGCTACTCTTCGCCAGCAGGTAATTAAACAGATGAACAAACTGGTGAATGTGCTGCAGGCCGTGGATCTCACCGAATCGCCCGCGGTACGGCGGGAAATGGTGCTGGTGCGCGTACGCACCGCGCAGGAATCGCGCACGTCTGTGCTCAAGGAAGCCGAGATCTTCGGCGCGCGGGTAGTGGATTCCTCGGTCGAAGGATTTGCGCTGGAAGCCACCGGCGATCCGGAGAAGTTGGATGAGTTCGTGGATGTGATGCGCAGCTACGGTGAAATCGAGACAACCCGCTCCGGGGTCGTGGCCGTGTCGCTGGAGAGCAAGAAACTCAAGCTGCAGCCGCCGGTCCTGACCGAGGCGCGCTAGCAGGAATGGATACCGATCATGGCGAAACGTTATTACGAAAAAGACTACAAGCCGGCGCTGCTCCAGGGCCGCACGGTGGCAATCATCGGCTATGGCAGCCAGGGTCACGCGCATGCCCTCAACCTGCGCGATTCCGGCGTGGATGTGGTGGTGGGCCTGTACCCCGGCAGTAAGTCGCGAGCCAAGGCCGAGGCCGCCGGACTCAAGGTGGCCGATACCGCGGATGCCGCCAGGGCCGCCGATGTCATCATGATTCTGGTCTCCGACCATATTCAGGGAGACCTGTACCACCGCGAGATCGCGCCGCATCTCACCGCGGGCAAGACCCTGATGTTCGCGCACGGCTTCAACATCCACTTCGGCCAGATCAAGCCACCGGCCAACGTAGACGTCTCCATGGTCGCGCCCAAAGCTCCGGGCCACCGCGTGCGTGAGCTGTTCACCGAAGGGGTGGGGGTGCCGTCGCTGGTGGCCGTGCACCAGGATGCCTCGGGCCACGCGCTCGAGACTGCGCTGGCGTATGCCGGCGCGCTCGGCAGCCTGAAAGCGGGCGTCATCGAAACCAATTTCAAGGAGGAAACCGAGAGCGACCTCTTCGGCGAGCAGGCCGTCCTGTGCGGCGGCGCTTCGGAACTGATCCGCGCCGGCTTCGAGACGCTGGTGGAAGCCGGATATGCGCCAGAGATCGCTTATTTCGAGTGCCTGCACGAGCTCAAGCTGATCGTCGACCTGATCCAGGAGGGCGGCCTCGGCTATATGCGCTACTCGGTCTCCGATACCGCCGAATACGGCGACTACACGCGCGGCCCCCGCATCGTGGACGCCCACGTGCGCGCGGAGATGAAGAAGATCCTCTCCGAAGTGCAATCCGGCGAATTCGCCCGCCAGTGGATCGAAGAGAACAAGACCGGGCGCCACAAATTCCTGGCCATGCGCGACGCCGCCCGCCACCAGCCCATCGAGAAGGTGGGCGCCGAGCTGCGCGAAATGATGACGTTTCTCAAAAAGAAAAAGGAAGCCGGCGTACCGCAGGAGCAGCCGGCCCGAGCTGCACAACCATGAAGATCTTCACTTTCGACACCACTCTCCGGGACGGCACGCAAGGTGAATCCGTCTCGTTCTCGGTCGACGACAAACTGCTCATCGCCCAGAAGCTGGATGAGCTGGGCATCGACTATATCGAAGGCGGCTGGCCGGGCTCCAACCCGAAAGACAAAGACTTCTTCGCGCGCGCCCAAACCGAATTGCAGCTCAAGCACGCCAAGCTCACAGCCTTCGGCGCCACGCGCTTCGCCCGCCACACCGTGGAAGAGGACCGCAGCGTGCAATCCCTGGTCCAGGCGGGCACGCCCGTGGTATCGATCTTCGGCAAGAGCTGGGACCTGCACACCACGCGCGCGCTGGGCATCAGCGAGGAAGAAAACCGGAAGCTGATCGCCGAGACCGTCGCCTATCTCAAATCGCGCGGCAAGGAAGTGGTCTACGACGCCGAGCACTTCTTCGACGGATACAGCTCCAATCCCGCCTTTGCGTTACGTACGCTCGAAGCCGCCCAGAACGCCGGCGCCGACGTGCTCTGCCTGTGCGACACCAACGGCGGCACGCTCACGGGGCGCCTGGTCGAAATCTTCGCCGACGTGCGCAAGCGCTTCGACGGCATTCTGGGCATTCACACGCACAACGATTCCGACATGGCGGTGGCTAACACGCTGGCGGCCGTGGAAGCCGGCGCCACCCACGTGCAGGGCTGCATCAACGGATACGGCGAGCGCTGCGGCAATGCGAATCTCTGTTCCATCATCGCCAACCTGGAGCTCAAGCTCGGCCACACGGCCATCGGCCAGGATAAGCTGATCAGTCTTTCGAATGCGGCCCGGTTCGTGGCGGAGCTGGCCAATCTGCCGCTGCCCAACAATCAGCCATTTGTCGGACACAGTGCGTTTGCTCATAAAGGCGGCGTGCACGTGTCGGCGGTTCTGAAGGAGCCCACAACTTATGAACATGTCGTGCCGGAGGCCGTGGGCAACCGCCAGCGGGTCCTGGTGAGCGACCTGTCTGGCCGCGGCAATGTGCTGTATAAGCTGAAGCAGCATGGCCTGGCCGGACGCCTGGATGAGGACGCCCGCCGCGAGCTGCTGGAGCGCATCAAGCAGATGGAATACGACGGTTACGAACTGGAAGCCGCCGAAGGCACTTTCGAGCTGCTGGTGCGCGAGGCGCTGTACCCCGGCACGCATTTCTTCGAAGTGGAAGGCTACGAGGTCACCACCAAGGCGGGCGGCACCAGCGACTCCCGCTCCACGGCCGATATCACCGTGCGCACCCAGGACGGCGTGCACTCCGCCACCGCTACGGGCAACGGGCCGTTCCACGCTCTGCACGTATGCCTGCGCAAGTGCCTGTCATCGATTTATCCGCAGATGGCCGACGTTCGTCTGACCGATTACAAAGTGCGCGTATTGGAGCCGCGCAAGGGGACCGCCGCTAAAGTGCGCGTGCTGATTGAATGGTCGGACCACCGCAAGAGCTGGGCGACGGTGGGCGTTTCCGATAACGTGATCGTGGCAAGCTGGAACGCCCTGGTGGACGCCATCCGCCTGGAACTGATGCGCCTGACCGAGAAAGACGACTCCATCGAGAAGGCTGTCGAGGACTACTGCTGGGGCGTGTAAGCTCGTGTCGGAGACTCAAAAATAGGATAAACTGGCTGTCGGGTTCGTGCCTCCGTACCTGGGAGGGAGATGCCATGCTATTCCTGGCCGCTTCGCTGCTGTTTCTTCCGCACTACGAGGTAACCCGCGCGTCCGAGACGGGCATTTCGCTGGCGACGGATGCCAAGGGCTACGCCTACGTGATCACGAGGGTGGCCGGCGCGGAAACGGAGTTTCTGAGCAAGTTCGATCCGGACGGCAACCTGGTCTATCGGGTTGCTCCGATCTCGAATATGCAATGGTTCTCCGGGACTTTCGTCGACAACGCCGGCGATCTTTACGGCGTCGCCATGGGGATGCCGGCCGCCGGTCTTGCCGAGTCATATGTGACGAAGATCGATCCGGCGGGCAATGTCATTTTTGCATTTCCGGTCCCTGGCACGTACCCCAACGCTCTATCGGTGGGCGCGGACGGAAGCATCTATCTGACCGGCACCGCGGTTTCTGGCGCGTTCCAGACTACGCCAGGCGCATGGCTAAAGTCCGCCGCGGAGGGAGAGGGCGTGTTTGCCATGAAGCTCAATGCGGCCGGCCAGGTGGCGTACGCAACGTACCTGCCAGCACAGAGCGTGGGCAATGGTGCAGCCGGCGGCACCGCTATCGCCGTGGATGCGGCAGGCAACGCTTACGTCGGTGGGACGACTTTCGGCTCTAATTTCCCCACGACCAGCGGCGCCTACCAAGCGCCCTGCTGTGCGCCGGGTGGCACCGCGTTTCTGATCAAGCTCAACCCGGCCGGCAGCGCCGCAATCTACGCCGCCCTCCTGCCGGGCGGGTCACCCACCGGCGCCGTTCCGGACGCGGCGGGAAACGTGGCCCTCACCGTCGCCGTGGCATCCGTGACTTCCGGAAACCAGATGACTGTCCCCGCGGTCATCACGGGCCAACTGAGTGCCGACGGGAGCGAACTGTCCTCTTTGGTCACCACTTCGTATCCAGGCGGCATGGCGGTTCCCGACGGCCAGGGAAACCTCCTGGTCTCCGGACAATATGCCCCAACTGAATTGCCTCTCTCGGAAGGAGCCTTCAGCAACGGAACGAATTTCGCGGCTGTCATCCGGATGGCGGATGGCGCGGTGCAGTTCGCGACTCTATTGCCCAACGGAGCCGGTGGCGGCATTGCCCCCGATGGCAGCGGCGGATTTGTGGTTCTGGGATCCGAAGATCCCGGCCTCAGTGCGCGCGCGATGGCTATGCTTACGCGATTCACGCCGGCCGCGCAGCAGCAGCCCGTAATCCTGGGGATGGCCAACGCCGCCGGTTCCTGGGTGAGCGAAGGGTTGGCGCCGGGCGAGATCCTGGGAATCTACGGCTCCAGCCTGGGTCCGCGGCAAGCGGTGCAGGGAGAATATCAGAATGGCACACTCCCCACGGCGTTAGGCGGTACGGAAGTGATGTTCAACGGCAGACCTGCGCCGCTTTTATGGGCATCCTCCGGCCAGGTCAACGCGGTAGTTCCGTTTGACATAAACGGCGACACAACCGCGAACGTCCAGATCAGGGCGAACGGGGCAATCAGCAACGTCGCGCAACTGCCGGTGCTCCCAGCTGATCCAGGCATATTTGCCAATTCCGCCGGACTAGCGCTCGCGCTCAATCAGGATGGCAGCATCAATACGCAGCAGAATCCGGCGGCAATCGGCTCAATCGTCACCGTCTTCGTCAACGGCGCGGGCCTGCAGACTCCCACCCCCGCGGATGGAACCCGCGCGCCGTTCGGGCCGCGGCTGGCCGCGCCGCTGGCGGCATCCGTGCAAGGGCTCAGTCAAGTCTATGCTGGCGACTATTGGCCGACTCTTGAGAATTGCAAGGTGCTGTATGCCGGCGCGGCGCCCGGCGAGATCGCCGGTTTACTGCAAGTGAACTTTGGACTGGGCACGAATGTGATCCCCTCCTCCGGGCCTTATGGCACCCCGATCCAGGTTGTGGTGGGAGGTCTGCTGGCCTCGGCAAGCTTGTGGGTCTCTTCGCAGTAGCAGGCCGGGCTACTTCTTGTCCGTCTTGTCGAGCCGCAGGAAGCGGGCGGCGTTGTTGTAGAGGATGTCGCGCTTTTGCTGCGGCGACAGATAGGTGGCGCCCTCGATCACGCTGATGGAAGTGGCCATCAACTTGGGCCAGATCAGTTGGTCCGTCCCGAACATCACGCGGTCCTCAAAGCCGGCTTCCACGATACGCTGGATGTAGTTGTGGACCTCCTTCAGCGGGTAGCTCCAGATGAGTCCCGCGACGTCGACGTACACGTAGGCGTTGGCCTGCAACAGCGTGAGCAGCGGGTCGATCATGGGGTAGCCGGCGTGCATGATCCAGACACGCAGCTTGGGATGGCGGGCCAGCAACTCCTCCAACAGAAGCGGATTTCCCATCGAGCCGCGGAATTTGGGCGATGTGATATTGGCGCGGCCGGATCCTCCGGTGCCCATGTGGATGCCTACGGGGATATCCAACTCCTCGGCTAGGGCGAAATAGGCGTCCACCGAAGGATCGCTCGGCGACATGCCCTGATACTGCAGTCCCACCTCGCCCATCACCCTGAATCCGCCTGTGGTGAACGCTGTCCGCAGCTCTTCCACCGGCAGGTATTTACCACCGCTGACGCCACTTTCGAACGATGTGCCCGGGATGATTCGTCCCGGCGCCGCGTCTTTCCACTTCTGTACGGACTTCTGATCTCCCATGACAACCGCCGTGACATTCAGCCGTTCGTATTCGTCGAGAACGGCCTTCATGTATTCGTCAGGAGTTTTGGAGGGTTCCAGCATCTCCGTGCAATCCTGTTTGGCCCAGCCGGTTGGGTCCGCTTTGGAACGCGGGTCGGCCGCCAGGAACTGCGGATTGAACGGGCACATCGGCCCCACTCCGGGAATGCCGCCGAAGGTGTGGACGTGGATATCGATGACGGGCGGCCGGGTACTCCCGGCTGGCTGCGCGGCGGCCATGGCCGCGGCCGCCAAAAACACGATGGGACCTTTCGGGTAAAACATCGTTGGGCTCCTCAAACAGCCGATTGTATCCAGCGGCGCGAGGCTACCGATAACTCCGGTGGGCACGTCATAATGAGTTAAGCCTCGCGGTACCAGGAGAGGACCATGCACCCAATATTGCAGGATTTCCGTTACGCACTGCGCATGCTGCGCAAGAATCCAGGACTGGCCTTGGTGATTGTGCTATCGCTCGCCATCGGGATCGGCGCGAATTCCGCGGTATTCAGCGTGGTGGATGCGCTCATGCTCCGCCCGCTTCCCTATCCGCAGCCCGAGCGGCTGGCGGCCATCTGGTTGCATTCGCCGGGTATCGGCATCTATCGCGACTGGCCGTCCCCAGGCCAATACACCGACATCCAAAATGAAAACCATTCGTTCGAGGAAATGTCTATTTCGCGGCTCACCAGCTTCACGCTTACCGGACTGGACCAACCCGAGCGGATCGACGGCATGCTCACCTCGTCGGGTCTGCTGCATATGCTGGGCGCCCGGCCGCTGCTGGGGCGTCTGCTGCTTCCGGAAGAAGACAAACCTGGCAAGCCCCAGGTCGCCATCCTCAGTTACCGGCTTTGGAAAAGGCTGTTCAACTCCGATGCCGGTGTAATCGAGCGCAGCATCACGCTCAACGGCAAACCGTACACCGTGGCCGGAGTGCTGCGCTCCGATTTCCGGCTCAACTCCGAAGTGATGCCGGCGGAAGGTCCCATGGACAAAATTGACATCTTCCTTCCGTTTCCCATGAGCGCGGACGTCGCGCAGCGGCGCGGTGACGAGAACTACAACCTGATTGTGAAGCTGAAGCCGGGCGTCACCGTGCGGCAGGCGCAAGCCGACATCGACATTATCGCTAACCGCATCCGGCTGAAGGACAAACGCGACCAGACCTTCGGCATGACGGTGGTGGGACTGCTCGACCAGGTGGTGGGCGATGTGCGGCGCGCCATGCTGGTGCTGATGGGATCGGTGGTACTGGTGCTGCTGAGCGCTTGCGCGAACGTCGCCAATCTCCTGTTGACGCGCGCGGCCGGACGCGAAAAAGAAGTCGCCATCCGCACGGCTCTGGGCGCGGGGTGGCGGCGGCTGGCGCGGCAGTTGCTGACCGAAAGCCTGTTGCTGGCGCTGCTGGGTGGCGCGGCCGGTATGGCGATCGCCGAGGCAAGTCTCTATGCGATGCGCGCCATCAATCCCGGCAATGTTCCCCGGCTGGAGGAGATATCCATTAACGGCTCAGTGGTGCTGTTCACATTCGGGGTATCCACGGTGGCCGGACTTTTGTTCGGACTGGCTCCGGCGTGGCGCGCCATCAAGCTGGACCTGAACACTTCTCTGAAGGCGGGCGGACGCAGCGGGCAAACCGATGGCGGCCTGCTGTTGGCCCGGCACCGTCTGCGCGGCCTGCTGGTGGTCTCCGAGCTGGCGCTTTCCCTGATGTTGCTGATCGGCGCGGGACTGCTGATCCGCAGCTTTGCGCGGCTGCAGAATGTGCCGCCGGGATTCGTCGCCGATCACGCGCTTTCGATGCACATCGCGGCGGGCGGCCCCAAGTATCCCGACGGTAAGGCGGTCGCGCGTTTCTACCGGGAAATTGGTGACCGCATCAGCCGCCTGCCGGGTGTGACCGGGCAAGGCCAAATTGATGTATTGCCGCTTACCGGCGCCGTAAGTTGGGGAGGCATCAATGTGGAGGGCTACACACCGCAGCCAGGACAGGAACTCCAGGTGGATCGGCGGGCAGCCAGCACGGATTATTTCCGCGCCATGAAGATTCCTCTCCTGAAAGGCCGCTTCTTCGACGACCACGACACCCCCGACGGCCAATCGGTGGCCATTATCGACGAGCAGTTCGCACAACGTTTCTGGCCGCGGGATAATCCCATCGGCAAGCATCTCTGGTTCGATCCGAAGAAGCCCATAACCATCGCAGGCGTGGTGGGAAACGTTAAGCAGTATGGCCTCGACAGCGGAAGCAAAATCGTGGCCTACTTTCCGAGCCAGCAGAATCCGGACGGCTGGATGTATCTGGTGGCGCGCACCTCCACAAATCCGGCGGATCTCGCGAGCGCCATCGTGCAGGAGATTCACGCGGTGGATCCGGGTGTTCCGGTCTTCGACATCCGCACGATGCAGGAGCGGCTGTACGACTCCCTCGCCCGACAGCGCTTCGCCACGGACATGCTGGGCGCTTTCGCGGCCTTCGCCCTGCTGCTGGCGGCGGTGGGAGTATACGGGGTGATTTCTTACCTGGTCACGCAGAGCACGCACGATATCGGCGTGCGGGTGGCATTGGGAGCGCAGCCTGGAAACATTCTCGGCCTGGTGTTCCGGCAGGGGATGGCGCTGGCCGTGGCGGGGATCGCGGCCGGCTTGATCGGCTCGGCCGCATTAACCCGGGTGATGGCGAGCCTGCTCTTTGGAGTGAGCGCCACCGATGTCCTGACGTTCGGTTCGGTCGCTGCCATCCTGGCGGCGGTGGTATGCGTCGCCACGGTGATCCCGGCGCGCCGCGCCACGGGTGTGGACCCCATGGTGGCATTACGCGAGGAGTAGGCTGGCGTCGCCGGTTACTTTGCCTGCCCCTTGCCCTGGTACGTGTACGTCATCGCCGTCTCAGCTCAGATACGCGCGCGCCAGTTCTTCGTAGTCGGTCGGCGTTACCAGGTGGAAGCGCACTTCCATCTGCGAGACACGCTGCAAGTCCCGGGTCATTTCATCGGACGGGAGCTCGGGGCCCGCTACGAACAACTGTCCCGCCACCACGCGGAACGGCAGCACCCGCCAGCGCCGCGCGACTTCCGGCGGCACGGCGTGGGTGGCCGGCTCGGAGATCTCCGACGGCTTGGGCTTGCCCACCGGCAGGTTCTGCTGCAGGCTCAACGCTACATACACGTCCGCTTCACTGATCTTGCCCGTGCGCACCAGGTATTCGCCCAGGCGCTCACCCGCGGCCTTGCGGGCCAGGGCTTCGTCCACGTCGGCCTGCGCCACGAATTGCGAACCCACCAGGATCTGGCCCAGAGGGCGGATCTCCGCGGTCAACGCCGCGGGGTTGGGATAAGCGTGTTCGGTCTTGGTCCACACCAGCGGTAGGCCACGGATCTTGGCTTCGGCATAGAGCACCAGGGCGCGGGCGGTGGCCGCGCAATTCAGCCAGTTTCCGACCAGCGCGCGTACCGGCACGCCCATCGCAAACCGCCAGCCGTAGATGCGCCGGGAACATAGCGCGCGCACACCCATTTGGAATCCCGAGAGAACGAAGGTCGCTGAGAACAGGCCGGTCAGGGCCGGATGGCGGAAGCCGAACAGCCACGGCCGTCCCGTGATTTCACTCTCTCCCCAGGTGATTGCGCCATATAGGAACAGGACGTTAAGAACCGGCGTCAGCAAATTGCCGATGATGCCCTTGCGGTCGCGCCATAGCCAATAGAGCTGGCGCCCGGACACCCGCCAGCCGCGGCGCTCCCAGGATTGCAGCACGATACCCATCACCCAGCGGCCCCGCTGCCGCACGGCTGTGCGAAAGGTGTGCGGGAAGTATTCACGGGTGGCCAGCAGACCGTTACCCTCGCGGCGCAGAGGCACGAATACCTGGGGGCAGCCCATCGAGTGTATCCGCCAGCCGTTTTCATAATCCTCGGTGAGGCAGGCGGGGTCGAAGACTTGATTGGAGTGGGCCGCGGCCAGCCGCTCCAGGACCGCGCGGGAGAAGCCCGTGCCAACGCCGTTGCCCGGCAGGAAGCTACCCCACATCTGACGCACCGGAATGTCCTTGGTCTGGAATTCGGCGAATTCGTCGCAGTACAGGCCGTGCACCCACTGGCGCACGGGCGTGGCCAGCGGCAGTACCGGCACCTGCACCATGTCGAAACTGCCGGCGAAGTAATTGATCCAGCGCAGGGACTCCGGGTGGATCACGTCCTCGGCATCGTGCGTCACCACCATATCGAAGCGCACGGCGTGCCGCTCCTCGTAGGCCAGCATGTTCTGAAAGACCCAGTTGAGGCAGTCGGCCTTGGAGGTAGGGCCGTCATGCGGGCAGAGGGCCAGGTGCACGCGGGGGAATTTCCGGGCGGCCTCGCGGACCGCGGCGACGGTCTCGCAGTCGTTGGGGTAGGCGCCGACGAAGAACTCGGCTGCGTAATAGAGCGTAGCGGGAATGTTGCGCTCGAGCATGCTGCCGATGACCCCGTGCTCATGCCACAGGGGCACGAAGATGGCGATCCGCCGGCGGGGCGCCGCGTCCACCTCGGCAAGCGTGGGCCAGGGGAACCACGGCCGGCCGAAGAGGTGCAGTATCAGCCATCGATACACGAAGATAGCGTCCAGGAACAGGTCGTCCAGCCCGCTCACCAGAACGTACACCGCAAGCGGCACCAGCCAGGCCGCAATCCAGGCATCCAGTGTAGACATCCGATAAGGAAGTAGTGCCGGGATACGGGAAAAATCGCGGGTAAATGCGGAACGATTTCAGCGCCGGGGGCTAATGCGCCGCCAGGATGGCTTTGGTGTAAACCACCTGGAATCCCCGGCGTTCGTAGTTGCGCTGCGAGTTGCTGCCCGGCAAGGTGGCGGCGGTGGCCAGATCACATCCGGCGGCAGCTGCGTCACGCAGGCGTCCGCGAATCAGCGCGGCGTGCAGACCGGCGCCGCGACAGCTCACCGTAGTGCTGTCCGCGAACAGGGCCGCCAAGCCATCGTGGATCACCATGGCCGCGGCCGCCGCCGGCTGACCGCCGGCGAAAGCCAGGTAGCAGAGCGATCCCGGCATGCGCCAGATGTTACGGCCCACATCCATTTCTTCCTCGGTGAGCGCGTCTTTCTCCATGAAGCCGCGTCCCACGGTGAGCGCCCAGAGCCGCTCTTCGTCGTCGTTGGCCAGCCGCATGGGCAGTTCGGCCGGCGAGAGATCCGCCACGGTCACCGGCCGCACCAATACGTTGTTGAACTCGGTGAGACGATAGCCGCGGTCGCCCAACAAGGCGGCCAGCCCGGCATCGGCCAGGGGGCACAGGTCCATGGTGACCGCCACGCCGCGCAGACGGTAGAACTCTTCGAGCCGGTCTATTTCTTGGGCGCTTACGGCGCCGTGCATGCCCAGGCCAATGGCATGCGACAGGGGGGAGCCGCCGCCCGCGAAGATGGCCGCGCCGCCGGCTATGCGTAGAACGTCAGGCTCGGCGGCGCAGGACACGCCGATGTGAACATCGGCCGCTTCCAGACGCCGGGCCAGCTCCGGACCGGCGACGATCATGGCGCCACGCCGGCGCCCGTCAAAATATTACGGGAGCCCAGCAGGGACTGGCCGCCGTCGCACACGCACACAGCACCGGTAATATAGGCGGCGGCGCCCGAGCATAGGAAAACCGCCAGATCGGCGATATCATCCTTGCTGGCGAAGCGGCCCAGCGGTACGCTGGCCATGGATTTGCGGCGGGCCTCTTCGGTGGGCGCCAGGCGGCGCATGCCTTCGGTCTCGTCCACGGGCCCGGGCGCGATCACGTTGACGCGTATGCCCGCCGATGCCCATTCGATGGCGAGGGTCTTGGAGAAAATGTCGATGCCCGCCTTGGCCGCGCAGACGTGCGCCTGAAATGCTATGGGCACGAAGGCGTGCGTAGCCGAGATACTGATCACGGACGCGCCGGGCTTGCGCAAGTGTTCGTAAGCCGCGCGGCAGGTGTTGAAAGTCCCCACCAGGTCGATATCGATCACGGCTTTAAAGCCGTTGGCGGACATACCCAGCACGGGCGCCGGGAAATTGCCGGCGGCGCCGCATACCAGGAAATCGATTTCGCCGAATTGCTCGCGGGTCTTGCGCAGCGCGTTTTCGCATTCCTCGTAATAACGAACATCGCCCGCGACTCCCAGGGCCTCGCCCCCGGCTGCCCGGATGATTTCAGCGGCGCGGTCCAGCTTCTCCTGCTTGCGCCCCATGAGCCCGAGCCTGGCCCCCTGTGCGGCGAATCGCTCGGCAATGCGCAGGTTGATACCGCTGCCGCCGCCGGTGATGAAGGCTACTTTGTCGCGGAAGAGATGCTCGCGGAAGATATCAGCCATGGCTGGCACGGTAGCACCGCGCGGGGGCGGCTGGCAACCTCGCGGCGCGGATCCGAGAGGCTATTTCAGCGCCGCCAGCGCGCTCTTGGACACCTTGGCCACCACGTGATACATGGGGTCGACGACTTCGGCGATGTCGTAGCGCAGAGCGGTCCCCAGCAGCACGGCCGATTCGTTGGCGGTCAGCTTGTAATCCTTCTCGAGCCAACTGGCAAGCTGCGCGGTGGCCTGCTGCATGGCCTCGCCCGGCGAGCCGGCGATACCCATGGACATCACGTAATCGTCGTTTTCGGCCCGCGGGCCATCGGTGGAATAGCCCTTAACGATGTCCACCGTGAATTCGACGTCCATGGAAGTTTCGAGCGCGTCGCCGGTCAGTTCGCCATCGCCTTGGGCTGCATGGCCGTCGCCCAGGAAGAAGATGGCGCCCGGCTGGTACACGGGCAGGTATACGGTGGCGCCCTCGCGCATCTGGTTGTAGTCCATGTTGCCGCCGAAGCTGCCCAGTTGTCCGGTGCGGAAGGACTGCATCGCGGGCGGAGCCACCGCCATGCATCCCAGCATAGGCTGCAGCTTGACGGTGTAGTTCTTCAGCCTCGCGGTGGGCTTGGCCAGCATGGCGATGCCTTTCTCTCGGTCGAGCTTCCATTCGGAATTGAACTTCTCGTCGTACTTGGCATCGTGCACATAATCCGGTGTCACCGCGTTTGAGGAGATCTCTCCGCCGCTCTCGGCCGTGTCGCGATTGAGGCGCACCTTCACGAGCTTGATCACCAGGGTGTCGCCGGGAAATGCGCCCTCGATGTAGAACGGCCCGGTCTCCGGATTGCCGCCCATCGAGCGGCGTTCGCCATGCTTGTCGAAGCCGCCGGCATCCACGGTCCAGGTGCGCACGGTATCGCCGGGGAAGATACGCATCACCGGCGGAATCGAACCGGAGAACAGCCGATGGAACTGGGTCGGCTCAAAATCGTGGACGGTTGGCGACGCGGGACGCGGGACGCTGCGGTGGGCGCTCCAGGTCAGCTTCTCTTTTTCCAGCCAGACGGCATCGCCGGACAACTCGCCGGCCTGTAGGGTGCCGTGGAAAGTTCCGAACTTGTCGCCGTTGGGGCGGCGGGCGATGAAGTCGATCGTGTTGCCGTGCACGGTGCCCTCGAACTTGAGCTCGTTCAGGCTGCCGGTCAGCTTGTCGCTCTCGGTTTTCAGCGTGACGCGCGCGTAAGTATCCATCCCCATGCGATGGGCGGTGAACTCCCACTCGCCGGAGATGTCTTGGGCTGCGGTAAGCAACGGGAAGGCGATCAACAGGATAGCTGCACGGGTCATGGGGTCTCCTCGCTTTGGGACGGGCTGCTCAGGATTAGGTT
>DATGGM010000247.1:0-8130 GCA_035308525.1 Bryobacteraceae bacterium
ACATGCTCCTGATCGGCGGCGTGTTCCTGGTGGCCGGCATGTTCATCGGACGGCCGTATTGCCGCTACCTGTGTCCCTACGGCGGCCTGCTCGCCTGGTGTACACGCCTGGCGCGCCGCGGAGTCACCATCACGCCCGACAAGGAACTGGACTGCGGACTGTGCGCCGAAGCCTGCCCGTACGGATCTATCGAGAAGATGCGGGCTGTCCGCCGGAACTGTCTCTATTGCGCCCGCTGCTACGCAGCCTGTCCCCGCGAGCGCACGCAACTGGTCAAATTGTCATGACCGCACGGATCTGGACCCGGATCGCGGGCGCCGCGGTGGCGGCATGCGTGGCAATCCTGCTCGCCGACTTTGCGGTGGCAACGTGGCAGGCTCCGCGCGACGAAAAGCTCGTCAAGAGCCTGCAACAGGAGAAGAGAATCACAGACGCCCGCCGCGCCCGCAAGTCCAGAGACAATGCCGTAGCGTGGATGTTGATCGCCGCCGCCAGCCTATTCCTGACATTTGCCAAGCGAGTAGTACACACTGCCCGGCCGGCCAGGAAGGAAGTGGGGCGGGCCCATCGGCCTGCGCTGGGCTCCCAGCCCCGCTCTTTAGTGCGTGCAGCGCCAGCCCTGGACCTCGCCTTTATCGACGGCCTCGTCGCCACCCATGGCCCAAGCAGCGAGAAGGCCATCATACTCCTCCAGGCCATCCAGAACCACTATGGTTACCTCCCCGACGAAGCCATGCGCCGCCTCTCGGAGATGACCGACATCACCCCCGCCCAGCTGGCCGGCACATCCTCTTTCTACGGCCAGTTCCGCCGCACACCCGTCGGCAAGCACCTGGTGCGGGTCTGCCATGGCACCGCCTGTCACGTCGCCGGAGCGCGCCAGATTACAGATGAGCTGCGCCGTCACCTGGATATCCCTGAAGGCGCGGACACTGATGCGGCCCGCATGTTCACGGTGGGAGAAGTCGCTTGCCTGGGCTGCTGCAGCCTGGCGCCCGTGCTGATCGCCGACGGCCACACTGCCGGCAGACTGACTCCATCGAGCGCCATCGCCGAGGTGGCGCAGGTCGAGGCGACGGAGACGGCATGAGGCGCGGCGCCCTCGAGATCCGGATCGGACTCGGCTCCTGCGGCATCGCCAGCGGCGCCGAAGCGGTGCGAGACGTCCTGAAGCGCGCCGGCGCCGTGAAAACCGTCGGCTGCAACGGCATGTGTTATCGCGAGCCGCTGGTGCAAGTGGTCGAGCCCGGCGGACGCGTCACGTTTTATAGCAATGTCACTGTTGAAACTGCCCGGCTCATCGTGCGGCGGCACTCCAGACTCCGGGCGCCCTACGCGGCCGCCGCAGGCTTTGAGCCTGTCCCACAATTCAAGCAAAGGCGGATCGTGCTGGAGAACTGCGGCGAGATCGATCCATTGCACATCGACGACTACCTGGCGCGGGACGGCTACCGCGCCCTGGAACGCTGCCGCCAGCAAATGTCCCCTGACGAGGCGATCGCCGCCATCGTCGAATCCGGCTTGCGCGGGCGCGGCGGCGCGGGCTTTCCCACCGGACGTAAATGGGCGCTGGGACGCGCGCAGGCCGACCCCGTCAAATACGTCATCTGCAACGGCGACGAAGGCGACCCAGGCGCCTTCATGGATCGCGCCGTGCTCGAATCCGACCCGCATCGCGTGCTGGAAGGCCTGGCCATCGCGGCGTACGCCATCGGCGCCGCAGAGGGCTTCTTATATATCCGCGCAGAATACCAGCTGGCGGTACGTCATGTGCGCGCCGCGATCGTGGAGGCCCGCGCGCGCGGTTACCTGGACTCGCTGCGCCTGGAAGTGCGCGAGGGCGCCGGCGCCTTCGTTTGCGGCGAGGAGACCGCGCTGATCCTGTCGCTCGAAGGAAAGCGCGGGATGCCCCGGCTGCGGCCGCCATACCCGGTCGAGCGCGGCTTCCGCGGCAAGCCGACCATCATCAATAACGTTGAAACGCTCGCCTGCGTGCCGTGGATCATGCGCCACGGCCCGGCGGCCTTCGCCGCCCTCGGCACGGCAACCAGTAAGGGCACCAAGGTCTTTGCGCTGGCAGGCAAGGTCAACCGCGGCGGCCTGGTGGAGGTGCCCATGGGCGTCACCATTCGCGAAGTCGTCGAGGAAATCGGCGGCGGCATCAAGAACGGGCGGCAATTCAAGGCCGTGCAGCTCGGCGGTCCGTCCGGCGGGTGCATCCCGGCGCGCCTCGCCGACACCCCCATCGATTACGACGCACTGTCCCAGACCGGCGCCATCATGGGCTCGGGCGGGCTGGTGGTGCTCGACGACCGCGACTGCATGGTCGACCTGGCGCGCTTCTTCCTGAAGTTCACGCAGGCGGAATCCTGCGGCAAATGTACCTTCTGCCGCATCGGCACCAAGCGCATGCTCGAGATTCTCGAACGCCTCTGCGCGGGAGAGGGGCGCCCCGACGACCTCGAAAAGCTCGCGACCCTCGCCGATTACGTCAGCCGCGTGAGTCTCTGCGGCCTGGGCCAGACCGCGCCCAACCCTGTAATTACCACCCTCCGGTATTTTCGCGAGGAATACGAAGCTCACCTGCACCAGAAACGTTGTCCGGCCGGCCGCTGCCCCGCCCTGATCCGCTACCGCGTGACAGACAACTGCATCGGCTGTACCCTGTGCGCTCAGGCCTGTGCCGTCGGCGCCATCGCATATCGTCCGTATGAAAAGCATGAGGTGGACCAGAGCCTCTGCACCCGTTGCGACATGTGCCGCCAGGCTTGCCAGGACGACGCCATCGAGGTCACGTAAGCGATGGTCACCCTCACCATCGACGGCCGGCGGGTCAGCGTGGAGCCCGGAACCACCGTGCTGGCAGCCGCGCAATGGCTCGGCATCCGGATCCCAACCATGTGCCACGTCCCCGGTATCGAGCCCGCCGCCTCCTGCTTCGTTTGCGCGGTGCAGATCGAAGGCCGGCGGACGTTATCACCCGCCTGTGCGATGCCGGTGGCGGAAGGGATGGCCGTCACCACCAACAGCGACGACGTGCGTACCGCCCGAAAAATGGCGCTGGAGCTGCTTCTTTCCGATCACGCGGGCGAGTGTGTAGCGCCGTGCGCGGCCCGCTGCCCGGCGGGTCTCGACATCCCGGGCTTCGTCTATGGCATTGCCACCGGCGACAATCGCCGCGCCACGGAGGTCATCGCCGAGCGCCTGGCGTTGCCCGGTTCGCTGGGACGCATTTGCCCGCGCCTGTGCGAGGATGGTTGCCGGCGCTGCGATCTCGACCAGGGTCTGGCCATCGGCGCGCTGCATCGTTACGCCGCCGATTTGGATGGGGCCACGGCCGCACCCTATACGCCGCCGTGCGCGCCGGATACCAGTAAGTCGGTCGGGATCGTGGGTGCGGGTCCCGCCGGCCTCGCCGCCGCGTGGTATCTGTTGCGGAAGGGCCACGCCTGCACGCTTTACGACGCGCATCACCAGCCCGGAGGCATGCTGCGATACGGAATCCCCGCCTATCGTCTGCCGAAGGATGCTCTGGATGCGGAGATCGACGCCATCGGGCGGCTTGGCGCACGGTTCGTGATGGGCCAGCGCTGGGGTACGGACTTCACTCTCGGCGAACTGCGCAAACAATATGACGCTGTCTTCCTGGCCATTGGCGCGCAGCGCGCCCAGGGCCTGCGCTGCGAGGGCGAGGAGAATGCCATCAGCGGCATCGAGTTTCTGGAGCTCGCCGCCAATGGCACCCCGCCTTCACTCGGCCGCCATGTTGTGGTGGCCGGAGGCGGCAACACCGCCATGGACTGTGCCAGATCGGCCGCGCGCCTGGGCGCCCGCGTACGCATCCTCTACCGCCGCGGCAGGCAGGAGATGCCCTGCGCCATGGACGAAGTGGAGGCGGCCGAGGCCGAGGGCGTGCACATCGATTTGCTGGTGGCGCCCGTGCGAATCGAAAGAAACGGCCATGGCCTGTTACTGACCTGCCAGCGCATGAAGCTCGGCGAACCGGATGCTTCCGGACGCCGCAGACCGTGCGCCGTGGAAGGCTCCGATTTCATCATCGAATGCTCTACTGTAATCGCCGCCACCGGCCAAGCCGTGGAGCGCACACTGTCCGAGAGCGAAGGCCTGCGGGTGACCGGATGGGGCATCGCCGCCCATGAACGGACACTCGCCACCAATCTGCCCGGAGTATTTGCCGGGGGAGACGCGGTCCTGGGAGCGGACCTGGCGGTGCGGGCGGTGGCTGCGGGCAGAATCGCCGCAACATCCATCCACCAATACCTGAGCGGCGAACCGGTGACCGGCGAACCGGTGACAACCGGCATCGCCATGCGGCCGATCGACGATGCCGAGCGGGCGGCCATCTTCCGGGCCATCGAGAAAGCCGCGCGGGCACCCATACCGCGCATCCCAATCGAACAGCGCATGGCCGGCTTCGACGAGGTGGAGCGGGGATTGCCGCCGGAAGACGCCGCGCGCGAGGCTCGCCGCTGCTTGAGCTGCGGCTGCCGCAAGCAGGATTGCTGCCTGGTGCGATCGCTGGCCAACGAATACGACGTGGACATCTACCGTTTCGCCGGCGCTCGCCGCCGCTTCTCGCAGGATCTGTCCCATCCGGAGATCGTCTACGAGCCCGGCAAATGCATCAGTTGCGATGCCTGTGTACGCATTGCTGCCGCGGAATGCGAAACGCTCGGCCTGGCCATGATCGGCCGGGGCTTCGACGTCACCGTGGCGGTGCCGTTCGGCAAGCCGCTCGCGGAAGGCTTGCGCCACGCCGCGCAGCACTGTGCCGAGGCTTGCCCGACAGGCGCGTTGGCGCTGCGCACGGCGCGTTCGTGCGACACTTGTGCCATGCTGGAGTTGCCATGAGAGACCCGCAGATCATCGAAACCGAGCTGATGGAAATCAGCGCCATCGCCGACGATACCCTCAAGCTCGAGCGCGTCATCGCCTGGTGTGCAACGCATCCCGACGAAGTTCCCTTCGCCCTGCATCAGCTCATGGCCAGACGCGAGAAGCACCCGCCGCAAACGTCTCAAGCTTAGATCCTCACCCTGGGCGCTGGCCTGAGCGTTTGCGCTTCGATGACAGTAGCGACGCCGCCGCGATGGCCAGTGGGACAACGATTCCAAGCGCTCGCTTGACCTTTGATTTGCGCGGACCCGGCATTTCCTGCGCCGCGTTCGGCCGCGGCTTTCCGATGCGCATCTCCTTGAAGTCGTATAAGAACTGCTTGCCGCAAGCCAGGCAGACGACGTAGGTATCCCCATGCGGCTCACCGGTCTTATGGACCGGCGTAACAGGGCGCGTGAGGCGCTTGTGCGGACAGCGGAATAGCAGGTTGAGTACGGAGTCGATCATCGGCCGAACCAACCGCTGAAGGGGCGCTACTTCTATTCTGCACCATGGCGGCCGTGCGCACGCACGAGCGCCTGGTCTCTACGGCCGGCCGCCGCTGCCGCCACCCGCGCTCGTAGGATGTTGGTTCGGATTCTGATAGTTCGGAAAAGCCGGCCGGTGCGGCTCCGGAACCGCATTCTTCTTCAACTGCTCCATGGCGATCGAAACCGCGCGCTCCAGTTGCGGGTCGTGGCCGTCTCGCACTGCTTTGGGATCCTGTTCGACTTCCACGTCGGGCGCGACACCGTGGTTCTCCACGTCCCATTCGCCGGCCGGACTGAAGAATCCGAAGTTGGGAGCGGTGACCGCGCCCCCGTCCATGAGAGGAGGATATGGCGAGACGCCGATCAGCCCGCCCCAGGTGCGCTTGCCCACCAGCGTGCCGATGTGCGTATGGCGAAACATCCACGGCATGAAATCGCCGCCGGAGCCCGCCATTTCATTGGTGATCATCACCTTGGGGCCGAAGATGGCGGCGGCCGGCGTGCGGTAGATCGCGCCGTAGCGCGGGCTCCACCAGCCTTGTAGCGGACGGTTCAACACGTCGATCACGTAATCGGCCGCTTGTCCGCCGGAGTTGAAGCGTTCGTCGATGACGACGCCCTGCTTGTCCACCTGCGCGAAGTAGTATCGGTTGAAACTCGTGAATCCGCCCATGGCGGTATCCGGCATGTACACGTAAGCCAGCTTGCCATCGCTCATCTGATCGACTTTGCGGCGATTCTCCTCCACCCAGGCTTGATGACGCAATTGCTGTTCGCTGGCCACCGGCATGACCGTGATCTCGCGCGAATTGGCGCCCGCCGGGTCCGCGCCAATGCGCAGCACAACACGCTTATCGGCCGTGCCTTCGAACAGCCGGTAGACATCGTCGCCCGCCTGCAGATCCTGGCCGTTCACGGCCAGCAGGTAGTCGCCCGCCGAGACGGTGGTCCCCGGCTGCACCAGGGGAGCCCGCAACTGCGGGTTCCAGCTTTCGCCCGAATAGATCTTCTTGAAGCGATAACGCCCGTTGGCGATCTCGTAATCGGCGCCCAGCAGCCCACCCGGGACGCGCTTGGCCTCCGGAATGTTGCCGCCGCCCCCGCGCAAGTGGCCGGAAGTGATTTCGCCCAGCATCTCGTGGAAGATGTAATTCAGATCGGCGCGCGAGGCCAGCGAATCCAGATACTTCTCGAACTCCTTCTCGCCGTCAGCGGCGTTGACGCCATGCAAATTCGGGTCGTAGAAGTAGCTGCGCTCGATCCGCCACGCTTCGTGGTACATCTGCTTCCACTCGGCTAACGGATCGACCTTCACTTCCACATCGGCAAGATGCAGGACTCCTTCGCCGGATTTGAGCGGAGCCGAAGTGGGCGCGATGACGTACTGCGGCGGCGCGGGATTCGCTCCGGCGGGACGCGGAGCATTGCCTTCGCCGCTCTTCACAATACGCAGCAGCATTTTCTCGCCGTTCGCCGACAGATCGAAGCCCGTAACATCGTCGGCCAACTTCTCCACTTTGCGGCCCTTGAGTTCGAACTTCGAAAGCGTTCCACCAGCGCCACCGCCGGGACCTCCGGCCGCATTTCGGCCAGCTTCAACCAAATAAATGATACCGGCCTTGCCGGCGGCCAGGGTCTGAATGGGGCGCGCGGATATGGGCAACGGGATGGTGCGCTGAATCAGCTTATCGAAATCGATGCGCACCGGCTTGGGCGGCTTTTCCGCCGTATTTCCTTCATTTCCTTTGCCTTCGCCGGTTGGCTTGGTTTCGTCTTTTTTTCCTTCATTCGCCTTTTCTTCGTCGCTCTCCGGAGCTAGCGGCGAGGCTACATCGTTGGGCAGCACGATCAGGTAGACGCTGCGGGTCACCTCATGCAGGTCGCTGTTCATGTCCAGGCCGCTGGACGTGGGTCCGTAGTTGGTGCTGGCGGTGAAGAACAGATACTGGCCATCCTTGTCAAAGACCGGGAAGCGCGCGTCGCTCAACCCGTCGGTGACCTGGGTGCTCTTGCCATCGCTCATCGAATAGATCGACACCGCGTGCAGGCGATTGGGAAGGCTTTTCACAAAGGCGATCCACTTGGAGTCAGGGGACCAGTTGAAGTCGCGATTCAGCTCGTAAGAAGAGTCGGTGTCCACCTTAGTCAGTTTTCCCGAAGCCAACTCCACGTCCCAGAGGTTCAGTTGGTTGTCGGTGAACGCGACGTGCTTGCTGTCGGGCGACCAGCGCGGGTCGAAATAAAAAGCCGACTTGCCCTGGAGCGCCACCTTTTGCGCCGCGCCCCCGCCGTTCTGCGGCTTGATGTGCAGCGCGTACTCTCCAGACTCATCGGAGAAATATGCGATGGACTTGCCGTTCGGAGACCAGGCCGGTGTCCGCTCCATCACGCCGGGCGTGTTCGTCAGGTTGCGGATATCGCCCTTTTCGGCCGGCGCGGTGAGGATCTCGCCGTGCGCTTCGAAAACCGCGCGCACGCCGCTGGGAGAAATCCTGGCGCTGCGAATTTCTTTGGTCACGTTCTGCGGATGCGGGCGCACCTCCGCCAGATCGGCTTCGATCTCAATCGATACCTGGCTGCTCTTGCCGCTGGCGATATCGTAAATATGGATCTGTCCGAATTGTTCATAGACGATCCCGCCGGGACCGGCGCTCGCGGATGCGATGTCCTTACCGGTGTTGTTGATCAGCTCGGTGACCGCTTTGCTTTTGCGGTCGTAGCTGAACAGGGTCATGCGTCCGTT
>DATGGM010000248.1:0-21262 GCA_035308525.1 Bryobacteraceae bacterium
CAGGATGCCCAGCACCCCGCCCTCGGCGCAGTTGGGCACGAGGTCGGGCGGCGGCGGCTCGGGGTAGAGGCACCGATAGCACGGCCCATGCGGCGGGAAGAAGACCGACGCCTGCCCGTCGAACCGGAAGATCGAGCCGTAGACGTTGGGCTTGCCGAGCAGGACGCAGGCGTCGTTGACTAGGTAGCGCGTGGGGAAATTATCGGTGCCATCGACAATGATGTCGTAGTCGCGCAGGATATCGAGCGCGTTCTCGCTGGAGAGGGCGACTTCGTGCTTGTCGATTCTGACAAACGGATTGATTTCGCGCATGCGGTCGGCCGCGGAATCAAGCTTCTTGCGGCCCACGTCGCTGGTGCCGTGAATCACCTGGCGCTGGAGGTTGGTGAAATCCACGACATCGAAATCGACGAGGCCGATGCGGCCCACGCCGGCGGCGGCCAGGTACAGGCCCAGGGGCGCGCCCAGGCCTCCGGTGCCGACCAGAAGGACTTTGGCGGCTTTGAGCTTGAGCTGGCCCTCGGTGCCGACTTCGGGCATGATCAGGTGGCGGCTGTAGCGCAGGATCTCGTCCTTGGAGAGCGCCGCGGTGGCCGGCTCCGGAGGCGCGGCTACAGAACCGCCGGCGATGGAGGGCACGATGGAAACGGTGTCAGCGGCCTTTACAGGTGTGGCGTCCTTCTGGAGGTAGCGAATGTCTTCGTCGTTCAGATAGACATTGACGAAGCTGCGCAGCTTGCCTTCGTCGTTGTACAGCTGGCGGCGAAGGTCCGGGTGCAGGTTGGTGAGAGCGCTCAGCACTTCGCCGACGGTCGAGCCTTGCAGCTCGACGGAGTCCTGTTTACCTGCGTATTGCCGCAGGGGGGTGGGGATTAATACTTTAGGCATTTTAGTATTTCAACTCCTCGCGTTCCGCCTTGGTCTGATCCGCGTCGGGCAGCCAGCTATTGGCGTGGTCGAATGCGCCGTTGCGGATGGAGATTACCACAAAAGAATACCAAGGACACGAGTTCTTCAGGTCGGTCTGGGAGAAGTAAGCATCGCAATCGGGATGCGAATGGTAGATTCCGACCAGATCGAGCTTACGGCTGCGCGCTTCCTTGTCGGCGCGAAGCAGATCTTCGGGCCGCAATTCGTAGCGGCTGGCTTGCGCGCCCTGATAGGCGTTTTCGAGCGGCAGCGCCACGGTGACGGACTTCTGGCCATCCTGGACGACGCCGATCATGGCGCCGCAGCACTCATTGGGATACGTGGCGCAGGCGTGCGCGACCATCTGCTGCCAAGCCCCGGGTTCGATGCGAATCATTTACTTAATCGTCCCAGAACTGGTCGCTCAAATACTTTTCGGCACTGTCGCAAAGCATGGTGACGATCATGCCTTCGCGGTTCTGGGAATGCAGCCCGCGCGCGATTTCCAGAGCGGCGACCACATTGCATCCGGACGAAATGCCGACCAGCAGGCCTTCTTCCTTCGCAAGGCGGCGGACCATGGCGTAGGCTTCTTCGGTATCCAGCCAGATGTTGCCGTCGGCCAGAGTGGGGTCGTAGATGCCGGGTACGATGGCGGTGGGCATGTGCTTCAGACCCTCCAGGCCATGGAAACTGCTGGAGGGCTGGCCGGAGTAGCATTTGACGTCCGGCAGATCGCGATGCAGACGGCGGCTGACGCCGGTGAAGGTGCCGCTGGTGCCCATGGCGGCGACGAAGTGGGTGAGCAGGCCGTTAGTCTGCTCGATGATCTCGCGGCCGGTGGTTTCAAAATGCGCTTTCCAGTTGGCCGGGTTGTTGTACTGATCGGGATAGAAGTAGAGGTCGGGGTCGGCTTCGTAGATCTGGCGGCAGAGGCGGATGGCGCCGTCCGATCCCTCGGCGGCATCGCTGAAAACCATCTCCGCGCCATAGGCTTTGAGGATACGCTTGCGCTCGATGGTGGCGTTGGCGGGGAGGCACAGCCTGACCTTGTAGCCGCGCGCGGCGCCGACCATGGCGTAGGCGATGCCGGTGTTACCGCTGGTGGCGTCGAGGATGGTACGGCCGGGGTGCAGGCGGCCGGAGCGCTCGCCGTCCAGGATCATGGCGAGGCCGGCGCGGTCCTTGACGGAGCCGCCGGGATTGAAGTATTCGGCTTTGGCGAGGATCTCCACACCGGGGTAATCGCGGGCGATTTTCTCGAGACGCAGCAATGGGGTATTGCCAACCGTGGACAGCAGGTGCTCGGCCTGCGTGCGCAGGGGGTGGGGAATTGGGAGTGCCGACGCCATAAGCTGCTTTGTTGGATTACCCGGCTAGGCGATTGGATGCAAAAGTAATTATAGCATTATGGCAAAGTCCGTCAAGATTGGGGTGATTGGGGTTTTGCGGGGATATTCTGCCCGAATATGACAGTCGGTGTCAGGAATATCGCCTTATACTGCTTCCATGGAAACTGTTGAATTTCGGGCTGCAGATTATGGCCGGGAGGCGGCGGCGGTGCTGGCGGTGGACGGCGACGGCTTGCGGCCGATGCCGCTGGTGATGGAGGGTTGTACGGCGGAGGTCCGGGAGTGGCTGCGGGGGGTTGCGGCGGATGAGTTGTTTCCGGGGGCCCGCGCGCCGGAGGCGGCGTTGGCCGGACTGTACGCGTACTTTTCGTGCTTCGAGGAGGCGCACACGGTGGCGCAGGATATCGGGACGGCCGAGGGCAGCTTTTGGCACGCGATCGTGCATCGGCGGGAGCCGGATGCGGGCAACGCGGCATACTGGTTCCGGCAGGTGGGGCGGCATCCGATCTATCCGGCGCTGGCGCGGGCGGCGGGCCGGCAGGGGCCTTGGGACCCGTTTGGATTTATTGAGGAGTGCGAGCAGGCGCGGAAGCAGCCGGGGTCGGAGGCGGAGAGGCGGGCGCGGGCGGTGCAGCTTTTGGAGTGGCAGATTTTGTTTGATTGGTGCGCGCGGGGGGCGGAGTGAGCACGCTGAAATGAATCAAAATGGTGAGGATGCAGCACTTTGATCGGATAACGTGGGACCCAAAGCAGAATGAACGGTCAGCATCCGTGGCATGAGGCTGACGGTGCGTCGAGTCGTTGAGGCTGTGGCGATTTATACGAACCGGGATGAACTTTCCGGAACTACCCCCGAGCTTGAGCCAGACGACGTGCCTGGATCAGGGAGTTCCGCGAGGCGAGCGTCTTCCGTCAACGTGGCTGAGTCCGCGGTTGCCGGGGACCCAGCCGGCTTCCGAAGAAAGACATGTTAGCTTCCAGCTTATGGTCTTGAGCTGACCGCAATCGATACCGCGCCACAACGCGTGAGGATTGCCGCAGTGGCGTCGAAAAGGCCGGGGCAACGCGTTGGATCCGACTCGTCGCCGCTCGGTATCCACAGGATCAAACCCTCCCGTGCTCGCGTGAGCAACACGCGATAAGAGTTGGCCAGAAATCGCTGGGCGCTCCGATTCCTAACCCTCTGCCACGATGTCCCCAAGAGTCTTGAATGAGTCCATGAATTCGCCACTTCGTTCCACAGGAGGTCTCCTCCCCAGCAGACGCAGGCGAAATCAAGCTCTAGTCCCTGGCAGGTGTACTCGTTGGCCGCCACCTCCAGGGCATAAGAGGACCTAATGTCGCCGCGGGGGTTGAGGTACCATTGAGCGATCTCGGCGCCAGCGGAGGCGTTGAGGCTGACGCCTAGCCCATCGGCACGAAGGCGCCTCGCCCCGGAACTCGCCACAAGGCCATAGCGTCGCTCGCCGCGTCCACGCTCCTCTAACCACGATTTCGCTTTAGCAAACGAACGCGTGATGCTGACAGGATACTCGTGCAACTCGTCTACTGTGGCCCGTGCGCCGGTTTCGTCACCAGCGAGCACGCAGTCTACCCAGCGACTGACGCCTGGCGACCGATAGCTCCTCCGTGGCACATTCAGCTGAAGTTCCGGCTCGACGTGTATTGCGAGATTACGGGGCAGATCTCCCAACGTAAGGGAACCCGCAGATGGACCTCCCTCAAGAACACCAGGCGGAGCGAAAACAGCCCATTTTGCCTGCTTGACCGGGTCCATTTTTCGCAGAGCCTCGCCCCAGCCGAAAATGCCTTCTTCACCCGAATTTATTTCCTGCCCGCCGCCAACCAGGCAGACGCATGCACACCAATCAGAATGCCGGGACATCAATTCGAGAATGAGCGCTGGCTCGGACGCGGTTCGGTTGAATTCCTTGATGCCTTGCTTCTCATCCCACGCGCGCTGCGCTTCGTCGAAGATAATTACATGCTCATGGGGAGGCGCGTCGGGCGACCCACGTAGACTCTCCTGGAGAAAGTCATTGATGTGCTGAATTCGGGCGCGGACTTCGCGACGGATAACCCCAAGTGGTCTTCGGCCTCCAACTCGCCTGCTCCGCAGATGTTCATCTCGCGCCAGAGCCTCGCGAAGTACCACGACCAGGGGTGTGTTACCCGAGAGATAGACGATATCACCATACCGCTCCACGCGAGTTGCTACAGCGCTATGAACAACATGCAGACCCGCGAGAGTCTTCCCAGAACCCGGTACGCCCGTCAGGACCAGCAAGAATCGCTTTTGCTGCTCACGTGCCTGTTCGATCAGCGCCACAAGGCGTGCAGCTGCCGATTGCAGGTTATCGGCGTCGGCATTAGCTATACTCCGAACGTCATGGCCCGCGAAGATGGAAGTGGCAGCGTCGATGATGTTCGGAACCGGTCGGTATGTTGATCGATCCCAAGTTTCACCACTGAGGGCTGCTTCCATTGTCGGGAGGGCAGCTAGAAACGGTGCAAGGCACGCGCCACCGACATCTACGACGGCGTGTACCGTCTCGCCGGTCGGCGTTAACGCCGACCATGCACTGTCAACAGAAGACTCGGCGTCCGTGCTCCACAGCACCGGAACTATTTTGCGCTGGTGACTCTGCGCATGAAAATCACGGAGGTCCAGGGCATACTCTTCGACCTGGCGTCGGTCCGCCGTCGTGAAAACATCGGCACCAACCTTGCACTCCACAACGACGATCAAACCGTCCGCAAGAACAACGGCATCTATGCGTCGGCGGAGCCTGTACAACGGATACTCAAGGAGGATTGTCCAGTCTTTGGCTTCGGGACGACTCCTTAGCAGTTGAGCGAAGACGCGCTGAAGCTCTGGGATGACCTGGTCCCATGCTTGCGTTTGGCGAGTATACTGCGACACGAACCCATCACATGCGTACGCCTGCTGAAGAATTCCGATTACAGCATTTGGTTCTTCGCTAATGAACTCGTCAACGGTTCTTCTTAGGTACGCTGGCATAAAACCATGTCCACTCGTCAGACGGTTCGAGCGACCGGAGTGAGGCCGACCTAAACTGCCTGACCGAACCAGATCGGCTACCAGCCCGAACCCCTGATCCGAGTAGAGGATTGTAGCATCATGAGTCGGCTACGAAGCTTGCTCTTCGCATCGGGTACTGGAGATATAAATTGACCGATCTCGCCGCCTATATTAATGTCATGTGGCGCGCGTGCGGACCATGGAGTGGATTCATATAACTCATCACGTGCTTCCGACCCACTCTGGCGTATGGTCGCCGACCCGCTAACGGTGCCGGTCGCAGCATACGCGTCGGGTACGGCATGATCGGACGGTTGTCGGATGAATCCGAGTAGTTGGCTTGAGTCCGCCGATTCTGCCCGGATCACGCGCTACATGGGACGGGCAAGATCAAGTCCGGGTTTGCAAAGTTTGGCGGCACCCTAACACGCATGGGCGAACCCACCGCCGCGAGCATCGCGGGGACCGGCTGCGGCGGCGCTCTTGGCGGATAGGGCGAAGGGACAGGATGCTGCCGGGGAGATTTGTCTTACGAGCACGGCGGAGATGGCGCGGCTGATCCGCGAGAAGAAGGTTGTCGGCATGCGAGTGTCGGGCCGCGCACCGGAAGCAGATCGAGCGGGTGCAGGCAGAAAATGTCGCCCTCACTCATCGCAGCCCAGCGTAAAGCGCAAAGCGGCGCATATCTCCTTGATTCGCGGCGGGGCGAGGTGAGCGACGCGCCTACCCAGGCGTTGTTGCGACACGGTTATTGTGTTGTGGAGATTCACGGCGCAAGGGCTCTTCATACCGTCTTCCTGATCCAGCCTCACTTCCGAGGGAACCCCTCGTATGCTGGAGGTGACCGGCGCGACCGTCACCGTAGACAAGTATCGAAGGGCACTGTCGCGGGTCAGCACTACGACTGGCCGGGCCTTGTCCGGAGGTGCAAGCCGGTAGAGCCTAATCTCGCCCCTGGTTATTCTTCCGGCCAAATGGCCTCCGCTTCCCAGCCGGACAGCTCCCCTGCGTCTTTCGGGCCGGTTTCATAGCCTTTGCGGTCGCGCAGTTCCCGCTCCCGGATCTCGAGGGCGTGCGAAGGGCCTCCCGAAATCAACGCGGAGCGATTCAACCTGGTTCGTCGTGCCGCCACGTCCGCGGCGCGCAGTAGCTTGGAATCGAGGACGACCTGGATAGTCTCCATATGTGGAACCTACTCCCCAGTGGAGTATTTCCAGTTGATGGTAACCTTACACGCATGGGCGAACCAAACCGCCGCGAGGCGTTGCAGGGACTGGCTGCCGCGGCACTCATGGCGGATACGGCGAAGGGCCAGGATGCGGCGCTGGAGATTTGTTTTACGAGCACGGTGGAGATGGCGCGGCTGATCCGCGTGAAGAAGCTGTCGGCGCGCGAGTGTCTGGCGGCGCATCTGAAGCAGATCGAGCGGGTGAACCCGAAGGTGAATGCCATCGTGACGCTGGTGCCGGAGATGGCCGCCGAAGCTGCCGCGAAAGCCGATGAAATGCAGGCGCACAACGAGAAGCTGGGGCCGCTGCACGGCCTGCCGGTGGCGCACAAGGACCTGGTGGAAACGCGCGGCGTGCGCACGACGTTTGGATCGCCGCTCTTTAAAGATTACATTCCGGCCGAGGATGACCTGGTGGTGGAACGGATCCGGCGGGCGGGCGCGATCATGGTGGGCAAGACCAATACGCCGGAATTCGGGGCGGGATCGCAGACGTTCAACAAAGTTTTCGGCGCGACGCACAATCCTTACGACCTGACGAAGACGTGCGGGGGATCGTCGGGCGGCGCGGCGGTGGCACTCGCCTGCGGGATGGCGCCCGTGGCGGATGGCTCCGATACAGGCGGTTCGCTGCGCAATCCGGCGTCATTCTGCAACGTGGTGGGCTTCCGGCCGTCGATCGGGCGGGTGCCGTATCCGAAGGCGGCTTTTGCATGGTCGACGCTGAGCACCGCGGGATGCCTGGGGCGATCGGTGGCCGATCTGGCTTTGGTGCTGAGCACGCTGGCGGGGCCGGACAAGCGGGCGCCTCTATCCATCAACGAACCTGGGGAGATCTTCGCGCGCCCGCTGGACCGGGGCTTCAAAGGCGTGCGGGTGGCATGGTTCAAGGATCTGGGCGGCGTGCCGTTCGACGCGCGGGTGCGGACGATTGTGGACGGGCATCGCGCCACGTTTGAATCGCTGGGGTGCATCGTGGAGGAGGCGGAGCCGGACTTCGCTCCCGCCGAGGTGGCGTTTCGGACGCTGCGCGCGTGGAATGCAGCGAGCGCTTTTGGCGAGCAACTGCACGCGCATCCGGACGCTTTCAAAGATACGCTCAAGCGCGAGATCGAGGAAGGGTTGCGGCTGACTGGCACGGATCTGGCGCGGGCCGAGACTGCGCATGGCCAGATCTGGCGGCGATTTCAGGCATTCCTTGAAAAGTACGAATACTTCGTGCTGCCTACCTGCCAGTTGCCGCCGTTCGATGTGAACATGCCGTATCCGACAGAGATCGCGGGCGTGAAATTTAATAACTATATCGACTGGATGAAGTCGTGCTGGTACATCTCGGCGACGGGCAATCCGGCGGCTTCGGTACCGGGAGGCTTCACGGCGGAGGGATTGCCGGTGGGAGTCCAGATTGTGGGCCGCGATAAAGAGGACTTCAGCGTTCTGCAGATGGCGCATGCGTTCGAGGGGGCGACCGGACTGGGAAAGAGGCGTCCCAAACTTTTATTGGCCGCCGATTCACGCCGATGAACGCCGATAAGGCTGTTTGGCGGTAGAATCTGCCTATGCTGCGACATAGTGTTTTTTTTCTCCTCGTTGGGCTGCTGCCGGGCGCAGAACCGACTCTGCCGGTGCCGGCTAATCTGACGGCTGAGGCAATCCCGGCGATTCCGGTGAGCCTGATGGAGGAGCTGGGGCCTTACACCGAATCCCGCACGGCCACGCTGGTGGACTGGCATCCCACGCGGCGGGAGATGCTCATCGTGACGCGCTTCGGGCAGGCGCCCCAGATTCATCGCGTGCTGCAGCCGGGCGGGGCGCGCACGCAGCTTACGTTCTACGCGGACCGCGTGTCGGGGGGACGGTACCGGCCGGATGGAAGCTCGTTCCTGTTCTCGAAGGACATCGGGGGCGGGGAGTGGTTCCAGGTTTACGACTACGACGTGCGCACGGGACACGCGACGCTGCTGACGGACGGCAAGTCTCGCAACACGGGAGCGTTGTGGTCGCGGGACGGCGCGCATTTCGCGTACGCGTCGACGCGGCGCAACGGGCGGGATACCGACATTTACATCGGGGTGCCGGCGCATCCCGAGGAGGCGCGGCGGGTGGTGGACGCCGACAGCGGCGGATGGGAGGCGGAAGATTTCTCGCCGGATGGGAAGATGCTGGCGGTGATGCGGGGCGTGTCGGCGTACGAGTCGGCGCTGTTCCTGGTGGATACTGGTTCGGGCGACAAGAAGGCGCTGAGCCCGCAGCAGGCGGGCGTGGCGTACCGGCACGCGCGGTTTGCGCCGGATGGCAAGAGCGTTTACCTGCTCACCAATCAGGACTCGGATTTCGAGCAGCTTGCGCTGCTTGACCTCGCCAGCAAGAAGGTGAGCATCCTGCGGCCGGGTTTGCACTGGGACGTGACGGCCTTCGATGTGACGCGCGACGGCCGGCGCATCGCGTACATCGTGGACGAGAACGGCTCGGACACGCTGCACGTGATGGATACCGCGACGCGGAAGGAGGCGGCGCTGCCCAGGCTGCCTTACGGGAGCATCGCGGACGTGCGCTGGCACGCCAACGGGCACGATTTGGGATTCACCATCACGTCGGCGCGGACGCCTTCGGATGTCTACTCGATCGACATGGCTACCGGCAAGCTGGATCGCTGGACTTACAGCGAGACCGGGGGACTGGATGCCTCGCAGTTCTCCGAGCCGGAGCTGATTCAATGGAAATCGTTCGACGGGCTGACCATTTCGGGGTTTCTGTATCGTCCGCCGAAGCGGTTCGCGGGGCCGCGGCCGGTGATCGTGAACATACATGGCGGACCGGAGGGCCAGTTTCAACCGGGGTATCTGGGGTCGATGAACTATGTGCTGGATGAACTGGGGGCGGCGGTGATTTTCCCGAACGTGCGGGGATCGACCGGATACGGGAAAGCGTTCTTGAATCTGGACAACGGGCGGAAGCGCGAGGATTCGGTGAAAGACATCGGGGCGCTGCTGGATTGGATCGCCGGGCGCACGGACCTGGATGCGAAGCGCGTGATGGTGACGGGCGGCAGCTACGGCGGGTACATGACGCTGGCCAGCATGACGCACTTTAACGACCGGTTCCGGTGCGCGGTGGACGTGGTGGGGATTTCCAACTGGATCACGTTCCTGGAGCACACGGAAGCCTATCGGCGGGATCTGCGGCGGGTGGAATACGGCGACGAGCGCGATCCGGAGATGCACAAGTTTCTGGAATCGATCTCACCGATGGCGCACGTGGACCAGATCAGCAAGCCGATGATGATCGTGGCGGGGCGGAACGATCCGCGGGTGCCTTACACGGAAGGCCAGCAGATGACGGCAGCCATCCGCGCGCGGGGCGTGCCGGTCTGGTATCTGCTGGCGGCGGATGAAGGGCACGGGTTCGCGAAGAAAGGGAATCGAGACTTCCAATTCGCGGCCACGGTGATGTTTATCCGGAAGTATTTGCTGGAATAGTACAAGTGAAGAAACTCTTTTGGCTCGTGCCGGTGGCGCTGGCGGCTGCCGGCTGGTGGGCCTATCACCGCTCCAGCGATGCGCCGCAGATCCCGTTTGCCAAGGTCGTGCGCGAGACCCTGGTGAGCACCCTGCCGACGAACGGCAAAGTGGAACCGATCGAGTGGCAGGCGGTGCGCGTGGAGCAGGCCGCGCTGGTGAGCAAAGTGCCGGTGCAGCCGGGACAGGCGGTGAGCGAGGGACAGGCGCTGGCGATCCTGAGCGATACGGGGTTGCAAGCGGATCTGGACGCGGCTACCGCGCGGGTGGCGCAGGCGAAAGCGGACCTGGCGGTGATCGATCAGGGTGGGAAGCAGCTCGAATTGAACGCCATCGATACCGACTTGGCGCGGCTGCGCGTCGAAAAAGATCACGACGAGAAAGAATATGCGTCACTTAGGCGGCTGGCCGATAAACAGGCCGCTTCAATGGTGGAGGTGGACGAGATTAAGGCCAAGCTGCAGGCCGCGGAGATGGCAATCGACGGGCTGGAGAAGAAGCGCGGCGCGCTGGTGAGCCAATCCGATAAGACCGTAGCGCAGGCGCGGTTGCGGGACGCCGAAGCGGCGGTGCAGCTGGCCCGGAGCCATATCGCGCAGACCGTGATTCGCGCGCCGATAGGCGGGGTGGTGTACGATCTGGCGGCGCGGCCGGGCGCGTATCTGAGTGCCGGGGACCTGGTGGCGAACGTGGGCCGGACGGATCGCGTGCGGGTGCGGGTGTTCGTAGACGAGCCGGAGTTGGGGCGCGTGGAGGTGGGCCAGCCGGTGACGATCAACTGGGACGCCTTGCCGGGGCGCGCCTGGGAAGGCACCGTGGAACGCAAGCCCTCAAACATCGTGGGGCTGGGCAGCCGGCAGGTGGGCGAAGTGCTGTGCACCATCGACAATCCGGGGCGCGTGCTGCTGCCGGGCACCAACGTGGATGCACACATCCGCACGGCCACGGTAGACAACGCGCTGACGATGCCGAAGGAGTGCCTGCGGCGGGATGCGAGCGGTGTGGGCGTGTTCGTGCTGCGCGGAGACCGGCTGGCGTGGCAGCCGGTGACGGCCGGCGCGTCCAGCGTCACGCGGGTGCAGATCGTGCAGGGGCTGGCGGAGGGCGATCAGGTGGCGCTGCCCACGGAAGCGACGCTGCGCAGCGGGCAAGTGGTGATGCCGGTGCGGCAGTAGGCGTGTTACTCGCGGGTGAGAATGGCGGCAGCGTCGAGCACGCGGCGCACGAACGCGGCGAGCTGCTCGGATGTAAAAGGCTTGGGGATGAAGTATCCGCCGGTGCCGTCGAGCATGGGAGTGACGGAAGGCTCGGGCAATCCGGACATACATACCAGCGGAATGCCAGGGCGCAACTGGTGGATGTGATCGGCGAACTCCCGGAGCGGCATGCCCGGCATCATCACGTCGCGGACGATCAACTGCGGCGCGGCGGAACCGTCGCGAACGGCGGCCAGGGCGGATTCGGAATCGGTATGGGTCAGCACACGGTAGCCGTAGTGCGACAGGCATATGCTGACGAAGGCCGCGACGTCCGGACGGTCGTCGACTATCATCACCACTTCAGTCCCGTCGGTGGTTTGCGAGACCGGCTCCGGCTTGGCGGGCGCCTCAGGGGCGCTGTCCGCGACGCCCGCGCTCACTGGCAGTAAGACGGTAAAGAGGCTGCCGCGGCCGGGCCGGCTATCGACGCGAATGTCGCCGTTACTTTGCTTGACGATGCCATAAGCCATGGAAAGGCCGAGCCCGGTGCCGGCCGAGCGGGTAGTGAAGTACGGATCGAAGATGTGTTCCATAACGCCGGGCTCGATGCCCGATCCGGTATCCTCGACCTCGATCTTGACGAACTCCTGCGGGGCGGGAGCGGTGCGCACGATGATCTGACCCCATCCCGTGATGGCCTGGCGCGCGTTGAGGACCAGGTTCATGAGCACCTGTTCGATCTGGGCCGCATCGGCGCGCACGAAGAGCGGCGTTTCCGAAAGCTCATAGTGCAGATCCACGTCGCCTTCGACCAGCTTGTTCAGAGTCCCTTGCATGGACCGGACCATGGCGTTCAGTTCAAAGGGAGCGGCACGAAGCGCCTGGCGGCGGCCGAAGGCGCGCAAGCGCTCGGTAATGGCGGCGGCGCGGCGCGCGGCGTTGAGGATCTCGCCGATGTTCTGGCGCAGAGGGTCGGCCAGATTGTCCTTCAAAGCCAACGATGCGTAACCCATCATTACGGTCAGGAGATTATTGAAGTCGTGGGCGATGCCGCCAGCCAGCCGGCCCAAGGCTTCCTGCCGCTGCGCCTGCCGCAGGTCTTCTTCGAGGCGTACGCGTTCGCGCAGGTCGCGTCCGATGAGCCCGGTGGTGGCCGGCTCGCCCTGGCGCGAATCCATGGCGACGGCGCCCACCAGGACGGGGATGCGCTCGCTGGTAACACGGTTGCACCACTCGGATTCACCTTCCCAAACCCCCGCCGCGGCGATCGAGCGGTGCATTTCGGCGCGCATCAGATCGTGTTCGCCGATGCCGCATACTTCATGGAGCGGCTTCATGAACAACGACGGAATCTCGTTATCGGCATAGCCCAGCAGACTCGCGGCCGCGGTGTTCAGGTAGCGCAACCGGCCGTCGGAGATGACCAGGATGGCGTCGCGGCTTTGCTCCACCAACTGCGCCAGGCGGGCGCGTTCGCTTTGGGCGGCCTGCAGTTCGCGGAAGGCATCGCGGGCGCGGCGCTCGCTGCGCTCGGCACTTTCCGTCAGGAGCAGGCCCACGCCGATACTCATGATGATCCAGACCGAGCAGTTTGTGATGAAGGTGACGAGCGAAAATTGCAGCAGGACGGGGTTATTCTCAGCTCCGTAGAGCCCCCAGGTCGCCGTGTTGTACCACACGACGGCGCGGACCAGATTCAAAATGCCATACAGGCCCCAAGCTCCGGCGGTCACCATAGAACCAGCCAGCCGATGTTGCCGGCCATGGCGGGTAAAGACTACCGCCGCCATAAGGCTGGTGACGCCATAGAGGGCATAAGTGGGAACGTTGTGAACGCGGGCGACCTGCACCGAGCCGAGCGGATAAGGCAGACCGACCACGAACCGGATGGCGGCCGCCACGATAGCCGCCAAGCCCAAACCGGTGAGCCACGCTCGCGAGGGATTCCGCCCACGAAGCAGTGCAAGGGAGGTCAGCGCGATCATGGATGGAACGACGAATCCTAACAGCGAGGTCGGCACCCGCAGAGCCGGGCCGCCGTTCGGGTGATCGAATACAACCCAAAGCGCGGCCACGTAGGCCGCCTGCGCCACCCAGGACCAGCCGAACCAGCGCAGCCAGGCCTCGCGGGCGACCCGCCGGTAGTAGAATTCGAGCAGACACACCAGCAGGCAAGAAAACGCTGTCTGTATGGCGAGACTGGCGTGCGCTAATAATCGGTAGAGCGTGCGGCCCTCCTATTACATTGAGCATAAACCGGCTTTACAGAAACCGGTAGGTTCAATTTACAGGTATTCTACCGGTAGAGAATAAGAAATGCGCCACATAGGTACTAGTTTGGGCGTGCTGGGGTTAGCCGCCGCGCAAGGGCTGTGCGCGCAGTCCTGGACGGCACAAGTGAGCGGTACAAAAGCGTCTTTGCGCGGCGTCAGTGCAGTTAGTGCGAGGGTGGTCTGGGCGAGCGGCACGGGGGGCACTTATCTGCGCACGGCCGATGGCGGCGCGACGTGGCACGCCGCCACCGTCGCGGGAGCCGGCGATCTGGACTTTCGGAGCGTGCATGCATTGGACGGCCGGACCGCCTGGCTGATGAGCAGCGGGCCGGGCGAGAGTTCGCGCATTTACAAGACGGCGGATGGCGGCGCGCACTGGACGTTGTTGTTTACCAATGCGGACGCCGGCGGCTTCTTCGATGCTCTGCAGTTTTGGGATGCGCATCGCGGCATGGTGCTGGGCGATCCGGTGGATGGACAGTTCGTGGTGTTGACGACGGGGGACGGCGGGAAATCGTGGCAGCGGCGGAAACCGCCGTCCGCGCTTCGCAACGAAGGAGCATTTGCGGCCAGTAACTCCTGCCTGGTCGTGCGGGGCAAGAGCGAAGCCTGGTTCGGCACCGGCGGGGCGAGTGTGGCGCGCGTATTTCATTCGACTGATGCCGGGGAGAGTTGGGGGGCCGTGGAGACGCCGATGCGCCATGACGGCGCGGCCGCGGGGATCTTCTCGCTGGCATTCGCGGATGCGCTGCACGGGACCGCGGCAGGTGGAAAGTACGACAAGCCAACCGAGGCCGGCGGCGATCTAGCCATCACGGCGGATGGGGGCCGCACGTGGAACGCGCCCAGCGGCGGTCAGCCGAATGGCTACCGTTCGGCGGTGATGTTCGTGGCGGGCCGGGGTGTCTGGATCGCGGTGGGAACTTCCGGCTCGGATATTTCACACGACGGCAAGAGCTGGAAGCTGTTCGATAGCGGCAACTATAACGCGCTCAGCGGGGCGGGGCGAGATGCGGTGTGGGCGGTCGGGCCGGGTGGACGGATCGCACGGCTGACCTGGCGGTGACGGGCCGTGACTGTTATTTGGGCGCGTAGTTTTTCGAGTACTTGTTGCGGGTGTTGTACACCGTGAAGCTGCCATCGGGATGCGCGGTTACATGAATCCAGTTGGCCGGGTCTCCGGCTTCGTCAATGTTGGCGATGAAGGTATCCGGCGTGTTGTTATCTTTGCCGCCGGCGACGGAGTAATGCAATTGCCAGATATCCTCGATGCCGGGCGCGCTGTGGATGGACTGAAATGCAGCCGGGGTGCCTCCCTTGCGCGCGCCGTTATCCATGATGGCCACGCGCGGATGAATGGCGTGCACGATGGCGGGTGAATTAGATATGTCGGCGCCGTGGTGGGTGACGATGAACAGATCCACCGCGCCGATCTTATTATTGGGGCAGGCCAGCTCGTGCTCCTTGTTCCAGGTGAGGTCGCCCAGATCGAGCGCGCGGAAGCTTCCGTAGGTAATCAGCGTGCCGACGGAGCGGGCGTTTTCGGTGGCATCCGGGGCCTGCAGGCGGTCCTCGGCGCATAGGGGATTCGGCTGGCCGGCGCCGGGCAGAGGACTCTCGATCTCGTCGCCATCCGCGGTGAGCACCTTCACTTCCAGACCTTTGACGGGGAGAGTGTCGCCCGGTTTAGCCAGGATGTGGTTGCCCTTGGCGCGGTATTCGACATAGGCGGCGTACAGCTCCTTGGCGCGCTGATCGCGCTCGACACTCTCGCCGTGGTCGATGAAGTTGCGAACGGGCAGCTTGCGGGTGAGCTGCGGCACGCCGCCTACGTGGTCCTCGTGAAAATGCGTGACCAGCAGATAGTCGATGGCCTTGACGCCGGCATGTTTGGCGGCCGCGGCGATGCGGTCGGCATCCCGGCTGTTGTGGCCGGACCAGCCGGTGTCGATCAGGAAGGACTCGCCCGACGGCGCGACGAAGAGGGTCGCCTGGCCGCCTTCCACGTCGATAAAGTAGATCTCGAGAGTCTTGGCGGCGGGGAGCAGGGCGGCGCCCGCCAGAGAGAGCAATACAACCAGGAATGCACGCATGGCTCGATTTTAGCGCGGCATACCGCCTACTATGGCGCGGCAGCTTCCACGGACTCGGACTGTTTGCTCTCCAGTCCATTTTTCTTGACGGCGGTGACGGCGTAGCGATACGTTTTGCCGGCTTCGATCTTACGGTCGCTGTAGGCCGGTAACGCCTGTGTGTCCGACAGCCGCTCGAAGGCCTGGGCGTCGGCGGCGCGATAGACGCGGTATCCGGCGATATTGGGTTCGGTGCTGCGCTCCCAGACCAGCTCTATGCTGTTGGTGGAAGGCACGGCGGTCAGGGCGGCGGGCGCAGCGGGCGGAAAAGTGTCCACCGGAGTGATGGATGCTTCGGCGGATAAGTCGCTTTGGGCTTGGGCATCTCCGGCTTTGACCACGGATTGCACGATGTAGCTATAGGGCTTATCGAATGACGCGGTGGAGTCGGTGTATTCCGGCTTCGGGGAACCGCCCAGCGACTGGTAGTCCTTCTCATCCGGGCCGCGCCGGAGGACTATGAACGTGTCTCCGGCGCCGTGCCAAATAAGATGGACGCCTTGCGGCACGGCCTCGGCGGTCAGATCGCGCGGAGGCTCGGGTGGCGGCACCACCGTGAGCGTAACGGGAGCGGACCAGCCATCGTCGCGCCCGTTAGAGCCCACGATCTTGACCGCCACCAGCACCTGCTTGCCGATCCACTCGGAGGCCGGGATCTGGAAGGTGGCCAGGCCGTTGGCGGTGTTGCCTCCGCCTACGGCCTTGGCGTTAGTGGACCACTGCGCAGCGTCGAACGGGCCGCTGGGCTTCGGTCCGATGCGCAGATCGAGCCGAACGGAGCGCTTCAACAGCTGTCCTTCGGTAGTCAGGGTTGGCACGGTGAAGTGCACCAGGATATTCGATCCGCGTTGGATGGCGGCCAGATTCTCGCCGCGTCCCGGAATGTTCATGAGCGGCGGCAGCGGCTCCGAGACGTAACCGCAACCGGAGAGCAGCAGCATAGGGATTGCGCCGCGCAGGAAGGCGCATAAACGCGAATCATTCATTTGGTTTTATTCGTGCAACGCGATCGATTCGGGCTGGCTGCAATACTGCTGGGCGCCGGTTCCCGCAACACAAATGATCAAATTGGACGTGACCGGCTGCAGATCCGCCGGCACGGCGACGTTTATCTGCTGCATGCCGGGCAGTCCGGGCGCAGCGCCGGCGTAGAGTGGAACCAGGTTACCGCGATTCTGGATGGTCACCGTCACCACACCGCCGGAGTCCGGCATGCCGGTGCCGAAGATTTGCAGGATCGATCCCAGCGCGGCGGGATGGCTGGGCGAGTTCACGCTGTAGTCTTGATTGAGCACGCCGGGGGTGAAGATGGCGGGCGCGACGGCGGTCAGCGGCACGACGAAGGGCGCGCTGCTGGCGCCATCCACGGTGACCACCAACTGCGCCGACGTCTGGCCGGCTAAAGACGACGGAACGCGCAGGTTGATCTGCGTGGCGCCGGTGTACAGCAGGTTCGCCGGCACTCCGTTGAAAGCGGCTGTGACGTTCTGCCCGCCTAAGTTCGTTCCAAAAGCGGATGCGAACTCGCCGGGCGCCACGGGACCAGGGTGAAAATCCGCGGCATCGCTAACCGAGCTGATGACCACGGAGGGAGTTGCGGGAGCGGCGCTGACGGTGACGGAGAGCGGGATGGTCTGGCTGCCCGCGACGCCGGCTTGGACGGTGAGCGTAGCGGCATAGGTACCCGGCGCGAGCGCGCTCGGGTCGACGACCACCTGAACTTCGGCATTATCGATCCCGACCGAGTTCGTGAGCAATACCCAGCCCGTGCCGTTGGCGTAAGTCACGCTGATGGACCAATCGAGTTCGCCGCTCTTTGCGTTCTTGATCGTGAGGTTACCCGCGCCGATTCTTTTTCCTCCGGCGACGGCAGTGACTTGCATGGGATTGGCGGTGGCGGTCACTTGCAACTGCGGAAAATATGAAGCGTTACAGTCGCCCACGACGGCGCAGTCCGAGGGAGGAGTGACGGCCGCGAAGCGCGGAATGGGCGCGGTAGTTGAGGCGGAGGTCACCGTGGAAACAGGCGCCAGCGACAGGCTGCCGGTCGCGGCGGCCGGGGCGCTGTGGGGACCGATGGCGAAGAAGTTGGGAATCTGGGCGCTTTCGGTGGCGGACTGGTTGGCATCCACGACTTCATACACAACATATCCCGCGCCGTTGGTCAGGGGCACCGAATTGGCGCCGTCGAGAACCAGCCGGCCGGAGCCGTTGGGCGGCGGCAGCGTGGCGAGCGTGCCGCCGGTGCCGGTGTTATCGGCATTCAGCACGCGCACCAGCAGCAACGTGTGGCTGCCGGGAGCGTACTGGCCAACCGCGGCGGGTGTTCCAAGATCGCCGCCCGAGCTGGGCACGGCGGCGCCCGTGCCGGCAACCGCATCGGGGACATAGATGGCGGCGCCGGCGGGGAAGTTCGCGTAATTCAGCAGGAAACGGGTGCCGGTATCCGTGGTGGAATCCTTGGGTTGGAACGATGCCGGGAAGCCCTCGGTGACGCGGGTGGTTTGCTCGGCGGTGCCGGCGCCAAGCAGGTTGGTCACGCTAACGGTCGACGGCGTCGGCGAGCCGATGCAGGTGACGCCGGTGTCCATGCTGGTGGCGAGCAGGCCTTGCAGGGCGACCGCCACGGGCACCGGATTATTGGCAAGCAGAATTGTGCCACCAAGGTATGCCACCAGGGGCGTCTGCTGCACGAGGCCCAACTCGTTGACGTTGGCACGCAGGTCGTCGACGATCAGCGACAGGGCGCCACTCTGCGGAAAGGTGAATTGAAAGCCATAAAAAGAGATACTGCGGCCGGTGACCAGGCCGGAGACTCCCGAGGGCACGGGTCCGGTCCCGGTATTAATGAGCAGCGCGGCATCCGTGGAATAGCCGGTCGAATTCACGCGGTTGGTGATCGAAACCGGAAGCATCACGCTCAGGTTGGCAGTAACCACAACGCCCGGCGTTCCGGTGCATTGCAGGTTGATGTCGCCCAACCGTTCCGTTATGCCTTCGGAGTGCACGATGGCGGGTACGGCGGTGACGATACAGGTAGTGGGTTTTTGGGCCCACACGGTACAAGTTGCTGTTAGGAGTACAAGAATGAAAAATAAGGTATGAAGTTTCATGCGCTCATTGTACCGCCGCTGTCCCGCGGTCCGAGCCTGTTTTCAAGCGCCGCGGCTGCGGCCAGTACCAGAACGCCTCATTCGTAGCGGAGCGCGCGGATTGGGTCCACAAGGGAGGCGCGGCGGGCCGGCACCCAGACGGCCAGCATGGTGACCGCCAGGAGCGCGGGCGCCACCAGCACATAGGCCAGCACATCCCTGCGAGTCGCGCCGAACAGGGTCATGACGACCTTCTCCGCGCCGATGCTGGCCACCAGGCCGATGGCTATTCCGGTTACCGAAAGCAGCAAGCCCTGGCGGAGAACCATCCCCATCACGGACTTGCGGTCCGCGCCGATGGCCATGCGGATGCCGATCTCGCGCGTGCGGCGCGCTACCGAGTAAGCGATCAACCCGTACAGCCCGACCATGGCGAGGCCCAGGCCGACCAGTCCCATCACGGCGACTATCTCATTGATCATGCCTGCGACGCTGGCGCGCGCCTGGTAAAGATCCTGAATTGTGCGCACGTCGAAGACGGGTTGATTGGCGTCCAGGCCGCGCACCACCTCGCGCAGCGGCGCCACCAGGCCGGCGGGGTCGCCGAAGGATTCGGCTACCAGGGTCATGCGCGCGCGCGGCAGCTCATCGAGAGCCAGGTAGAGATACTCGGTGGGCGGCTCTCCCACCCAGGTGTATTTAGCGGTTTGGGCGATGCCTACGATCTGGACCCATTGGCCGTCGCGGCCGGTCAATCGGAAGCGCTTGCCTACGGGGTCCTGGCCGGGCCAATAATGGCGGGCCAGCACCTCGTTGATTACGGCTGCCCGCGGACCGCCAAACAGGTCGCTGTGGCGGAAGCCGCGGCCGCGCACGATGGGCACCCGCATGGTATCGAAGAAGCGGTCGTCCACCCAATTTGCCAGGATCTGCGCGCTGTTCTGCTGCTTGGGGAACTGGTAACCCTCAGGGATGATGCTCCCCTGGCGCTGGTTGGGCGAGAAGGAAATGCCGCTGACCAGTGTCGCGGATTTTACCCCGGGGGTGGTGCGGGCGCGGTCCATCAACTCCTTGTAGAACTGCTGGGCCTGGGGCTTAGGGGTGAGCACCAGGGTGGGATCCAAGCTCATCATCACCAGATGATCGGTACGGAAGCCGGGACCGCCGGCCAGCACCGCGGCAAATCCGCGCGCCAGCATGGCGGCCACGGCCATCAGCACCAGGGAGAGAGCCACCTGCACAACCACCAACGCTTGCCGGCCCCACAGGCGCTTTCCGCGGGTGCGATCCGCGTCTTCGGATTTCAGGACGCGCACCAGTTCGGTGCGGGTGGCTTGCAGCGCGGGGGCCAGGCCAAACAGCATGACGCTAACCAGCGAAATCGCCATGCTGAAGAGCAATACGCGATAATCCAACCTGACGTCGATAACGATAGGAAAATCGGACGGGACCTGGATGTGGCTCAAAAAAAAGGATACTCCGGCGTAGGCCAACAGAAGGCTCACGGCGCCTCCGGCCACCGCGATCGCCAGGCTTTCCGCCAGCAACTGGCGGATCAGCCGGGAACGGCCCGCGCCCACGGCCAGCCGGATGGCGATTTCGCGCGTGCGGGATCGCGCCCGGGAGAGCAGGAGGTTGGCGATGTTCGCGCAAGCTACCAATAAGACCATCGCGGAAAGGCCGAGCAGCATGGCTGTCAGCACGGCGTCGTCGGGATCGTCCCGGAGGCGGGTCTGGAATTCCGTTACGATCACTGCGCTCTGGTCGCGGTCGGTATCGGGGTAAGTTTGCTCCAGGCTTTTGGCGATGGCGGCCAGATCGGCTTGCGCGTGAGCCATGGTGACTCCCGGCGCCAGGCGGCCCTTTATTTCAAGCGCGCGGGCCGAGCGCTTCTCCAGCAGATTGAGCTCGGGATTGGCGGAAAGGCGCGGCGCCATGGCCAGGGGCACGAACATGGCGGGCCGGATATACTGATCCATGCCGGTGAAGCGCTCAGGGGCCACGCCGATCACGGTGAAATCGAAGCCATCCAGGCGGACCTTGCGTCCGACGATCGCCGCGTCGGCGCCCAGCTGTTTTTCCCAGAAATCGTGGCCCAGAATCACCACCGCGTCGCGGCCCGGAACCTGATCTTCATCGGGCCGGAAGCCGCGGCCCAGCGCGGGCTGGATGCCCATCGCCTGAAAGAAATTACCCGAGACCAGCATGCCGAGGCGCATTTGCGGCAGGTTGCGCGGGTCGGCGCTGAAGCCGAAGGTTTCACGTTTGAAGGCAACCATTCCGGCGAAGCTTTGACTGCGATCACGGAAATCCACATAATCGCGATAGGAGAGGCGGTCGGAGGAGCCGCTCGGCGATTTGCCCAGTATGGTGACCACTTCACCGGGGTGCGCCACGCCAAGCGGGCGAAACAGCACAGCATCGGCCAGGCTGAACATCGCCGAATTCACACCGATTCCGAGGGCCAGAGAGAGCACCGCCACCAGCGTGAAGCCGGGGCTCTTGCGCATCATGCG
>DATGGM010000249.1:0-4346 GCA_035308525.1 Bryobacteraceae bacterium
GAGCATGTCTTCCGCCTCCCGCAGCGTGAAGCGTCTCGACATATTAAGCGCCGGATTCGGCGTAGTGCGTCGCCACGTATTGATCCAGCATGCCGATGAACTCGGCCACAATGTGGTCGCCCTTCAGCGTGGTCACCAGGCGCCCGTCTACGAAGACCGGCGCCTTGGGCTCCTCAAAAGTACCCGGCAGCGAGATGCCCAGGTTGGCATGCTTGGATTCGCCCGGCCCGTTGACCACGCAGCCCATCACCGCCACCTTCATGCTTTCCACGCCCGGGTGTTTGGCCTTCCATAGCGGCATCTGGTCGCGCAGGTAGGTTTGAATCTCGTCGGCCATTTCCTGGAAGAATGTGCTGGTGGTGCGGCCGCACCCCGGGCACGCTGTCACCTGTGGCGTAAAGCTGCGGATGCCCAGAGATTGCAGGATCTGCTGCGACACGATCACCTCTTCGGTGCGGTCGCCGTTGGGTAGCGGCGTCAGCGACGCGCGGATAGTGTCGCCGATGCCTTCCTGCAGCAGGATGGCCAGGCCCGAGGTGGTCGCCACGACGCCCTTCGAGCCCATGCCGGCCTCGGTCAGCCCCAGGTGCAGTGGATAATCGCAGCGCGCGGCCAGCGCCCGGTAAACATCCACCAGATCCTGCACGCCGCTCACTTTGGCGCTGAGGATGATGCGGTCGTGCGCCAGGCCATACCGCTCGGCCGCCGCGGCCGATTCCACCGCGCTCACCACAATGGCTTCGAGCGTCACTGCGCGCGCGTCCCTGGGCTCCGCCAGCAGCGAGTTCTCGTCCATCATGCGGGTGAGCAGAGCCTGGTCGAGTGATCCCCAGTTCACCCCGATACGCACCGGACGGCCGTACTCGATGGCCACTTCGATCATGGTGCGGAAATTATCGTCGTGCTTCTTGCCGATGTTCACGTTGCCGGGGTTGATGCGGTACTTGGAGAGCGTCCGCGCGCATTCCGGATACTTGCGCAGCAGCAGGTGGCCGTTGTAATGGAAGTCGCCGATGATGGGCACCCGCACCCCGAACTTGTCCAAGCAGTCCACGATGCGGGGGACCGCCGCCGCAGCCTGTTCGGTGTTCACCGTCACGCGCACCAGTTCGGAGCCGGCGCGCGCCAGCGCCATCACCTGATTCACGGTGCCGGTCACGTCGGCCGTATCGGTGTTGGTCATGGACTGCACGACGATCGGATGATGGCCGCCTACCTTGACACCTGCCACATCCACCACTGCCGCCGGGCGGCGGGACTGCACTGCCATCGAACCTCCAGGGGAATCTTAATTTTAGCATTGCCGCGCGGAACAGCGCCTATTCAATGACCGTGACCTTGGTCAGCAGCTTGAATTCACCGGGTTTGTGCCCGGCCAGCGACGCCAGCGCCAGGGAGACGAGTTGCACCGGAAGCATCTCCAGGATCGGGCGGATGGCCGGCGCGACATGCGGAATGCGAAAGCCGGCCTGATCGGACTGCGGCCCAACCAGGAACGCCCTCCCGCCGGCCTGCCGCACATCCTCTACCAGTCGTTGGTTCAGCGCGGTAGTCTTCGGGTCGCCCGCGAAGACCAGCAGCACAGCGTCCGGTCCCGACATTTCGAACGGGCCGTGCCGGAACGCCGGACAGCTCATCCCTTCCGCGTGGAAGTGCGCCGATTCTTTGAGAATCAGGCCGCCCGTCCCGGCCGCCGCCAGAGAGGCGCCCCGGCCGGTTACAAACAGCGCGCGCGCGCCCGCGAGCAGATCGGCCAGGGCGCGCACGTGCGCCTCCCAGCCCGCCAGGTAGCTCTGAGCCGCCGGTCCGGCTTCTCGCAGCGTGCTCTCCGTCTCACCGCGATCCGCACCGCAAAGCGCGCCGCCCAGCCATTCGAGCGCCAACAGCGTGGCGACATATGTCTTTGTCGACACGGAATACTCCGGCCCGGCGTGTGTCAACACGACGTGACTCGCCCGTGCGGCCAGCGGCGACTCCGGCGTGTTGGTTACGCCGATGATGGGCATGCGCCCCGCAGCCAGATCCAGCAGACGCACGGTCTCCACGCTGCGCCCCGACTGCGAAACTGCGATCAATAGAGTGCGCGGCGCGAGCGCCCCGGTGTAATCATGGATCAGCTCGGAAGTCTCATAGGCCGCCGCGTGGAATCCGTGCGCGATCAGCCGGATGTGCAGCGGATGGAGCGCATGATAAGACCCGCCCATCCCGGTCAATACGATGCGGTCGAACCCGGCCAGGTCCCCCAGCCACCCCGCCGCGCATAATCCCTCGACGGTGTCATCCAGCGCGCGCGGCTGCGCCAGGATGTCGCGCAGATACGGCCCGTCTACCGACAACGGATCAAACTGCATTGGTTTGCCTCGTAGCGCCGAAACGGTAATGCCAGACCTGCGCCGCGCCCGCCAGGGCTGTATCGGCGCCCAGCGAAGCCATCGCCAGTTCCGCCTTCTCGAACGGAACCATCGTGCAGCATTGCCGGATCACTTGCCGGGCGCGCTCCAGAAACAGGTGGCTGCTTTGCATCACGCCGCCGCCCAGGGCGATCATATCGGGACAGAAAATCGTGACCAGGTTCGCCAGGCCCAGGCCCAGATAGTAACCCTGGCGCTCCATCACCGCCAGTGCCGCCGGGTCGCCGGCTTCCGCCATTTCGGCGATGCGTGCTCCCGTCAGTGCGGCGTCTCCAAGCCGGCTTTTCGCGTATGCCAGCAGCGCCGGCCCGGCCACCAGGCTTTCCCAGCATCCGCGCGCGCCGCAATAGCAAGGCGGTCCGGAGGCATCGATCACCTGGTGGCCGATCTCCGGGTGCGAACCGTCCACGCCCCGGTATAGCGCTCCGTCCAGGATGATGCTGACCCCGATTCCCGTGCCCACCGTGACGTACAGGAAGCGTCGCTTGCCGCGGCCCTGGCCCCACACGGCTTCCGCCAGACCCGCGGCGTCCGCATCGTTCTCCATGGCCACCGGCACATGAAAGGCTTCCGCAAGCCCCGCCACCAGGGCGCCGCCCTGCCAGGAGGGCAGCAGGTCGACGCTGCCCAGGACTCCCGTGAACGGGTCCACCGGACCGGTGCAGCCGATACCGATGCCCTGCAGTTCCGCGTTAGCCGCCACTTCCCGCAACATGCCGATTGTGCGTCCCAGCCCATCCGGGAATCCCCGCTCCGGCGCAGTCGGACACTCCGCGCGCCGCACGATGCGGCCGTCGGAATCCACCACGCCTACCGCGACCTTGGTGCCGCCGATATCGATTGCGCCGATCAAGTTAGTTCAAGCATAACCCGGTAGCCCTCTCTACGCTGGTGTATACTCGCACCGGAGGTCCATTCGATGCGAACCGCCATTCTTTTCGTGGTTGCCTTGGGAGCCAGCGCCGCCTCACCGGACCTGCATGGGACCGTCGACAAGGTCTTCGCGAAATGGAGCTCGACCGTGTCTCCCGGCTGCGCGCTCTCGGTGATCAAGGACGGGCAGATCGTGTACAAGCGCGGCTACGGAATGGCCGACCTGGACCACGACGTTCCCATCAATCCCGAAACCGTGTTTCATGTCGCGTCCATCTCCAAACAGTTCACCGCGGCGGCCATCTTGCTGCTGGCGCAGGAAGGCAAGCTCTCGCTCGATGACGATGTGCGCAAGTACGTCGCGGAGCTGCCCGATTTCGGCGAGCGCATCACCATCCGGCAACTGATCCACCACACCAGCGGGCTCCGCGATCAATGGGAGTTACTGGGACTGGCTGGCTGGCGTTATTCGCTCGACCTGATTACCGACGATGATGTGCTGGATCTGATTTCCCGCCAGAAGGATCTCAACTTCAAGCCCGGCGAGAAGCACGTTTACTGCAATACGGGATACACCCTGCTCGGGCAAATTGTGAAGCGGGTCAGCGGCCAATCGCTGCGGGAGTTCACCTCCCATCGCATCTTCCAACCTTTGGATATGCGCACTACGCACTTTCGCGACGACCATGCGGAGGTGGTCAAGCACATCGCCTACGGCTACGTGGAAAGCGAGGGCGGAAACGGCTATCGGCTGAGCGTGACGAATTTCGACACGGTGGGCGCCACCAGCCTGCTGACCACCGTAGGAGATCTGGCGCAATGGGACGAGAACTTTTACCACCCGCGGGTGGGCGGCCGCGAACTGGTGGAGCAGCAGTTGCAGCGCGGGAAGTTGAACAACGGGAAAGAGCTGGATTACGCATCCGGGCTGGTGCATGGCAAATATCGCGGCCTGCCGACTGTCGATCACGGCGGCGCCGATGCCGGGTATCGGGCCGACCTGATTCGTTTCCCCGAACAACATTTCTCGGTGGCGTGCCTGTGCAATGCGGGGGAAATTAA
>DATGGM010000250.1:0-1718 GCA_035308525.1 Bryobacteraceae bacterium
TAGCAACTGCGCGGGGTTGACGCGCAGGGCCCGCGCCGCAGGGATGGCCATAGCGATCTGGCCGAATCGGCGCCTCAGGTTTCCGCGGGGCCGGGATCGACGACATCCTCGCCCGTTTCACGTCCAAGGAGTAGCGGCAGCGGATCGCCGGCCATTGCAGTCCTGACGGTTGGCCGGGCTACACCCCCGCCGGATACAATGGCCTTACGCTGATCTAATACACTGATTCGCGATTTCGTTAGCAATTGGAGCGGGTGTACGTGAGAGGTTTGAACCTGGAGTGGGTTGCTGCGCTAGGCGTGGCAGCACTGGGACTGGCGCTGGCTGGTCCCGCATGGGCGGCTGGTCCGCAGGCCGCCATGCAAAGTACGGCAACCACATTATCGGCTGAGACGCGCATCCAGAACGGGCGTACGATTGCCAGCTTCGCGGTTGCGGTCAAGGGCGAAGACGCTCTTGTCCCCACCGGGGCCGTGATCATCGAGGAAGGTGGCCGGCAACTGGCGGGCGCGGCTCTCAGCGCCGAAGGGCAAACGCGGCTGGAATTCGCAGTGCCGCCCGGGGAGCACAACTTCGTGGCGCTGTACAACGGAGACGGCAGCCATGAGGCTTCCAGCTCCTCAGTCTCGGGCATTCGAGCGCAGGCCACGTCGGCCGCTCCCGATTTTCAACTCTCGGTTTCGCCCGGTTCTCTCACGCTGACGGCGGGACAGTCCGGGACGGCCACGGTTTCGCTGACGCCGGTCAACGCTGCTGCCCTGACCGGGCCGATGTTCGTGACCCTGGCCTGCGCCGGATTTCCGGATCAGTCCACCTGCACGTTTACGCCGGAAAACGTGGAGATCCTGCCCAATGCGACCACGGCGGTCACCAGTTCGATGTCCCTGGTGACCCAGGGAAGAAATCGGACCGGCATGCTTTTGCGCGCGGACCGCAACCCTGTAGCGTGGGCGCTGCTGCTTCCAGGAATGGCGGGCCTGGGGGGCCTGGCGTTTGCGGTGCGTGGGAAGCCCTGGCTCAGCCGGCTTTGTTTACTGGCTTTGGTGGGATGGGTCGCCGTACTGGGCACGACCGCGTGCGCGCCGCGCTACAACTATTACAATCACGGACCCCCATTCAACCTGCCTACGCCCACAGGCTCATACACTCTGCAGATTACGGCGCAGTCGAGCAATGGCGTAACCGCAACTACGCATAGCACGCCCTTTGCGCTCACGGTGCAGTAGTCCGGCGCACGGAAACAAATCGGGGCCACGACCCGGCGGCTGGGTTGTGGCCCCGATGATTTTGTTAATTCCTAATTCCTAATTCCTGATCCCTGTTTTTTCAGAACGTGCGCGACAGCCCGGCGATGATGGTGTAGTCGGCAAAGGCCGCGTCGCCGTGGCTATGGTTCTCGATGTCGGTCACGCTGATCTTGCGGTTGCGCTCCATGGCCCAGGGACCGCTCACATTCAGCATGTAGCGTCCCCGGAAATACATCAATCCGGGTTCGATCGAGATCACGTAGCCGGGGCGGCGGAAACCGTTGCTTGAGCCGAACGCATCACGCACCGGCACGCCTTCCATGCGTCCGCCGACGCTCAGCGACAGCCCGCGCAGCACTTTGAAATTCGGCGCTGGATGCGAGAAGCCGCCGCGCCAGAGATACTGATCGGTGGCCGAGACCACGTCTTCGCCCGGGGCCGCCCGGAACGTCTTCACCCCCGTCGTATCCT
>DATGGM010000251.1:0-3897 GCA_035308525.1 Bryobacteraceae bacterium
CGCCGCGCTAAAACGGCCCGCCCGTTCTTCGTTTCCATCCGGGAGCGGAAGCCGTGCGTTTTTGCGCGCCGGCGGTTGTTTGGTTGAAAGGTACGTTTAGGCATCTTACTCCAAACTAAACAGTATAGCATTAGCTGGCGCGCTTCAAATCCACCTTGGCGGACATCTTCTCGCCTCCCTTGCCGGTCCCCACGGCGGTGCCGCGAATGGTGTCGCCGTCGAAAACCAGATCGAACGAGATGGAGCCGTTGTCCTGGCCGTCCTCTTCCATCAGCACCTCGAAGGTGAGCTTCCCCGCCTCCAGTTTGCCCTTCCGAATAGCCCATTGCTGGCTTTCGTCCGGACCGGCCGTTCCGGTAACGGCGGTCCCGTCCAGTTTGAGGGTCACGTAGGCCTGGTCGGCCTCGGTTTCACCGTTCGGTTTAGTGACATCGAACTTTCCAACCCACTTGCCGGTAAGGTCGCCGGCGGTGAGCGTCAGGGCTGTCAGCAGCAAAAGGCAGAGCAGGGTCTTCACGGGTCCTCCTGGTCAGGTTCCTAACCTGCCAGACGAAAATGACGCGGCATTTGTTCCCAGGAACGAAACGAACCCAATCAAGTCCCGCGGCGATTGCCGTAAATGTCGACGTGCAGGCGGGGGCTGAAGCGGAAGCCCTGCTGTTTGCAGATCTCGGCCAGCCACACCGCGCGATCCCGCAGCACGGCCGGGTCGATTCCCTCGGGCATCAGGATGACCTTCCCGGGGTCCGCGGAGAGCGCCTGCACCAGTTGCCGCACCTCCGCCAGATCGTCCGGTTGCGCGATGACGAACTTGAGTTGATAGTCGTACTCGTGCATCAGCCGCCGCAGGACTTCGGGCTGGATGCGGAGCTGCTCGTGCCGCGCGGACCATTCTCCGGCTGGGGTGGAATTGGCGAGTTTGGGGCTGATGCTCATCAGGTCGCAGGCGACCGGAGCGAAAACCGTGCCCGCCGTTTCGATGGTGATATGGCGGCCGCGCTCGCGCAAGGCCTGGCTCAACTCCACGATCTGGCGCGCGATCATGGGCTCCCCGCCGGTCACCACCACGTGCCGGACCGGGTAAGCCTCCACCGCCGCCAGGATGGCCGGCACCGTCCAGTCGTCGCCTTCCGGATGCCACGAGGTATAGGGCGTATCGCACCAGGAGCAGCGCAGATTGCATCCACTGGTGCGCACGAAGACAGAGGGCACGCCGACGAGGGAGCCTTCGCCCTGGATGGAATGGAATATCTCAGCGATCCGCAATGCCGGCCTCTTCGAATCCTTTGCGGCGCAACAGGCAGGAGTCGCATTGCCCGCAGGGATGCCCGGCTGGGTCCGGGTCGTAGCAACTGTGGGTGAGGCCGAAATCCAGGCCCAGGCCGCGCCCGAGCTTCACGATTTCAGCTTTGGACAGCCGGATCAACGGAGTGTGGATGCGGATGGGCAAGCGCCCCTCGACACCCGCTTTGGTCGCCAGGTTAGCCATCCGCTCGAAAGCCTCGATGTATTCGGAGCGGCAGTCCGGATAGCCGGAATAATCCAGCGCATTCACGCCGATGAAAATGTCCGGCGCTTCGAGCACCTCGGCCCAGGCCAGCGCAAACGATAAGAAGATGGTATTACGCGCCGGCACGTAAGTTACGGGGATACCGTCGGACATATCTCGCGCCGAGCGCCCCTTGGGAACTTCCAGGTCATCGGTGAGCGCGGAGTGGCCGATCTGGCGCAGGTCGATGCGGGCCACCAGGTGCCGCGCGGCGCCTAATGCGGTGGCCACGCGCGCGGCGGCGTCCAACTCCACGCGATGCCGCTGGCCGTAGTCGAAGGAGAGGGCGTAACATTGGTAGCCTTCACGGCGCGCCAGGGCCAGGCAGGTAGAGGAGTCCAGGCCGCCGCTGAGGAGGCAAACAGCCTTGGAGCTGTTGCCGGAAGCTTCCGACATCCAAAGCCATGATATCGAATATACTGCTTAGATCGTGACTGATCGGCCCGGTGTGCTGGCTTCGATTGGCGCCATCTTCTGGATCACGGCAGGCGCCGTGAGCGGCCAGGAAGCCGACGCGAAGAATCCGCTGGCGGGAAATGTGGCCGCGATCCGGGAAGGATCGTCGCTGTTCCGTACCAACTGTTCTCCCTGCCACGGCATGAATGCGCGCGGCGGCGGACGGGGGCCGGATCTGACCTCGGGCCTATGGATGCACGGCGGCAGCGACGCGGCTATCTTTCGCACTATCAACTCGGGTGTGCCGGGCACCGAGATGCCGGCCAATCAATTTGAGGACACGGAGACCTGGGCGCTGGTGGCGTACTTACGGTCTGTCAGCTCGGGGGCGGGCGCTCCGCTAGCGGGAGATCGCACACGGGGAGAGCGCATCTACTACGGCAAGGGAGGCTGCGCCGCGTGTCACATGGTGAAAGGGCGCGGCGGGCGGCTGGGTCCCGAGCTGACGCGCGTCGGGGCCGCCCGGTCCATGGCGTATCTTACGGACTCGATCCGCGCGCCGGATAAGGAGTTGAGCACGGGAATGCCGGATCCCAACAACCACTATGCGAATCCGCCAGAGTATGAGACCGTGACCGCAGTCACGCGTGACGGCCGGCGCATCACCGGCGTGGCTAAGAACGAAGATGCCTTCTCACTGCAGCTTCTGGGCCAGGATGACGAGCTCCACCTGTTTGTGAAGAGCGATCTGCGCGAGGTGCTGCACGAGCGTCGTTCGTTAATGCCTGCATACGCCGAGCAGATGTTGAGCAAAGATGAACTGCAGGACCTGCTGGCTTACCTGAGCAGCCTGCGCAGAGAGTAAATGAAGAACCCCGCGATTTGCGTAGCGCTGGTGCTGGCGGGGCCGCTTATCCGGCCGACGGCGGCGCGCTGCCAGATCACTTACGAGCGAATTCTCCAGGCTGCCGATGAGCCCCAGAACTGGCTGACCTACTCGGGCAGCTACCGGAGCTGGCGGTACAGCAAGCTGGCGCAGATCAATACCTCGAATGCCCAGCGCCTGGTGACGCGGTGGGTTTTCCAGACCGCGGCGCTAGGACAGTTCGAGACCACCCCGCTCGAGATCGACGGGGTACTCTACGGCACGGGGCAGGACAATCGCGCCTTCGCCGTGGACGCACGCTCGGGGCGGGCTATCTGGCGCTATCAACGCCATCTGCCGGACAAGGTGCAGGCCTGCTGCGGGATGGTGAATCGAGGCTTTGCGGCGCTGGGCGACCGGCTCTTCATGGCCACGCTCGACGCGCACGTAATAGCGCTGGACCGGAAGACCGGCAACCTCATCTGGGACGTCGAGGCGGCCGATTACCGGCAGGCCTATGTGTTTACGGTGGCGCCGCTGGTGGTCAAGGACAAGATCATCGTGGGCGTCGCCGGCGGCGAATATGGAGTCCGCGGATTCATCGACGCCTATTACGCCGAAAGCGGCAAGCGCGCCTGGCGATTCTACACTGTACCGGGTCCGGGCGAGCCGGGTCATGAAACGTGGACCGGGGCTTCCTGGAAGACGGGCGGCGCTCCGGCGTGGATCACCGGCTCTTACGATCCCGAATTGAACCTGGTCTACTGGCCGACCGGCAATCCCTCGCCGAGCGACTACGGCGGCGAGCGTGGCGGCGACAACCTCTACAGCAATTGCATGCTGGCGCTGGATACGGATTCCGGCGCATTGAAATGGCACTTCCAATTCACGCCGCACGATCTGCACGACTACGACGCCACACAGATCCCCGTGCTGCTGGATGCAGCGTGGCAGGGGCAGCCGCGCAAGTTGTTGATCCAGGCGAACCGCAACGGCTTTCTCTATATTCTCGACCGGACCAACGGTCAGTTTCTTTCGGGCCGGCCCTTCTATCCGCAATTGACCTGGGCCAAAGGGATCGGTCCCG
>DATGGM010000252.1:0-3379 GCA_035308525.1 Bryobacteraceae bacterium
GCTGCTGGGTCTCATCGCGGGAAACGACACAGGGATCAAAGGCATCGCGGTCTACGTGATGGTCTATACCTTTATGAACCTGGGCGCGTTCCTGGTGCTGGTGGCGCTGCGGCGGAAGGGCATCATCGGGGAAGACATGGACGATATCGCGGGCCTGATGCAGAAGAGTCCCGGCTACGCCCTGTTGATGCTGATCTTCCTGCTGTCGCTTGCGGGAATCCCTCCGACCGCGGGCTTCCTCGGCAAGTATTATATTTTCCTGTCGCTGATTGAGACGCACCATTATGCGCTGGCGGTGATCGGGACGCTGTACGTGGCGGTGGCCATCTATTACTACTTCCGCATCGTGCGCAGCATATTCGTACGCGATCTTACGGAACAGGCGCCTTTATCGACCAGCCTGGGGCTGCGCGTGGCGCTGGGCATCACCGGCGTTCTGACTCTGGCGATCGGCATCTATCCGGAGCCTTTCCTGAAACTGGCAGGGACCTCGCTGTTGCACTAGGGACATATGGACGCTATCATCCACCACCCTTTGTTCACGCCCATCCTGGTCACGCTGGTGATCATCGCGCTGTTTCCGCTGGTAGCCGGATACATCGTGTTGATCGAGCGCAAAGTGCTGGCGGATTTCCAGGTGCGCCTCGGCCCCATGCGGGTCGGCCCGCACGGGCTGCTGCAGCCTATCGCGGACGCCTTGAAGCTGCTGATCAAGGAAGACATCATCCCCACGGATGCGGATCAGTCCATCTTCTGGCTGGCGCCGGTCATTTCAACCTTCACGGGACTGACTGCGTTCGCCGTGATTCCATTTAGTAAGTATCTGTATGTGGCGGATGTGAACGTCGGGCTGCTGGTGATTTCAGCGATGTCCGCCGTGGGCATTCTCGGCATCATTTTAGGCGGTTGGGCGTCCAACAGTCACTATCCGCTGCTGGGCGCGCTGCGCAGCGCGGCGCAACTGGTGAGCTACGAAGTGGCGCTGTCGTTCGCATTGCTTTCCGGCGTGATGGTGGCGGGTACCTTGAGCATGCAGGGCATCATCCAGGCGCAGCAGACCCGCGGCATCTGGTTCATCTTCTCGAACTACGGCTTCATGATCGTGCCCTTCGTGGTGTATATCATCGCGGCCACGGCGGAGACCAATCGCGCGCCGTTCGATTTACCCGAAGCGGAGTCCGAGCTGGTGGCGGGCTTTCACACAGAGTACAGCGGCTTCCGCTGGGCGCTTTACTTTCTGGCGGAGTACGCCAACATCTTCGTGATCTCTTCCGTAGCGGTGACGTTGTTCTTTGGCGGATGGCTGCGGCCGTTCCCCAGCGTGACATGGCTGGCGGCGCTCAACTATATCGTGCCGCTGCTGGTGTTCGCCGGCTCGGGTCTGAGCAGCCTGATCCTGGTGCCGCGCTTGAAAGATCCGCTGCAACAGAAAGTGCTGATCGGGGCGGTCGTGATCCTGCTGGCGATCGCCGCGGTTTACATGATTCCCGCATTCAACGCCGCGGCCATCGGCGTGTTCTGGTTTCTGTTCAAAGTGTCGCTGATCATTTACCTGATGATCTGGTTCCGCGGGACGTTCCCGCGCTTCCGCTACGACCAACTGATGAACATCGGGTGGAAAGTCATGATACCGATCGGCATGGCAGCCATCGTGGTGAACGCGCTGCTGGGCATGATCGGGATGTAGGGCGGATGCTACCATAAGATTCGTAGCATGTCGTCGCTGGTCATTCCGCCGCCGCTTGAAGCTCTGCGCAACCGGCCGTTCTCGTTCTACCCGGCTATCCTGAACATCGAACACAACAAGTGGCAGTACCGCAAGGCCAACTGGTCGGACGTGATGGTGGTTAACGCGCGCACGGGCCTGGAGATCTGGATCCCACGGCGCTTTCTGGGCGAGATCGCCAGCATCGAGGACCCGGTGGTGATCGTGGGCCTGTTGAAAGAGCTGGAGTACCGGGAAGGCGCGGTGTGGCCTTACCAGCGGCGGGTGATCGAGATGCCCATCGCGGTGGGCGCGCCGGCGCCTATGGCGATGCCGTCACGGCAGAGCGGTCCCGCGCCGGTGGTCGGCATTCGTTTGGAATCCAGGAGCGAGTCGCATCTCTTCCGGATTATCGGCGGCGCGCTGGTGGTGGGGATCGTGACGGCTTACGTAGTGATCAACCTGGTGGGCAACGCGGCTAACCGGCGGCCGACTCACTCAACAGCCACTTCGCATATTCCCGCACGCTGACCAGCCGGACCGGCATCACTTCCAGAACCCCGCGCATGTCGATCACGTCGCCGTGCGCGTAGGCCAGCGACAGCGAAGCGAAGGCTTCATCGAGCGCGCGGCGGGCGGAGTCCTTGCCGGCGCGCAGCACGGACTCCAAGACGTATTCGAGTTCGAAGGGCGTTCCACCCAGCTCCTCGAAAATGCGTACGACCTCGAGCGGCGAGAGCGCTTCGGGGCCACCCAGGGTGAGGGTACGGTTGTGCGCGGCGGGCGTTTCGAGCGAGCGGACGGCAAACTCGGCGACGTTGGGAAACGAGATCCAACTGATGGGGTTCTCGCCGGCGCCCAGGATGCGGGCGCGGTGCGCGGCGGCATCGAAGCCCAGCGTGGGGCTGAGCCAGACCTCCATGAAGAAGGTGGGACGCAGGATGGTGTACGTCATGCCGCTGGCGATGATGGCTTCTTCGACCTCGCGCTTGGCGCGCTGCAAGGCGAAATCGCCGGGCATGGGCGAAAACGAAACATACACAAAATGTTTTACGCCGGCGGCCCTGGCGGCTTCCACGAGCTGCAACTGGCCGAGGCGGTCAACGCCGTCGACGGTGTCGCCGGGCTGCCGCGAGAGCGTGGAGGAAGCCGTGGACAAGACGGCGGTGGCTCCCGCGCAGCTTACCTGGATGGAACCAAGATCCTTGAGGTCGCCGGTGACCAGCTCGGTCCCGGCTTTGCGCAGTTCCTCGATGCGAGAAGGATCTCCGGTTGGGCGAATCATCGCGCGGACCGGTTTGTGTTTGGCGGCGAGCCGGCGGCAGATATCGCCTCCCACCAAGCCGGTAGCTCCTACGATCAGGTTCATAGCGTTAAGTGATTTTGGCCGGGATGCAGATCCCTGGTCTGGCCGTGCCACTGGAACTGGCCGTCCACGCCCGCGGGCAGCGTGACGCCGGCTTCCAGTGTACCTCCGGCTAGCGAGAGAGTGACGGAAATTTCGCCCTTGGGATGCGGAATAGCGCCGGAGACGCTGGTCAGCTTGCCGAGAAACGGGCGGATGACGACGCGCGCGAATCCGGGCGCCGCCGAATCGATGCCCAGGACGGTGCGGAAGAGCTCGTAGTTGGGGCTGGCGCCCCAGGCATGGCAGTCGGAGCGAGCGGGGTCCTC
>DATGGM010000253.1:0-10042 GCA_035308525.1 Bryobacteraceae bacterium
CGTGCGGGGCGGGCTGGTTTGTCAGGTTCTCCCGCAAGGTATAGGGGTAATTGAATCGTCCGGTGGCGAACGCATCGAAGGGCGGGTTGGGATCCGGCGCTCCCTCCTCGTAGGTGGGCAGCGTCAGGACGCCCTGCCACACCCGCACTTCGGCATGTACCAGGGGAATACCTAGGGCCAGCAGGACTATAGAAGCGCGCATACGAAATCTCATCCTAACTCGTCGCCGTTCCCGCCGAGGCCCCGCCATTTAACAACTTCCTGATATCAGAACCCGCGTCCGGCGTCGCAAGCAGTTGAATTTGCGTGCTCTTGCAACTTTTCGGGGTTTGCGAGCGTCTTATCTGTTCGGCCTTTTAAGGGCTAACCAAATGAAAAGCGGCGTGAAGAACAAATACGAGACGTATCGAAAGATACTCGAGAAGAAGGTTGAAGAAGTGCGGCGGAGCATGTCGGCCCAAAAGGCCGCTCAAGTGCTTTCCCGGGAAGAGCATCCACACGACGAGGGCGATCTGAGCCAGCAAAGCCACGAAGAATGGATCTTTCTGAACCGGAACACTCTTGACATCAAACTGCTCCGGGAAGTTGAGGATGCGCTGCGGCGTTTGGAGTCCGGCGACTATGGCGTCTGCTACGAGTGCCAGGAGCCCATTTCGACCAAACGGCTGGATGCCGTCCCCTGGGCCAAGTTCTGCGTGTCCTGCCAGGAGCGGGTCGCCAGGGGCGGGGTGACGGAAGACGAGGAGAGCCTTCAGGGAGCCGAAAGGTGAATCTTGCCGACCTGCGGAAGGTCACGGTAAAGAAACGCCTGCGTATCCATTTCACCCTTTCGAACGGCATGGAGTGCATGCTGAACGAGCACGGCATCGCAAAGGTAGCCGCGTTGCGCGCGCCTCCGTCCTTCAACCTGGAGGACGAGTTGGCGGGCGTCCGCGAGTTTCGGGTAGAGCCGGTGGTTGGCGAAAAGGAAAAAGAGCGGCTAAAGTCCCGCAAATACTCCCGCGACGAGATGACGGCGCTGGCCACGGACGCCCCGGGGGCTACCGCGCACGACGATCACGAGGAATAGACCGGCCGCCCGGCCAATCCTCTATCGTGCGATAATTTCCACAAAGTGCAAAACATTCTGCTGGCTGCATGTTTTTTGTTCGGGCTGGCGGTCGGGATGGTGCTGGCGTGGATCCTGCTCCGGCCGGCGGCCCGCCAGGCTTACAATCGGGCCAGGGCCGAATGGGAGCCGGAACGCGCCGTCCTGAACGAGCGGCTGCAAAACAAAGAGCAGCAATACAAGGATTTACAGGCCGCCCTGGATGACGCCCGCCAGAAGCTGGCGGATACTTTCAAGGCGCTCTCGGCCGACGCCCTGCAAAGCAACAATCAGGCCTTCCTGGACTTGGCCAAGGCCACTCTGGAGCGCACCCAGCAGGCCGCCAGCGGCGATCTGGAGCTTCGCCAGCAGGCCATTGCCGACCTGATCCGGCCGGTGCGCGAAGCGCTTGACAAGGTGGACACGCAAATCCGCGCGCTGGAATCCGCCCGGGCGGGCGCTTACACCGGTTTGTCCGAGCAGGTCCGTGCGCTGCTGGAAACCCAAACGCAACTCCGGTCCGAAACCGGCCGGCTGGCGACCGCCCTGCGCGCGCCTGGTGTGCGCGGCCGCTGGGGCGAGATGCAGTTGAAGCGCGTGGTCGAAATGGCGGGGATGTTGGAATATTGCGATTTCCATTCGCAGCCGGTTTCCGACACTCCCGACGGGCGCTTCCGGCCCGATCTGCTGGTCCGCCTGCCCGGCGGAAAGAATATCGTGGTGGACGCCAAGACGCCGCTCGAAGCCTATCTAGCCGCCAGTGAGACCGCCGACGATGCCACGCGCCGCGCGCGCCTGCAGGATCACGCGCGCCAGGTACGCGCTCACATTGCCGCGTTGGGCCGCAAGCAGTACTGGGAACAATTCGACCCGGCGCCGGAATTCGTAGTGCTGTTCCTGCCCGGCGAGAGCTTTTTCAGCGCGGCTCTGGAGGGCGATCCGGAGCTGATCGAGACGGGCGCCGGACAGAACGTAATCCTGGCTACCCCCACTACCCTGATCGCCCTGCTGCGCGCGGTGGCTTACGGCTGGCGTCAGGAAAACGTGGCGCAAAATGCCGCGGAGGTCAGCCGCCTGGGCAAGGAACTCTACAAACGCCTCGGCGATATGAGCGGCCACTGGGACCGGCTGGGAAAAAGCCTGGAACGGGCCGTGGAAGCCTACAATAGCGCCACCGGATCGCTGGAAGCGCGCGTGCTCGTAACCGCCCGCAAGTTCGAAGAGCTGGACAGCAGCGCTTTTGGAGTGGTGCTGGAAAGCCCTACACCCATCGACACGCGGCCGCGCGCACTGCCGGAGCCCGACGCCTGAAGATCGCCTCACCAAACCCGGCAGGGCTTCTCGCGCACCATCGGCTGACCCACGTTGCAGGCAAACGCCGCGGCGAATTCCGGCATGTTCACGGCTACCCCGTTGATGCGATATTCCGGCGGTGAGTGCGGGTCCGTGATGGCGTGTACCCGCCTGCTCTCGGCGCGCTCGTCGCCGCAGGCCCATTGCGCGAAGCCGATGAAGAAGCGCTGCTCCGGCGTGAACCCGTCGATGGGCTCCAGCTTTTGGCCGCGCGTGGCATCCTTCCACGCCATGTAAGCCAGCAGCTCGCCACCCAGGTCGGCCACGTCCTCGCCCAGCGTCAGCCGGCTGTTGATCTTGATCTCATCCACCACGGTGTACTGTGCGTATTGATCCGCCACGCAATCGGCGCGCTTCTGGAACTCCTTGGCGTCGGCCTCGGTCCACCAATCGTGCAGGTTGCCATGCGCGTCGAACTGGCGGCCTTCGTCGTCGAAGCCGTGCGTCAATTCGTGCCCAATGGTACCGCCCGTGTCGCCGTAGTTGGGCGCGTCATCCATCTTGGGATCGAAGACCGGCGGCTGCAGCACGCCCGCCGGAAAATTGATGTCGTTCATTTGCGGGTCGTAGTATGCATTTACGGTCGGCGGAGTCATGCCCCACTCGCCGCGGTCCACCGGCTTGCCGATCTTCGCCAACCTGCGACGTCCTTCGAAAATCGAGGCGCGCTGGACATTGCCCGCGAAATCGCCGCGCTCGATGCGAATAGAGCTGTAGTCGCGCCACTTGTCCGGATAGCCGATCTTATTGGTCACCGCGTGCAGCTTCGCCAGGGCCTGCTGTTTGGTGGCCTCGCTCATCCACGCCAACTGCTTGATATCGTCCTCCATGGCCTTTTCGATCTCTTTGGTTATGGCGAGAGTGCGGGCCTTCATGCCCGGACCGAACGTGCGCTCGACGAAAACCTGCCCCAGCGCTTCGCCGAGATCGTCATCCACGTACTGCACGCAGCGTTTCCAGCGCGGCCGCAATTCGGGCGTGCCCCGCAGGTATTTGCCGAAGAAATCGAAATTAGCCCGCACGAAAGCGGACGAGAGATACGGCGCGCGGTCGTGGACCACGTGCCAGCGCATATACGCCTTCCAGTCTTTGAGCCGCGTCGACCGCAGTTGCGCCTGCACTTCCTTGAAGAAGGCGGGCTCGCTCACGTTGTACTCGTTCAGCCCGCCCAGACCGCTGGCCTTCAGGTACCGCGCCCAGTTCAACGCGGGAGTCAGAGCCTGCAGTTGCGCACGGTCCATCTTGTGGAACAGCTTGTACGGATCGCGTTGTTCCACGCGCGTCAGGGATGACTTGGCCAGCGCAGTCTCGATGCGCATAATGGCGAGCGCCTCGGATGCCGCCTGCCCCAGTGAATCGCCCACCAGTTCCAGCATGCGCTGCACGTGCGCCACGTATTTCTTGCGGATCTCTTCGGACTTGGCGTCGGCCTTGGTGTAGTAATCGCGGTCCGGCAGGCCTAGCCCGCCCGCGCCGGCAAATGCAATCTCGCGCGAGGAATCCGCGAAATCCTGGTTGGCGCTGAAGCCGAACAGCATCCCGAAATTCTGGGCGGCGTGCTCGCGAGCCAGCAGCTCTGGAAAATCAGCCACGGATTTGAGAGCCGTGATGGCGTCCAGTTCCTCCCGCAGCGGAGCCGCGCCGGCTTTCTCCAAAGCTGGCTCGTCCATACACGCCGCGAAGAAGTCGCCGATTTCGCGTTCCACAGTCGAACGCCCCGGGTCAGGCTTGGCAGTGTCGTCCAGGATGCCCCACAGGAAGCGTTCGTTATCCTGCGCGAGCTTGGCGTAGACGCTCCAACTGGACTGATCTGGCGGAATGGGGTTCTTCTTCAACCAGCCGCCACAGGAAAAGCGATACAGGTCCAGGCACGGGTTGATTGAACGGTCCATGTCGGTCAGATCGAGACTGGGACTGTAGGGCAGCGACTTGAGGGGCGTGTCGGGAGTCTGTGCGGTAGCCAGCGCCGCGAACACGAAAATGCAGAACAGGCGCATGCGTTTCACCAATGCAATGAAGGTACCATGAGTCTTCATGGATTCCCCGGAACCGCTGCTCTTCCGCATCGCGCGATGGCTCACGTTCGCCTCGGCGGTGACCATTCTCTTCTCTATCGCAGCCTCCCAAATCCTACTCGGTGTGGCGCTGGCCGCATTGCTGCTCTCCGGCGGCCGCATGCGCCTGCCGCGCATCTGGCTTCCGCTGGGTTTGTTCCTGCTGGGCACCTTGATCTCGCTGGCGTTCTCCCCTGATCCGGCGGCCGGGCTGCCGCAAGTCCGCAAGATATTTGTTTTCACCATGCTACTGGTGGTCTTCTCCACGCTGCGGGATATGCGCGCCATCCGTTGGCTGTTCCTCTCCTGGACCGGTGTGGCAACGTTAACCGCGCTGCGCGGGCTGGTGCAATTCGGGCACAAGGTGCAGGACGCGCATGCCGCCGGCCGCAGCTTCTATGAGTACTACATCGCCGAGCGCATCACGGGCTTCACCAGTCACTGGATGACCTTCGGCGGCCAGGAAATGATCGCTCTCCTGATGGCCGCGTCGTTTCTGTTCTTCGGCTGCCTCGCCCGCAAACGCGCCTGGGTCTGGCTGCTGTGCGCGCTGCTGATGGCTTTGGCTCTGCTGCTCGGATTCACGCGCAGCATCTGGCTGGCCAGCGCGGGCGCCGGGCTCTACCTGCTGTGGTTCTGGAAGCGGCTGCTGGTTGTGGCGCTGCCTGTCGTCCTGCTACTAATCGCCTTCTTCGCCCCCGCTTCGATTCGCGAGCGCTTCGCATCTCTGCTGAAGCCTGGCAAGGTGGATTCGAACCAGCACCGCATCGTGACCTGGCGTACCGGTCTTGAAATGATCCGCGCGCACCCCTGGCTGGGCGTGGGTCCGGAAGAAGTGAAGCTGCAGTTCAACAGCTACGTGCCGGCCGACATACCGCGCCCGCTGCCGGAGGGCTGGTACGGGCACCTGCACAACATCTATTTACAATATGCCGCCGAACGCGGTATCCCTACCATGCTGATGATGCTCTGGCTGCTGGGGCAGATTCTGTACGACTGCACGCGGCGCGTCTGGGGACTGCCGCCGGGCCGGACCGATCTGAAATTCGTGCTGCACGGTACGGTGGCGGTGGTGGTCGCCACCATGATCGCGGGCTTTTTTGAATACAATCTGGGCGACAGCGAGGTGCTCACCATGTTTCTGGTAGTGGTGGGCTGTGCCTACGCCGCTATGGAATGCGCCGTTGCCTGACGCGCTCGATATCGAAGACCTGCCGGCGCTGGCTATGTACCTGCGGGATACTGGCCGCATAGCGGCGGACGAGCGGCCGCGCATGGCTGTTTTGCAGGGCGGCGTTTCGAACCGGACGGTATGGGTCGAGCGCGCAGTTGGCGAAGCCTGGGTATTGAAGCAGGCGCTCGCCAAATTGCGTGTTCCGGTGGATTGGTTCAGCTCGCCGGAGCGTATCCATCGCGAAGCTTTGGGCATGGAATGGCTGGCGCGGCTGGCGCCCGGCGGTTCCATCACTCCGCTGCTGTTCGAAGACCGCGAGCGGTACTTGCTCGCCATGCAAGCCGTGCCGCAGTCACATGAGAATTGGAAGGCTGTCCTGCTCGCGGGCTGTGTCCGCGCCGATCATTTCCGGCAGTTCGCCACGTTACTGGCCACGATTCATCGCGAAGCATGGCGCCGGGCGGACGTGGCGGAAGTATTCGCCGACCGCTCGTTCTTCGAATCCCTGCGCCTCGAGCCTTATTACGGATACTCCGCCGAGCAGGCGCCGTCCGCCGCGAAGTTTCTGAATGAATTGATCCGCGAGACGCTGGCCCGCCGCATCACCCTGGTGCACGGCGATTATAGCCCGAAAAACATACTGATTCACGACGGCCGCCTGGTGCTGCTCGATCATGAAGTGATCCACTTCGGAGACCCGGCCTTCGATCTTGGTTTTTCCCTGACGCATTTTCTGAGCAAGGCGCACCATCTGCCGGCGCTGCGGCGCGATTTCTCGGCGGCCGCGCTGGATTACTGGCGCACCTACATCGCGGCGCTGGGCGCGCCTCCGTGGGCGGCGGACCTGGAGTCGCGCGCCGTGCGCCATACTCTCGCGTGTCTGCTGGCTCGCGCCGTGGGCCGTTCGCCGCTCGAGTATCTCGTCGCCGCGGAACGTCTGCGCCAGCGCGACGCGGTGTTGAGTATCCTGCCGGCCACGCCGGACAGCATTGCCGATCTGATCTCCCTGTTCGAGAACCAATTATGCCGATAATCGAACGCTTGACCGCCGCCGAGATACTGGATAGCAGAGGCCGCCCCACCGTGAGCGCAACCTGCACACTCGCCGGCGGCGCGACGGCCTCCGCGTCAGTGCCCTCCGGCGCCTCCACGGGCGCCGCGGAGGCTTTGGAGCTGCGCGATGGCGATCCGAAGCGCTACCGCGGCCTGGGCTGCCGGAAGGCTGTGGCGCATGTGAACGGCGAGATCCATGGCGCACTTGCCGGAAGGAGTTTCGCGGATCAGTCCGAACTGGACCGTGCCTTAATCGGCCTGGACGGCACGCCGGACAAATCCCGGCTCGGCGCCAACGCGATTCTGGCCGTCTCCGTGGCCTTCGCGCGCACCTGCGCTCAACAACGAGGGCTGCCCCTTTATCGGCATTTCGGGGAGATGCTGGGGCCCGCGCCGGACATGCTTCCGCGCCCCACCATCAACCTGTTCAGCGGCGGCTTGCACGCCGGCCGGCAGGTCGCCATCCAGGATGTCTTGGTCGTTCCAGCCAGCGCCACAACCATTGACCAGGCGCTGGCGATGACTTATGACGTCTACCAGGAGGCCGCCGCTCTTATTCTGAAACGCTACGGCATGCGTCTGCTCACCGCCGATGAAGGCGGCTTGGCGCCACCCTGCAACAGTACGGAGGAGCTGATCGAGACTGCCATGGTGGCAATTAAGACAGCTGGTTACCGTCCGGGTGAGGATGTGGCGCTGGCGATCGATGTGGCATCCAGCCAGTTCTACTCCGCGGGGCATTATTACCTCGACGGCGTATTGCTCGATCCGGCGGGCATGATCGGCCGCCTGGTCCGTTGGGTGGATCGTTATCCGATTGTCAGCGTGGAAGACGGCCTCTCCCAAGAAGAGTGGGAAGGCTGGCCCCGGCTACGGCGCGCACTGGAGCCGCGCGCGCTCGTCGTGGGCGACGATCTGCTCTGCACCAATCCCGGCCGGATCCGCCGCGCCATCGAAACACAAGCCTGCAACGCCCTGCTGCTCAAGCCCAACCAGATCGGCACGCTGACCGAAGCCGCGGAAGCCTGCCGCCTCGCCCGGGAGGCCGGCTGGAATGTGACTTTAAGCGTGCGCAGCGGCGAAACGGAAGACAACTGGGCTGCCGACCTGGCCGTGGGGTGGCGCGCCGATCAGTTCAAGCCCGGCTCCATCACGCAATCGGAACGGCTGGCGAAGTACAACCGTCTGCTGGAGATCGAGCGAGAGACGGGTTGGCCGGTGGTGCACTGGCCACTTCACTAGCTCAAACACAAACTCTTGAGGCAGGGGAAGGAAGCCATAGGCAGTGAGTTCTTAGACGCTGCTCTCTCATCCAAGCACGTACCCAGCCATTCTCCTCTACTGAAAATTGCCCTAGCTCGCCTTCAAGAGGTTGAAAGACTGCCATGGAGGGGCCAACTGCGCCTGCATCCCCGTGACAAAGCTATCGCAGCGATCCCTCCACCTCGCGTAGCCAATCCGGCCTCTTCAGCACTTCGCGCGGCTTGCTGCCATCCGGCGGACCGATGATCCCGTCGCGCTGCATCATGTCCAGAATCCGCGCCGCGCGCCCGTAACCCAAGCGCAGCCTTCGCTGCAGCGTAGACGTTGACGCCTTGCCCATCTCCAGTACGATGCGCAATGCCTCATCGTACATGGGGTCCTGCGCGCCCATGCCTGCGTCATCCGCGTCGCCCGCCTCATCTTCCGACGGCGGCGCATCCAGGAACGACTCGTCGTATTCGGGCCGCGCCTGCGCTTTCCAGAAGTCCACCACCCGGTTGATTTCGGTCTCCGTCACGAACGCTCCGTGCACGCGGATCAGCCGCGATGACCCCGGCGGCAGGAACAGCATATCGCCCTTGCCCAACAGGTGCTCGGCGCCCATGCCGTCCAATACCGTGCGGGAGTCCACCCGCGTGGCCACGCGGAAGCTGATGCGCGACGGGAAATTCGCCTTGATCAGTCCGGTGATCACGTCCACGCTGGGCCGCTGCGTGGCCAGCACCAGGTGCATGCCCACCGCGCGCGCCATTTGCGCCAGGCGCGTGACCGACTCTTCCACGTTGCGCCCTTCCAGCATCATCAGATCGGCTAACTCGTCGATCAGAATCAGGATATAAGGCAGCGGGCGCAGATCTTCCGCAGTGGTCTCTTCATCCTCGAACAGGCTGCGCGGTTCCTCCTGCATCTTGCGGATCTTCTTGTTGAACTGGTCGATGTTGCGCACGCCGAATTCCGCCAACAGGCGCAAGCGGCGGTCCATCTCCAGCACCGCATTCTTCAGGGCGTAAGTGGCCTTTCTGGGGTCCGTGATTACCGGAGTCAGCAAGTGCGGAATGCCTTCGTAGATGCCCAACTCCACGCGCTTGGGATCCACCATGATCATGCGTACTTCATCCGGAGTCGACTTGTAGATGATCGACATCACCATGGAGTTGATCATGACGCTCTTGCCTGAGCCGGTCGACCCGGCAATCAACAAGTGCGGCATGGATTCGAGCGGCGCCACCTTGATGCGCCCGTTGATGTCCTTGCCCATCGAAATGGTCAGCCGCGACTGTGCCTGCGCGAATTCCTCGGACTCCAGGATCTGGCGCAGCGCAATCACCTCGCGCCGTGTGTTGGGAACTTCGATTCCCACCGTAGGCTTGCCGGGGATGCGCTCGATCAGGATGGACTCCGCCTGCAACCCCAGGCAAAGGTCTTCGGTCAAGGTGGTGATGCGGCTGTACTTGATGCCGGCTTCCGGCTTGAACTCGAAAGTCGTCACAACCGGGCCGGGATTGATCTGCACCACCGAGCCCAGCACGTTGAACTCCTCGAACTTCGATTTGATGCGGACGGCGATGTCCTTCAGTTCCTGCTCGTCGTACACGCTGCGGCCCTGTCCCTCGTTGAGCAGATCGGTTGAAGGCAGCCGGTAGGGCGTAACCAGCGGGAGGGAGCCGTGTGCCAGCGGGGGGCGCAGCACGGGAGGCTCGATCGGTTCCGGCGCGGCGCTTTGCACGGGAACCTCCTCCAACGGACAGATGGGAATATCTTCGGATGCGGCGGGCCCCTCCTCCACCACATCGAAAGGAGGAGAGGAAGACTCGATGCGAACATCGCCCTGCTGGACCACGCGTGCCGCCCGCTGCGACTCCCTTTGCGCCCGCCGCTCTTCCCTTCTCCGTTCGGCGCGCAGCCGTTCTTTTTCTTCTTTGCGTTGCCGGCGCTCCACGCGCCACGCCCGCCAGGCGTCCGCCAGCGCCTCCAGGAAGCGTAGCGGCCCCGCGAACCAGACCGCCATCTTCGACATGGTGAAGGTTGAGACCAGGTAAACGGAAACGATTAGAGTGG
>DATGGM010000254.1:0-2790 GCA_035308525.1 Bryobacteraceae bacterium
TACGCGCGACCCCTGCTCGAATGGGCTCTCGCGGACAATGATGAGGAAGTGCGCGCGGCCGCGGCCCGGGGGTTGGGACGCTGCGGAAATGAGCAGAGCATTCCCAAGTTGCAGACTGCGATGAACGATCAGCACACGGCCGTGCGCATGATGGCGGCGGCGTCGGTGATCCGGCTGAGCGGGTACGCCGGCAGTAGGGCGCCGAGCACCACGGAACTGACCAGGTAGGTATTGGTGGCGCGGACACTTGTGTCTGCCGCGCCGAGACTCTGACCTCCTGATCCCATGGAATTAAGCCGAGCCAAGTTTATATATTAGCTTGAGCCCGGTGCCCGGAAATAGCGTTTCGGTCGCGTTCAGCTCTTCGCACAAGTGGCGGATCACATCGTCGTGGGCGCGCTGCGTGAGATGGTGCAGCTTCACCGTCAGTGTCTGTTGCGGCAGATCCGGGATGAGGTCTGCTGGGGTCGTGAAGATCTGCTGCAGCAAGGCGCGGCCATCATCGGTGCGCGCCAGCTTTTCACGCACAATCGAAACCATGCTGGTCTCGGCTCGGTAGCTGATCATCTTGATGGTGTCCAGGAACTGTTTCCTCTCGCTGCGCAGCCGAGCGAAGGCATGCTCGTTCGGCAAGTCTTTCACCAGCACGTGATGCGGTGCCGCCTTACGCTGCTGCTTGAGCGCTTCTAACTCCTTCTGCAGATTTTCGCTCTGCTCTTGCAGTTGCCCCTGTTGCATCTGGTACTGCAGGACGGCAGACTCGGAAAGTTCCTGTTCCAGGCTGGCCGCCCCCAGCACGGCTTTGAGCCGCCGCCACTGCGCCAGCTTCTGCCGTACCTTGGCGTTGAGCTCCCGCCAAGCTGGGTTTACCGTAAAAACAGTATCAGGCATCGCCTCCGTTCCGTACTCCACAAGTGCATCCAAACCAAAGTGTTGCCGCATGTATCGAAAATAGTTTTCCTGCGACCATCTGGCGAACAGCAAGGCCGCCAACCGCCGCCCCTCTCCCTCAGGGTGCGTACTCACCATCGAGATCTGCCGTCCCCCCTCGGCCAACCTGCGCACCTCCCGTACCGGTAGTTTCTTCCGGCTCAGCAGGATCTCCCGCTCGGCCAGTTTCAACTGCACCTCCACTCCTCGCGCCAACTCCACGGTTTCCTCGCGAAACTCCCCTTCCGGCCAGGCGTCCTGCGGATAGCGATGGTAGGTGATCACCGCGATCCGTCGCTCCCACAACTCTTCGAATAAATCCGGACTGTACCCCTCCCGGTCGAAGATCAGCGTGAATCGCGGCACCTGCGGGTCAGCGGCCATCCGCTGCTGGTGTTCCGCACTCACCATCAGGTTGGCTTCCAGCCACGGCGCCAGATCTTCGCGCAGCGCAGCCACCAGGCCATGGTCCACGGGTTGGTTCATATAGCAGAACGGTTGACCATCCATGGCGTTGATCCAGTAGTCCACCGTCGCGCGTTGATACAGCCGCTGCCGGGCCACGTAATGTTTGGGCAGGGCCGTCAATTTGCCGTGATAGACGCGCACGTGGCCATCAGCATAAAAGACCGGCGCGGCGGCCTGTTCCGCAGTGATCCACTGTTTTGCCAACGCGGTGTTCCAGAGTGCCGCGCGGCCCGCTTCGCGGCATAAAATCTGTAACTTCTCGCGCAGCGTCCGCACTTCCGGAATGCGATCCAGGCCCAACAACTGCCCCCACTCGCCCGGCGCTTGATAGCGCAACTGCTCCAGGGACGGAATGCGCGCCAGGGCCATCAACGCCAGCAGCAGGAAGATGCTCGTTAAACCGTAATAGCCCGGCGGCAGTGTATACAAATCATTGTGCGCCAGTAGACCCATCGCCAGGAGCGCTGGCACTGCTAACAGCACTCCGCCCCCAGCTATGTCTTGCCCCGCACAGAACTCGATCGCCGCCGATGACAATAATCCCAGGGAGGCCGCTACGCGCTCCTCGACGCGCGTGGCCGCATACCCCATGACGGCTGTGCTGTCGATTTCGCTGCGTTCGCTTTGGGTAGGGATGGGGGTTGGATTGGGGGTGGAGACTTTTTTTGGGTGCTGGGCAAACGTCCAGCGCGAATCGCCTTATGCAGCGTATTGGCCTTCACGCCGCTGGCCTCTGCCACCTCCGGCACACTTCTGCCTTCCGCGATCAACCGCTCGACGATTTGCCGCACTTCGCTTGTCAACACCGACGCCGATCTCCGCTCCGGTTCCTTAAAAAATACTTTTGGTCCAAATTCTCTTAAGAGTTTCAGATACCGTTTTACGGTGGGGAGCGGAACTCCAAAGGCATCCACGATGTCTACCTGTCGAACCGCACCCATGTCGATCAGTTGACTGGTGATCAGCCGGAAGGTCTGCAGATCGCCTTCCGCATGCTGAAATACGGGCAGCAAGCCACAGAAATATACTACCTGCTTGTCCCGGCACTCTACGGCGATACCCTCGGTGATGTTCTTCGATCCCGACGGAAAAACAGGCAGTTGCAATTGCGGCATGGCTAGCTCAGTCTGGCTCATCTGGAGCGCCGAACGCAAGCCGAAAGTGGCTCAAGCCCGTTCCCCTGATAGCCCGCCACCTCGGCGTGGACCTCAGGAGGTCAGAGACTCGTCTCGGCGCTTGTGCCGGTACCACCACAAGGCTCGACAAGAGAGTCGAGTGTTAGGATTGTAGTAACCCCAAGGTGCGTACGCCATCCACAAGCCGGCTGGTGACGGCGCTGCTCCTGATCCTGGCAGCCTTCGGCGTCCCAGGGTCCAGTTTCACCGTCCGATT
>DATGGM010000255.1:0-15727 GCA_035308525.1 Bryobacteraceae bacterium
ATACCGCCGCTGCGACGCATCCGCCCATGGCGGCGTCTTTTCACCTCATCCGCGCCCGTGTGCGGCGCCGTCGGATTCAAGTGGGCATCGTAAGTAAAAGACTAGGCGTCAACGCCGCGATACCACCCGCATGCGCCTCGATTCGATCAGCGGCCGTTCCGACATGGCCTCGTCCACGATGGCCCCCTGCTCCTCCTGGTGCCGCCGCCCCGACCCGGTGGCCGGGCTGGCGCTTTCCGGGCGGCCGACATAGCGCAATTCGCGCCCGGTCGGCGTCAGCAGCGGCTGAAGCTGCTCCTCGATAAACCGCCGCCCGCCCATGTTGCGCGGCTCCTCCTGCGCCCACACCACTTCCGCGGTGAGCGGATAGCGCAGCAGCGTGTCGTTCACATCCGCCTCCGCGAACGGATACAACTGCTCGATGCGCACCAGCGCCACGTGATGGGCCTGGCGCGCCTCCCTGGCCGCCAACAGATCGTAGTAGATCTTGCCGGAGCAGAAGATGACGCGGGTCACCTGGTCCGGATCGATGGCGATGGTATCCGCCAGCACTTCACGGAAGCCGCCGCTGGTCAGCTCGGCGCTCGTGGAAACCGCCTTGGGATGCCGTAGCACGCTCTTCGGCGTGAACACCACCAGCGGCTTGCGCATGCCGCGGCGGTCCGCGCCGCCGTACATCTGGCGGCGCAGCACGTGGAAGTATTGCGCGGGCGTGGTGCAATTCACGATCTGCATGTTATTGCCGGCGCACAGCACCAGGAAGCGCTCGATACGGGCGCTGGAGTGCTCCGGCCCCTGCCCTTCAAAACCGTGCGGCAGCAGCAGCACCAGGCCGCTGGGCTGTCCCCACTTGGATTCCGCGCTCGTAATGAACTGGTCGATCATGATCTGCGCGCCATTGACGAAATCGCCGAACTGCGCTTCCCACAGCACCAGCGTCAGGGGATCGGCCACGCTGTAGCCGAACTCGAAGCCCAGCACGGCGTATTCGCTGAGCGAGCTGTCGTACACGTCAAAGCGCGCCTGGTCCGGTGAGACGTGCTGCAGCGGGATATATTTTTGAGCGGTCTCCGAATCCCAGAAAGCCAGATGCCGCTGGCTGAACGTGCCGCGGCCGGAATCCTGACCGCTGAGCCGCACGGGAGTTCCTTCCAGCGCCAGCGTGCCGAACGCCAGTGCTTCGGCGAACGCCCAATCGATGGGTCCGCCCTTATCGATCACTTCGCGGCGACGCTCGATGAAATTGCGCAGCTTGGGATGCAGATGGAAATTCTCCGGGAACTGCGTCAGCGCGCGGATCACGCGATTGACGGTGGCCTTGTTGACAGCCGTGCGCGGGCAGAATGCGGCGATCTCCCCGCTGGGCATGGCGGCCAGTTCCTGCCCTTCGAAACGGTCGGTGGACTTGGCGGCTGCGTCGTAAGCGGCGGACAGACCCTGCGCCAGGCTCTTGCGGATCCCCGCCACCTGCTCGGCGGTGAGCAGGCCTTCGCGCACCAGCCGCTCACCATACAGCGTGCCCACCGATGGATGCTCCTTGATCTTGCGGTAGAGGATGGGCTGCGTGTAGCTGGGGTCGTCGGCTTCGTTATGACCGTGACGCCGGTAGCAGAACATGTCGATGACGACGTCCTTCTTGAACTGCTGGCGGTAATCGAAGGCGATCTGCGCCACCCGGATGGCCGCTTCGGGGTCGTCCCCATTGACGTGGAAGATGGGCGCCTGCACGCCGCGAGCAACATCGGTCGAATACGGCGTGGAGCGGGCCTCGTCGGGCAGCGTGGTGAAACCGATCTGGTTGTTGATGATCAGGTGCACGGTGCCCCCCGTACAGTAGCCATCAAGCTGCGAAAGGTTCAAGGTTTCGGCCACTACGCCCTGTCCGGCAAACGCCGCGTCGCCGTGGATGAGCAGCGGAATCACGCGCTCGCGCTGAGTGTCTCCCAGGCGGTCCTGCTTGGGGCGCACGATGCCCTCCACCACCGGGTCGACGGCCTCCAGGTGGCTGGGGTTGGGCGAAACGGATACCAGCACTTCGCGCCCCGCCGTGGAGCGGTACACGCCGCGCGCGCCCAGATGATACTTCACGTCGCCGGAGCCTTGCGTGCTGGCCGGATCGAGCTCGCCTTCGAACTGCGCGAAGATCTCGGCCACCGGCTTGCCGACCACGGTAGTGAGCACCGTCAAACGGCCGCGGTGCGCCATGCCCATTACCATTTCGTGCACGCCTCTTCCGGCGGCCCGTTCCAGCAACTCGTTCAGGATGGGGATGGCGGTCTCCGCGCCTTCCAGGGCGAAACGCTTCTGGCCGACAAAGCGGGCGTGCAGGAAATGCTCGAACTCTTCAGCCTGCAGCAGGTGTTGCAGGATGCGCAATCGGGTCTCCCGGTCGAGCGGCCAGTTGTTCGACTGCGGCTCCATGCGGTGTTGCAGCCATTGCTTCTGCTCGGGATGCTGGATGTTCATGTACTCGCATCCGATTTTTCCGCAGTAGGTCTGGCGCAGCGTCTCCAGGATCTCGCGCAGTGTAGCGACGGGTTGCGGGCCGTGCCTGGCATGCTCTCCGATGGCTTCACCAAGGCTGCCGGTCAGGAATTCCCGGTCGAAATCCCAGATGGTGAGGCCGTAAGTCACCGGATCGAGCTCGGGATGGTTGCTGGGCTCGCCGCCCAGCGGATCGAGGTCGGCGATCAGATGGCCACGCACGCGATAAGCGTTGATCAGCTGAAGCACACCGGCTTCCTTGGCGATCTCGGCCGTGCGTCCGCCGGCGCCGGGCAGCAGGACGTTGCGATCCGGCTCCCAGCGCACGGGCTGATGCGGCATCTTCAGATGGGCAAAGATCTCTTCGTAGAATCCATCGCCGCCGTCCAGCAGGGCCTGCACTTTTCCCAGAAACATGCCGGATTCCGCGCCCTGAATGATGCGGTGATCGTAGGTGCAGGAAAGCGACATCACCTTGCTGATGCCCAGCATGGAGCGCGTCTCCGGCGCGGCGCCTTGATATTCCGCGGGATAGTCGATGGCGCCGGCGGCGATGATGGCTCCCTGGCCGCTCATCAGGCGCGGGCTGGAGCTCATGGTGCCGACCGTGCCCGGATTGGTGAGTGAGATGGTCGTCCCCTGGAAATCCGCGGGGGACAGCTTGCCCTTGCGTGCACGGTCCACCAGATCGTCGAAGGTGGTGACGTACTGCGCGAAGTCGATCTTGCCGGCGTCCTTGATGTTGGGGACCAGCAGGTTGCGGTTGCCGTCTTTGGCTGGGACGTCCACCGCTATGCCCAGGTTGATCTGCGGATGCACTACGCGCGCGGGTTGCCCGTCCACCTCGCCGTACGCATGGTTCAGGCCAGGAAAGTCTTCCAAAGCCTTGAGAATTGCCCAACCGATCATGTGCGTGTAAGAAACTTTGCTCTTGCCGACCAGCGTGCGGTGCTGATTGATGATGCGCCGGTTCTCATCCATCACCTTGACGGGGATGACGCGCTGCGAAGTAGCCAGCGGAATGGCCACGCTGGCATTCATGTTCTCGGCGATCTTGGCGGCGATACCGCGCAGAGGCTGAAGGCCGGAGGCAGGCGGCCGCGGTGCGGCTGCTGCGGGAGGCGGCGGTTCCGCCGCGCCGCGGGGCGGGTCTTCGAAGACGTGCTTCCAGCTTTCGTCCACGGCCGTGCGGTCATTCAGATACTGCTGATATAGCTCATCTTCGAGCCAGGTATTAATACCCAGTTCCGGATCGGTTTTTGAGGGCATAGTGCGGGAAGGCTTTCCTATTTATCATAACGCCACGCGGTCTATTCACGATCATCGAAAGATCTCATTCTGTGCTAACCTCGGACTATGCGTGGGCGCCTTTTTCTGGTTGTTTTGCTCATCGCGCTGTTTACGAGCTATACGCCGCTTCGCGCGAGTGATTCTGACCACGACTTGACGGGTAAGTGGGTGCTGGACGCGGACGCCAGTGACCTTGCCTCCCTCGGAAAAGTGGAAACCAATCTCAACGTTACACAGGGTGGCGGCGGCATCCTCTGTTCCGATGGGACGGCGCAATGGTCGTATGCGTTGGATGGCAGTGAGACGCGCAAACAGATCGGCGACGAAAACCGAAGCTCGGTAACCAAGTGGGAAGGCTCGGCCCTGCTTGTCAATACCCAGGTAACCGGACCGCGGCACTACACCGTGATGGACCGCTGGGAAATTTCCCGCAGTCACAACACACTGACTATCACGCGTCAAGTTGTTAACTCCGGCGGCGAATGGGAAGGTAAGTTGGTTTTCCGGCGTGAAGGAGCCGCGATGGCGGCTGCCCGTCCGCCAGTTGATGCGCCAGCGGCAAGTGAGCCTTCAAAGACCACCGGTTGGCGGCAAGCCGAACACCCTGACTCCGCATCGGAGCCGGTGCTGGCCACCAGGCCGGCGGCCGGCGCGCCTCCTGACGTCACCATCCCTACCGGAACGCGTGTCCTGCTTTCGCTCACTGCTGAAGTGAACACCAAGCACGCCAGGGACGGTGATCGGGTCTACCTGCGCACGGCGAGCCCGGTGGCCGCCGGTGGCCGGGTCGTCATCCCGCGCGGCAGCGATGTCGAAGGTACCATCACCCACACCAAGGCCGCCGGCAAAGTGGTCGGCAAGGGCGAGCTTTACATTCGGTTCGATCAGCTCATTCTGCCCAACGGCGTATCGCGGGATTTTCGCGCCCGGCCGCCGGGAGAAGAGGGCAAGGTCGATGGTCACACCAAGGGCCCGGACGGCCGCACCGTGATTGAGGGGGCCGGCGCGGGCGCGGCCGTGGGCGCCATCACTCGAGGCTTGGGCGGCGCCGCCGTGGGCGGCGTGGGCGGCGCGTTGGCCGGGGTGCTACTTTCCCGCAACCAGAATGTAGTGCTGCCCGCCGGCACGCACCTGGAGATGGTCCTGGATCGCGACCTGGTATTTCATCCCGAAGAGCTTCCGTAGTTGCGCCTTCGCCAACACCAGCTCGCCCCCGCACCCAATGAGATAATGTGCTCGTGAACCGGCTACTACTCCTGCCCCTGGCCGCCACGACGTTGTGCGCGGGGGAAATCAGCACCGGAGCTATGCTCGGCCGGCACTACGATCCGCGCGCGTTCTACGTGCGCAGCGCGCCCGGCGACAACTGGCAGAAGACGTACAGCGGCCCCGGCTGCCGGCACGAAGCCCAGGGCAAACTGATGAACGTCCGCCTGGCCAACGCCCTGTTCCTCGACGAGTGGCTGAAGGAGCGGCCGTTCAATCCCGAGTTCAATACCGATGCCGTGATCCAGGCGCTGGATTTCTACAAGGGCCACGGCGTTCTGATGATCAATGTGAGCCTGCAGGGCGCCACCCCCGGCTACGACAAGACAATTAACGGCATCGATCGGGAAAATGCCTACCGGCTCGGCCCCGCGCGCGGCATGTACGTCAGCACGTTCCGGCCGGACGGTTCGCTGAAGGCGGACTGGCTGGCGCGACTGGAGCGCTTGCTGCGGGCCGCGGATCAGCGCGGCATGTTCGTCAACCTCATGTACTTCTTCCACGGCCAGGACGAGCAGTTCCAATCCACAGCGGCCATCCACAATGCCGCCGTTAACATCACGGACTGGCTGATCGCGCACGACTTCCGCAACGTGATCATCGATGTGGCCAACGAGTACGATCTTCCCGGCCCGCAATGGGACTTCAAGGGCTACATACCGCAGAACATCATTCCACTCATAGACGATGTGCGCGAGCGCTTCAGCCACGCCGGCTACGTCCTGCCGATCGGCGTTTCGAGCGATGGCCGCATGCGCTATCCGGCATCGTTGCAGGGCCAGGTGGATGTGCTGCTGGTGCACGGCGACGGCCGCAGCGCGCAAGAGAAAGCCCGCCGCGTGGCGGAGCTGAAAGACGTCGAGCGCCCCGTGTTAATGACCGAAGACGACAACGGGCGCGCTACTACCGCGGAGCACCTGGCGGGCGATCTTGCAAGTTGCGACATTTTCTTTCATCGGGCCGCCGGCTGGGGATACCTGCCCTGGATTCAAGCCCAGCGATTCCCCTTCCGCTATCTGCCGGGCATCGGCGCGGAGGTGCGCGACGACATGCCCGAAAGGGAGCGAGACATGGCTTATTTCCACGCCGTGCTCGACCACATCGCCGCGCTCACCCTGCGACGTCCGCCCAAGGAAGATGGTCCGTAGACCATGAACACCCGCATTGCCGAGCTCTCCGGATTGCGCCAGTTCCGCCTGCTGGAGACCGCCCTGGCGGATCCCGGCTCCGGGGAAGTGCAAGTCCGCATCGACGCGGTGGGGATCTGCGGCTCGGACCTGCATTCCTACGCCGAAGGCGCCATCGGCGACACGCCTTGCCAGTATCCCATGGTGCTGGGTCACGAGCCCGCCGGAGTGGTGATCAAATCAGGCGCGGGCGTAAGCGGCTGGAGCGCCGGGGACCGCGCGGCATTCGAGCCCGCCATTTATTGCTATCACTGCGAATTCTGCCGGACGGGCCATCACAACGTGTGCGCCAGCATCCGCTTCATGAGCATGCCCGAGGATCCCGGATTCTTTCGAGATTATGCCAACATTCCCGCGCACAATCTGATCGCCATCCCGCCGGCCCTGGGCGCACCCGAGGCGACCATTATCGAACCGCTGGCCGTGGTGCTGCATTCCATGCAGTTTGTGGCGCTGCGCCAGGCGGAGACCGCCGTGGTATTCGGAGCCGGGCCGATCGGGCTGATGACGGTGATTTGTCTGAAGCTGGGCGGCGCCGGCAGAGTCTGGGCGGTGGAGCCGGTAGCCGCGCGCCGCGAACTGGCGCGCCGGGCCGGCGCGGATGCCGTGCTGGACCCCGCCGCCATCGATCCCTCGCGCGAGATCCTGCGCGATACGGGCGGCCGCGGCGTGGACGTGGCCATCGACTGCGCGGCCGCAGGCGGCTCAGTCAACCACTGCCTGCATGCCGTCCGAAATGCCGGGCGGGTGGTGATCACGGGGATTCCGGCGGAGCGCGAGGTGCCGCTCGAATTCTCGCCCATGCGCCGCAAGGAACTGACTGTGTACACCGTGCGCCGGTCGAATCACGAAGTCGAAGCCGCGCGCGAAACCCTGATCGCCCAGCTCCCGCGCTTTGCCGCCTTGATCACCCACAGGCGCCCGCTGGAGCGAATTGCCGAGGCCTTCGCCCAGGCGGAGCATCGCCTGGACGGAGTCGGCAAGCTGGTCATCGTCGCCTAGCGAAGGCCTTCCACCGCAACTTGCGCAACGGCCCTCTCCGGGCATAGACTAGATTAGCCTCATCGTCTGGGAATGTTGCGGCAGCTACCCCTCATAAGCTCCGGCTGCCGCGGGTATCATAACCCGCTACGTATGCGGGGGCATGGAGGGACTGGGATGAAGCACAGCTTTGCGGTTTCCATTGGAGGCGCCGCGGGGCAGGGTGTTGCAACGCCGGGCAATATCTTTGCGCGGATCTTTGCCCGGCGCGGTCTGCATCTGCTCGCCTATAACGCGTATCAATCCATCATCCGGGGCGGCCATACTTTTCTGACTATCCGCACGGGCCCGGACAAAATCCTGAGTTTCGGCGACCACATCGACCTGATGATTCCCCTGAATCAGGACACCATGGACCGGCACTTGCACCTGCTGGGTCCGGGCGCGGCCGTGATCTACAACGGGGAGACCATCAAACCGGGAACGGCTAACGAGGGAGTGCGGCTATGTCCGCTGCCGGTCTCGGAGCTGAGCACCAACAGCCGCAACAAGGTCGAACAGAATACCCTGGCCGTGGCCGCGGCGCTCAGCATGATGGGAGTCGGTTTTCAACCGCTGGAGGAAGTGCTGGCGCAGCAGTTCAGGAAGAAGGGCGATGCGGTGGTGAGCGAGAACGTGGGTGTGGCGCGCAATGCCTACCACTACGCCACGCAGCACTTCGCTCCGTTCCCGCGTCCCTTGCCGATGACCGAGAACCCCAAGGCCGTGCTCACCGGCAACATGGCGCTGGCCATGGGCGGCGCGGCGGCGGGGGTGAAATTCTATTGCGCCTATCCCATGAGCCCATCCACCGGCGTGCTGCATTGGATGGCCTCGCACGCGCGCAAGGCCGGCATCATGGTGCGGCAGGTAGAGGACGAGATCGGTGTGATTAACATGGCCATCGGCGCGGCCCACGCCGGCGTGCGCGCCATGTGCGCCACCTCCGGGGGCGGCTTCGCCCTGATGACCGAGGGTCTGGGACTGGCCGCCATGATCGAGACGCCGGTAGTGGTGATCGATGTGCAACGCGCCGGGCCCTCCACGGGAGTCCCCACCAAGACCGAGCAGGGCGATCTGTGGCAGATGCTGGGCGCCGGCCACGGCGATTACCCGCGGGTCATCGGCACCCCCACCGACATCCTGGACTGCTTCCGGATGATCCCCGAAATCTTCAACGTGGTGGACAAGTACCAATGCCCCGGCATCGTGTTGGGCGATCTGCTCTTGTCTGAAGGCACTGCCAGCGTGGAACCGGGCGACCTGGATTTTAACACTCCGATCGATCGCGGCGAGCTGATTACATCCGCAAATGGAAATGGGGCCAGTGTCTACAAGCGGTATCTATTGACCGAGAGCGGCGTCTCGCCGCGCGCCATTCCCGGCGTTCCGCACCATACGCACACGGTGGCGAGCGACGAGCACATGGAAGATGGCGTGCTTATCAGCGACGAGTTCACTAATCCCGTCAAGCGGCGCGAGATGATGGAAAAACGGCAGCGCAAAGTGGCCGGCATCGAAGCGTCCGTTCCGCCGCCGGAGCTGATAGGCGATCCGGCCGCCGAAGTAACGCTGATCGGTTGGGGATCGACCATGGGCGTCATCCAGGAGGCCGTGGAGATGCTGAACGAAGAGGGCATTACAGCCAACCAGCTTCAGATCCGCTGGATGGTGCCGCTGCACGGCGAACGCATCGTCGAAATCCTGCGCGGCTGCCGCCATACCATCATCGTCGAGAACAACTTCAGCGGACAGTTCGCGCGCTATCTGCGCAGCGAAACCAGCTACGTCCCGGACGGGAACATCCGCAAGTACGACGGAGAGCCGTTCATGCCGCATCACATCGTGGAAGCGGTGAAGGAACAACTGGCCGGGAGCACCAAGCTGTCCGTGCCGATGCACGAAATCATGGTCTAGGGGAGAATTATGGCGACGACAATTGAAGCTTTGAAACCGGTTAATCTGACCGACCTGAAAGGCAAAGTCGATCCCGACTGGTGCCCCGGCTGCGGCGATTTCGGCGTGCTGGCGGCCTTTCAGAAGGCGCTGGTGGAGTTGCAGATTCAGCCGTACAACGTGGTGACCATCAGCGGCATCGGCTGCTCCTCGAACCTGCCGGGCTTCATCGAAACCTACGGCATGCACACGCTGCATGGCCGGGCACTGGCGGTGGCCACCGGCATGAAAATGGCCAATCACGACCTGACCGTAGTGGTCACGGGCGGCGATGGCGACGGCTTCGGCATTGGCGGCAACCATTTCATGCACACCATCCGGCGCAATGTCGACCTGCTGTATCTGGCCATGGACAACCAGATATACGGGCTGACCACGGGCCAGGTCTCGCCCACCAGCCGCATCGGCATGAAGACCAAGAGCACGCCGTTCGGCAGCGTGGAGGGCCCCATTAATCCCATTGCGCTGGCATTGGCGGCGGGAGGGTCGTTCGTGGCGCGCGCTTTCAGCGGCGATCAGAAGCACCTGACGGATCTGATCAAGCAGGGGCTGCAACACAGGGGTTTCTCCTTCATCGACGTCTTCAGCCCGTGCGTGACCTACAACCACGACAACACCTATCCGTGGTTCAAGCAGCGCGTCAAGCGGCTGGAGGACGATAAGGGCTACGATCCCACCAACTGGCTGCAGGCCATGGAGCGCTCTCAGATCTGGGGCGAGGAGATTTACACAGGCAAATTCTTTCACAACCCGGAGCAGCCTGCCCTGCACGAACTGGAGCCGGTGCTCGACCAGGGCGGACCGCTGGCGCATCGCGACCTGCGCGTCGCGCCGGAAGCCGTGCGGGAGTTTATCAACGAGCTGATGTAGGGAAGGACCCGCGGAAGCGTGTTATATTGAAACAACCCCGATGCGAAGGGGACCAAGAAGTTACTAATATAGGGTCAAATCTGTTCGACGCGGCCCGGGCGGAGCCTTTAGGATTCCGCCCGGCACGCACCTGCCTCCCGGCTCCCTAAGCAAATTTGATTTTGAGGGCTATCGCGTGCGGCGAAGGCTGCAGCGGCGGCATCGGGATCCTTAGTCCCGCGGCATCCTGCGTCCAGCGCACTCCGCCATGCCCGAGCAACTCAACGCCGGCCACGCGCTCGGTCACCGACCGCACCACGGCGTCGCCTTTCGGCCAGCCCATCACGAAGGCGTACAGCGTACCGCCCTTGATGGTGAACCGGACGTCTTCCGCGGTCAGGTCCTTGCGCGCTTCTTCATTGAACGCGGCCTGCGGCTTCAACTGCGTGCCCGGACCCTCGCCGAACACTTTCCACGGACGCGTGCCGTGAATGCCCTCGCTGTTCACCGCCATCCAGGCGGTGATTTCCGCCAGGATGCGCCGCTCGTCCGAGTCCAGCTCTCCTGAATTCGGCAGCGGGAAATTCAGCAGCAGGTTGCCGTTGCGACTCACGATATCGCACAGCATATCGATCACCGTCTTGGGCGATTTGTAGTGTGCGCCGCGCTTATAGTGCCACTCGCCCACGCATGTGTCGGTCTGCCAGGGGTTCGGCCAGATCTTGTCCACGATGCCGCGCTCCACGTCCAGCACGCAAGTGCCGGCATCGCAGTCCTCACGCCGCTTGCTGGTGTAGACCGCCTCCACCTTGCCGCCGTGCCTGCGGGCGCTCTCGTTGTAATGATGCGACACCAGCCGCAGGCCGTACTCTTCGAACGGCAGCGCGCCGTCGGTATAGAGCAAGTCGGGCTGATATTGATCCACCAGGTCCGTAATGCGCAGCAGCCAGTGGGCTCGCCAGGATTCGGGGATGCCATCCGGTCCCCACTGCAACTCGCGCTGTCCGAACGGCGCGCAGGCCGCCTCGCCGTAAAGATCCGCGTTGGCCGGGTCCACGCCGTCGTAGGCCACCCCTGCCAGCGCGCCGGTTTTGTCCGCGCCATGGCTCACCGCGAACCATTTATAGGTGATCCACAAGTGCTCGCTCACGCCGAACTTCAGCCCTTCGCGCAATGCGGCCTTGCGGAACATGCCCACAACGTCTTTGCGCGGTCCCATGTTCACCGCGTTCCAGCGCGTGTGCTTCGAGTTCCAGAGGTCGAAATTGTCGTGGTGCACACCCATGCTGACGAAGTACTTCGCGCCGGCCTTCTTGTACAAGCCGACCAGGTGATCCGGATCGAACCGGTCGCCTTTCCAGGTAGGGATGACGTCCTTGAAGCCGAACTTGCTGGGGTGACCGTAAGTAGCCACGTGATGCTTATACTGCTCGCTGCCCTGCATGTACATGTTACGGGCATACCAGTCGCCGGCCTCGGCGGCCGATTGCGGTCCCCAATGCGCCCAGATGCCGAACTTGGCATCCCGGAACCATTCGGGGATCCGGTAATGTTTCAGCGATTCGCGGGTGGGGTCAAAAGGAGCAGCGGCTGCGGCGAAGCCCCCCGCCAGCAGCGCGAGCGTTTCTCTTCTGGTAAGCGTCATGCGCCGCGACGTTAGTCTTTGGGCGGTGCGGGCTGCGTCGGCTCGTCAGGAGTGCTCTTCAGTGAATCTTTAAAGCTGCGAATGCCTTGCGCCAGGCCCTTGCCGAGCTCCGGCAGCTTCTGCGGACCGAAGAACAGCAGGGCGATAGCCAGGATCACAAGGAGGTGCCTGGGTTGGAGCAGATCTTCAATCATGATTGTTCCTTTGACTAGATGGTATCACAACCAGCAGAGGCCTCCCGGCTTATCGTCCTAACGCGCGAAATAACCGCTCTTGGCCCGCAGGATGTGGGGGCCGTCGGCGGCCGACGCGCCCGCGGCCAGCATTAGAATAACCAGCAATGTTCGCATGCAAGGGTTAATACGCCCCACCGCCGCGGAGCGAATGCAAGATCCCACGCCGGAGGCGGGTTAACATGTGATTTATGCGACGACGCGATTTCCTGGCGCTGGCGGGCGCGGCTCCTTTCGCCGCGGCCGTGCCGGCCTCCAAATTGGCTGCCGATCCGCACCGGCCGCAATATCATCTGTTGCCCACGGCCAACTGGATGAACGATCCGAACGGCCCCATATACTGGCAGGGCAAGTATCACATGTTCTACCAGTACAACCCCAACGGCGCTTTCTGGGGCGACATGCATTGGGGACACGCGGTAAGCGACGATATGGTGCGCTGGAAGCACCTGCCCATGGCCATGGCCCCTACGCCGGGCGGTCCCGATAAGGACGGGGTCTTCAGCGGCTGCGCCGTGATCGACAATGATACGGTAGCAGCGATCTACACGGGGGTGAATCCCGAAACGCAGTGCATCGCCACCAGCAGCGGCGACTTGACCTCCTGGAAGAAGTTCGCCGGCAACCCAGTAGTGGCCGCGCCGCCGTCCGGGCTGGAAGTGGCCGGTTTTCGCGATCCCGCGGTGTGGAAAGAAGGCGATACCTGGCTGATGGCGGTGGGCTCCGGTTTTCGCGGGAAAGGCGGCGGCGTGCTGCTGTACGAATCCAGGGACCTGCGCCGTTGGAGCTACCTGCATCCGCTGGTGACCGGCAGAATGAAGGCCGGCGCCAGCGCCAAAGATCCCGTAGATAGCGGCGAAATGTGGGAATGTCCTGACTTCTTCTCCATAGACCAAAAGTACCTCTTGATCTACTCGACCGAGCGCGTGGTGAAGTATCAACTGGGCATTTACACCGACCGCGTCCTGCATCCGGAGACCATGGGCGGCATCGATCACGGTTGCTATTACGCGGCCCGCACCATGACGAACACCGGCGATCGCCGCATCCTGTGGGGGTGGGTGACGGAGGGCCGCAGCGAGGCTGCGCAACGCGCCGCCGGCTGGAGCGGCGTTATGTCCCTGCCGCGCGAGTTGAAGTTGTACGGCGCCCAGGTGCAGATGCGTCCTGCCGCTGAGGTTGAGACACTGCGCGGCAAGCACCTAGGCGCCGACGCCGGGGGCGACTGCCTGGAGATCCGCGCGGAGATCGATCCGGGCAATGCCGTGCAGGCCGGCCTGAAGCTGCGAGCCGCACCCGATTCAAGCGAACAGACGCTGGTGTACTACGACCGCCAGGCCAGACTGATTTGCGTGGACCGCAGCCAGTCCAGCACGGATGCGAGTGCGGACCACACGATGCAGTCCGGGCCCTTCCTGCTAGGGCGCGGCGAGCCGCTGCGTTTGCACATTTTCCTGGATGGATCGGTAGTCGAGATCTTCGTCAACGACCGGTTCTGCCTCACCGCGCGCATCTACCCGGCCGGTACGCGCAGCACCGGTCTGGGACTGTATGCCACGGCCATTACCGCAAAAATGCTGTCGTTCGACGTCTGGGAGATGCGTCCAATTTCGCCCAACCGCTTGACATCCTAAGCCCGAGATGCTTTGACTTACTCACAGGCTGCGCAGCCAAACTACGAAAAGCTCCGTTTTGGGCTGCATATTTGGCGTTACTGGACGGGCAACATTCGTATAACAGCGTCTAACCTGCTGTTGCGCAGCGATTTACAGGCTTGTAACATGCAGTGCTGTATGAATGTGCACTTTGTTACGAAGTCTTTACGAACGTTGAACTTGTCTCAAATCGGGGAACACTTTCCACAAGCTTTTCCACAGACCGGTTGAAAAAATGGACGGCGTCTTGATGGGGTTCAGACGAACTGATACTTGGCGGCTTTTTCGTCCCACAAGATCTTGCGGTTGTTCTTGAAGGAAAGCGTAGCCATATGGCCGGAAATGGCGGCTTGCTGCCCGACCTCCGGCGATGCGATCACCTGCTCGTGGCCGCGGATGGCTTCCACCCAATTGCGGAAATGGTTGATGGCGCCATCGCGTTCGTTGAAATCTTTAGGGCCGTTGAGGTGGATGGCCTGGCGCGCCTTCACACGCTCGGGGGCTTTACCGTTCAGCAGTTGCGGGGTGAAGTACAGGTCCATGCGGTTGAGCACTTCGAGGGTGCCTTCGTTGCCGCATAGCTGCTCGCCATAGCCGTAGTTATCGTTGCCGAAGTAGCTCGAGTAGTTGATCTGTAGTTTGCCGGGATACTCGTATATGGCGCTGAAAGTATCGGGAGTATCGCGGTCGTCGTCCGCGCCGGTCCAGCGGTAGATGCCGCCCGAAGCCATGCACGAGAGCGGCACGGTGCGATCCAGCATGAAATTGACGATATCGGTCTGGTGCACCAGCAGGTCGGTGGAGATGCCGCCGGAGTAATCCCAATAGAGACGCCATTGATAATAGCGATGCGGGTCCCAGGCGCGCTTGGGCGCGGGTCCCAGAAACTTCGGCCAGTCGGTATTCTGCTCGGTGGCATCCGGCGGGATCACGTAGCGCCAGGCTGGATTGTCATCGGTGGAGTTGCGATACCAGAAGGCGCGTACGAAATGCACGTCGCCGATCAGGCCCTGCTGCACCAATTCCCGGGCCTTCTTGTAGAGCGAAGAACTGCGATTCTGCGTGCCCACCTGCACGATCTTGCCGGACTTCTTCCACTCGCGCACGATGTCCCAGCCTTCCTCGATGGTGTGAGCCAGGGGTTTTTCCAGGTAGACGTGCTTGCCCGCGCGCAGGGCGGCGATAGCCATATCATGATGCAGGTGCTCCGGGGTCATGATGAAGACCGCATCAATGGACTTGTCGGCCAGCAGGTCGTGGAAGTCGGTGTATGTGGCGGGAGTATTGCCCCAGATGGTCTGCACGCGATCCTTGCCGCGCGCCAGGTAGCCCTGGAAGGTGTCGCAAATGGCGGTGATGGTGACCGTCTCGGGGGCGGCCTTTTTGAGCCAGTCAATGCCGGCGTTGCCGCGCGTGCCGACGCCGATCCAGCCGATGTTGATCTTGTCGTTGGCGCCGCGCGCGCGGATGACGGCGGGTCCGGCCAGCACGGCTGCGGTGGCCGATGTTTTCAGGAAATCCCGGCGATCCATAGCGTGCATATGGTAGCAGATGGCGCGCTTCGCACGCTCCTCCGCCAGTGCTACCATGCTTAGATCACCGGGTGCCACCATGCCCTCAATTCAGCTCAAAACTCCTGTTCCCGGACCCCGCTCTCAAGCCCTGATCGCGCGCCGCACCGAAGCCGTTCCCCGCGGCGTGTCGCAGGTGACTCCGATCTTCGTGGCGCGCGCCGAAGGGGCCGTTATCGAAGATGTGGACGGCAACCGTTATCTCGATTTCGCCGGCGGCATCGGCTGCCAGAACGCCGGCCATCGCCAGGCGGGTATCGTGGCGGCGCTGCACGCGCAGGCCGAGCGCTTCCTGCATACATGCTTCATGGTGACGCCCTACGAGAGTTACGTTCGGCTGGCCGAAAAGCTGAACGCGCTGGCGCCCGGCCCGACACCCAAGAAGACGCTACTGCTGAACAGCGGCGCCGAGGCGGTGGAAAACGCGATCAAGATCGCGCGCGCCTATACGCGCCGCCCCGCCGTGATCTGCTTTGAAGACGCCTTTCACGGCCGCACGCTGCTGACGCTCTCGCTCACCAGCAAGACGCATCCTTATAAAGCGGGGTTCGAGCCCTTCCCCGGCGATGTG
>DATGGM010000256.1:0-1859 GCA_035308525.1 Bryobacteraceae bacterium
GAAGCTGCGCGTGGGCACGTGGTCGCAGTCAAAAATGGCCACGTAGGGCGAGGTCATGCTCTTCAGCGCGGTATTGATATTGCCGGCCTTGGCGTGCTTGTTGTCGTGGCGGATCTTGTAGCCGAGGCCGGCCTCAAACGCGAACTTCTCGAATTCCTTGCGGCGGCCGTCGTCGAGGATGTAGACATGGAGTTTGTCGGCCGGCCAGTCGATGTTCAGGGCGCCCAGGGCGGTGTAGCGGACCACATCCAGGGGCTCGTTGTAGGTGGGGATCAGGATGTCGATATGCGGCCAGTCGTTTTCGTCGTCGGGCAAAGGCACGGGGGCGCGGCGCAGCGGCCAGATGGTCTGGAAATAGCCGAGAAAGAGGATGAAGAAGGCGTAGGACTCGGCCGCGATCAGGCACATGATGAAGAACGCATCCAGCGCGCCCCAGTGGTTGGCGGGGTCGCGGAAGAACTGGACGGTGGTGGAAAGGCGCCAGTACCCGTAGCGGAACGTGCAGAACAGCGACATGATCATCAGCGTGAGCGTGATGAGGTAGGAGTCGGAGCTGCGCGCGACCGCCAGCGCGATCAACAGGGTGAGAAGTCCGCACACGGCCTGCTGAGGCCAGGTGAGAGGCAGAACAGCAAGAAAACTGAAGATTGCGACGCCCGCCGCCATGAACAGGAGGCGGAGGGCCTTCGTGAATCCGTTTTCTCCAGCTCCGATGTCGAGCCAGAGGCCGGTTGGGGTCATTTCTCACTCCAGCGCACACCGCGATACCCGTGGGTCGCGGGCGCGGCGAGGCTTTTCACCCAGGACGCCAGGTTGCCGTAATCTTCGGCCGCCGGCGAATTGGGAGCATAGTCGACCACCGTCATGCCCTCCGCAAGAGCTTCGCTGACAGCCGGCGAGCGCCGCAACGCAAACGGCAACAGGCGATCACCGAGCTGCTCACGCAGCACTTCACGAACGTCGAGATGCAGCGGGAGCGACGGGTCGAATTGGTTGAGGACATAATACGGCCGGACGGGCTGGCCGGATGCGCTTTCATTATGTTCAAAGAATTTATCTATAGAACTTACGCTTACGACCGAACTCATGTCCGGGACCACCGGTACCAGGACCGCAGGCGCCAGGCGGAGCACGCGGCGCGTGGTCGCTCCCGATGCCGTGGCAAGATCGACGATGACGCGGCCGGCGTTGCGCCCATGCCGCGTTACTTCCTGGGTGAGGGTGTCCTGGGGCGCTGGTTCCGGCCCCAGCGATTCGGGGTTAACGGTGATCATCTGGATGGGGGCATCGCCGCTCGTGCCTGGAGCCGTAAAAGTCCGCAGTACACCGGGTCTCTGATCGCGCGCACCAAAGAAGAACGGGAGAAGCCCGAAAGCGGCCGTGTCCACCAGCAGCACGCGCTCGCCGCGCGCCGAGAGCGCGCGTCCCAGGGTGGCTACGAGACTGGTCTTGCCTACGCCGCCGGCCAGCGAGAATACCGCCAGGACGGGAGCACGCTGCGCTGCCGCGGCCGGAATCGATTCCGAAGGAGCAACGCCTCCATTGAAGAGTCCGTTCAGAGCAAACCAGCGCGATGTCAGCCGATCGCGCGAGCCCTGCAGAGTGTCTTCAGGAGCGGGAGGAACTACGGGCTGTACGGGTGCATCCACGCGGTCGGAGGCGGACAACCACGCCGGGCGCGCCGCCGGCTCCCGGTTTTCGGGGGGAGTCCATGGATTGCGAACCTGCAGATAATGGTCTTCGCGCCCGCGGCTCTGCTCTTCGCGGGCCGGCGGCACGGCGGGCTGCGCCGCCTGGGGGTATGGGGCCGCGTTCACAGGAGCGGCATAAAGGGGCTGCCCGGCCGGCGGGTAATTGCC
>DATGGM010000257.1:0-10241 GCA_035308525.1 Bryobacteraceae bacterium
CTCCTCGACAACCAGGATAGTCCGCAAGCCGCGCGCGAAGTCCGATACGAAGCGCGGCTCCAGGGGATAGGTCATGCCAAACTTGGCGACCCGCACACCCAGGCGCTCCAGGTCGGCGGTGTGCAGCCCCAAATCCGTCAGCGCCTGCATCAGGTCGTAATAAGCCTTGCCCGCGCTGGCGATCCCCAGCCAAGCGCCGTCGACCGCGCCGAAGCTAAAATTCACGCGATTCAGACGGCCGAATTCGCGCGCGGCATCCAGCCGCCGGTACAGCACTTCCGGCTCCAGGATCAGGGTCATGGGGATCAACAGCCGCGCATCGATCTTCTTTTCGTATCCTTCCGGAATGCGGATGGCCAGGCGCTCGGGGTGCGTATCGACGGTGCCGCCGGCGTCGCATACGTTGGTCACCATTTTCATAGCCACCCAAGCGCCGCTGAAACGTGAGAGCGCGATGGCCAGCAGCCCGTAATCCAGTGTCTCCTGCGTGTTGCCCGGATAGAAAACGGGCATGGCAAGGTTGTAGAAGCTCAGATCGCTCTGGTGCGGGATGGTGGAGCTCTTCGAAACGTGATCGTCGCCGCCCAACACCAGCGCCGCGCAGTTCCTTCCCGTGCCGGCAATGTTGGCGTGCCGGAAGATGTCGCCTGACCGGTCTACACCCGGCCCCTTCCCATACCAGATGCCCAGCACGCCGTCATACCGCGATTGCCCCAGCACGTGATGGATCTGGCTGCCGAAGATGGACGTTGCCGCGATGTCCTCATTCACTCCCGGGACGAAGGTGATGCGGTGTTGGTCGAGCAGATGTCTCACGCGCGCCAGCGCCATGTCGTATCCGCCCAGCGGTGAGCCCTCATAACCCGAGATGAAGGTCGCGGTGCTGAGGCCCGCGCGCCGGTCGCGGCGCATCTGGTCCATGGGCAGGCGCACCAGCGCCTGGATGCCGGTGAGGTAGACCGCGCCGTGCTCCTGCTCGTATTTGGAATCCAGTTTCATGTTGCAGGAATTCCGGATCAGAGAGTGCGTTGCATCGTATTATAGCTCCTGATGCCACACTACCTGGCTTTCGACCTGGGCGCGGAAAGCGGACGCGCCATGCTCGGCACGCTGGATGCCGGCCGCCTGGCGGTCGAAGAACTGCACCGCTTCCCCAACACTCCCGTGCGGGTGTTTGATGCCCTCTATTGGGACACGCTGCGTCTCTGGCATGAGATTCAGCGCGGCCTGACGATCGCCGGGAGGGAACGGAAGCTGGCGCTCGACGGCATCGGCATCGACACCTGGGGCGTGGACTTCGCGCTCCTCGGCGCCGACGGCGCGCTGGCCGAGAACCCGCGCCATTATCGAGACGCGCGTACCAATGGCATCATGTCGAAGGTCTTCGAGATCGTGCCGCGCGCCGAGGTGTTCGCGCAGACCGGCATTCAGTTCATGCAGCTCAACTCGCTCTATCAGCTCTATGCGCTGAAGCTGGCCGAATCGCCCGCGCTCGACCGTGCGCGCACGCTCCTGTTCATTCCAGATCTGCTGAACTATTGGCTCACGGGCGTGGCGCGCGCGGAGCTGACCATCGCCAGCACTTCGCAGTTCTACAATCCGCGCCAGCGGACCTGGGCGATCGATCTTTTGGACCGCCTCGGCTTACCGGCGCATATTCTTCCCGAGATCGTGCCGCCGGGAACGCTGCTCGGCCCGCTACTCCCGTCTGTGGCTCTGCCGGCGGGGCTCGGCCATGTGCCGGTCTACGCCACTGGATGCCACGACACGGCTTCGGCCGTGGCGGCCGTGCCGGCCGAAGAATCCAACTGGTGCTATATCAGCTCGGGCACCTGGTCGCTCATGGGCGCGGAACTGGACGAGCCCATCATGAGTGAGCAGGCGCTGGCGCAGAACCTGACCAACGAAATCGGCGCAGGGGGCAAGATCCGGTTCCTGAAGAACATCGCGGGGCTCTGGCTGCTGCAGGAGTGCCGCAGGACGTGGGCGCTCGAAGGGACCGACCACACCTACGACGAGTTGGTGAGGCTGGCAGGGGACGCCAGGCCTTGCGCGATCATCGATCCCGACGCGTTCCTGGAACCGGGCGACATGCCGCGCAAAATCGTTGAGCATTGCCGCAGCCGCGGACAAACTCCGCCCCAGACGCCCGGCGAGTTCACGCGTACCATTCTGGAAAGCCTGGCGCAGCGCTACCGCCAGGTATTGGAGAGTCTCGAATCGCTGGTGGGCCGCCGGTTTGATGTGATCCACATCGTGGGCGGCGGTTCGCGCAACAGGCTGCTGAATCAGTTGGTGGCCGATGCCACGGGGCGCACCGTGGTGGCCGGACCCAGCGAAGCAACCGCCATCGGCAACGTGCTCATCCAGGCGGTCGGCGCGGGAGATCTGCCGGGGCTTCCGGAAGCGCGCGCGGTGGTGCGGCAGTCGTTTCCGGTAGCGCAGTACAACCCGATCTCGCGTACACCAGCCAGCCCGGCAGTTCCGGGTCGCTGATCTTGCAGCGATACTCCGGCAGGTATTTCATCAGATCGTACCCGAAGATGTCGGGCGTCCCATCGGCGGCAAAGGCAATGACGTTGGGATTGTCTGGAATGTAGGCGCGAAAATCCGCCATGCTCACGGGCTCGTTCGCCATCAAACGGTCGGCAATGCCAAAGGCATAGTGCCGGAACTGATGTTCGGCGTAGAGGTGCGCCAGGGGGAACCACGGGAAGTAGGCTGCGCCCGGATGCCGCTCCAGATAATTGAAGGCGACGTTTTGGCCGCTTTGCGGCAGCTCTCTGACTTGCGCGGGCAGGGCCAGGATCAAGGGAGCCTCGGAGATCACCAGCGGCGTTAGGACGGCGGCCAATACCACGACAGCCAGCTTGGCGGAGGCTGGCTCCTGCGTCCGGGCGAGGTCGGCCAGCATCACCGTGAGCCCGCAGGTGAGAAAGAACAGCGCCAGGCTGAAACTGTTGATGTCGCCCCCGACTTTAGCGCGGCCGACCATGGCGGAGGGCAGCATCGCGATGCCCGCCAGCAGCAGTGGCGCGCAACGCTGTGCGGCCGTGGCGATCAATGAAAAGCCGCCCTTACTAAAGAAGTATACGCCGGCGGCGGTCAGCAGACTAACCACCACCAGGGACAGGCGAATGAAACTGCGCATCGCCTGCAGCGCACTCGAGATAAACGACGCATCATTCCACGGATGACGCGCAGGCACCCACAGCAGACAATGATAGAACCGCTGCGGGCCGATGGCGAACATGGCGCCCGCGGTGGCCAGGCCGCCCGCCACAGCCAGCCACAGCAGGTATGGCGCGGCTTTTGCCCGGCCTTCACTCAGCAGCACGTACACCAGCAGCGCCAAGGGAACCGGCAGGAAAGTTTGCTTGCAGAAAACCGCCAGCACCGCAAAACACGCCGAAGCAGGCAGCGCGAACTGGCTTCCCTGCCAGGAGAAGTAAAGGGCGCCGCAAGCTGCGCCGGCGCACGCCAGACCCGGTCCATCGGCGTGAATGTTGAAGCACGCATAACGCAACGGATCCAGATAACACATCAGGAAACCGGCGGTGAGGAACGCCAGCACATCAATCCGGCTGAGTTGGTTTCCCAGTGCCGCGAAATGCAGGAAAGCCGCGACGGAGAAGCACAGCAGCACGGTAATTGCCGCACCGGCCAACACGGCCGCGTTCGGAGACGAAAACAGCGTGGCCGGCAGATACACCAGCGCGATCAGTGGGCCATACAGGCTGCAATAGAGTGGACCTTGATGCGGCAGCACATAATAGTTGATCCCCCGCGCCAGCGCGAACGAGGGCATGAGCCGCGATCCGTTGTAGCCCCACGCGGGCGTCGCCATCACCCGGTAGCAGATGTTCAAAAACAGCGCCAGCGCCGTGAAGGCAAGCAGCAGTCCGGCAGGTTTCTTACTCACTGCGAATCGTCTCCACCAGCACGCGATCTCCCAAAAGGGCAACGAAGCGCGTTTGAGCGGCGGGCGCGCTCAACAGGTCCGCAAACGCGTCCTGGGACTTCCCGTATACATAGAAATGCGGAGTGGCGCGCGCAAAATCGCGCGGGTAAGCGAAGTTGTAGCTAACTTGGCAGCACTGGTGGAGACTTTCCAGCAGGTCGCCCACAAAGTCATCCTGGTGAGTCCTGAAATAGAGCAGGCGGGAGCGGTTCCGCGCCGGAGCATAATGCACCAGGAAGGCGTACTCCAGGCCATCGGTGACCACGATCGGCGCATCTCCGGGTGTATCCGCCAGCAGCCCCTGATAGGCATGCAGCGGTTGGCCCGGCGTGGTGTTCATCGCCAGGAGTGTGTTTGGTTCGACCAGCGCCTCGCCGACACCCAAGATCCGATGGCGCACCAGGCGCGCGAAATCGCCCGCCACCAGCAGCGCCAGCAGGATGGCCAGCGCGGATGTAATCCATTTGGCGCGGCCGGCGGAAGCATAACCAGCCGCCAGGCACACACCCACAATGGCTGGGAACCAGTACCGCGCGATGAAAGGGCCGTGCAGGACCACAGCCATCGCCAAGCCGGCCACTGGCAATGCCAGGAAGCCGACCGCCAGCACCAAATCGGCAACCGGAACTGTCGGGCGGGCGCTTCCTGATGCTATCGCCCGATCCGCCGCCATCGCCGCGAGGCATGCCACCAGCGCCAGCATCGCCGGCGCCAACAGCGTACCGTAGAACCAGCCGGGCGATCCCAACCCGGGTGGAAAGAACCCCGCGCCCACATGCCGCCGGAACGCGTGCAACAGTGGCACATAGAACACGCTGGCTACCAATACCGCGCATCCCATCAGCACCCACGGCGGGCGATCCAGCCGGCGCATCCGCCAAGCACGGCAGGCCTCCGCGCAGCCAAAAGGAAAAAGCAGCGCGACGGCATAACAATGCGTCAGGAACGCCCCCAGCAGACTGATGCCGAACACGCCCAGCCACGCCTTCCGATAGCGCGATTCCGGCAGCCGCTGCCAGGCTAGAGCCGCCAGACCGGCCAAACCCAGCACGATGCCGGTGGCCCGCGCTTCGTACGCGTAAAATCGTGCGCTGGTAAGCAGCGGCAACAACATCGCCACGCTTCCGGCAGCCGGTCCCGACCGCTTCGCAACCACCGCGAACATGCATACGCACAAGAGCCACACACCCATGATGGACGGCATCCGGGTGGCGATCAGCCCCTCGCCGAAAGGGGCTTGGGCCAGCCGGGTCAGGATATGAAACAAGGGCGGATTATAGTCGGCGCCCAATAGCGTCGCCTGGTACACCGCGTGCAGATCCGGCAGACGGCAGACATACAGGGTGACCAACTCGTCAAACCAGTAATACTTTCCCGCGGCGCGCAGGCAGATATCCGCGAAGTAGAGCAGTGAGAAGCACGCCGGCAAAACCACCGTCGCGCGATTGCTGCGCGACCGTTCCGATTGGCTTCGTTTTGTAATGCCGACGGGGGTCATCCCTCCCAGGCAGTTTAGCTGATCGGCGGCGTGTAAAGGCTGGTCATGCGCCAGGCGCGGTAGGATACGGTGCCGCTCAGATTGAATACCTCGGTGCCGGTGGTGGTGCCCGCCGCGGGGAAAATCTCAATGGAATAGCCGGTAGTCTGGCCGACGAATCCAGCCATGAAGTAGTAATTGCTGTTGCCCAGTAACTGCGCGCTCCCCACAGCCGACGAGTATACTCCCAAGTCCACGCTTAAAGCCGGCGTCACCTCCATATTCGATTCGTCGATCTTCAGCGCCATGCCGCGGCTGTCACCACCTATCTGATCGAAACGGGTATTGCCATTGTCGAACAGGGTGAGATACCGCGTGGTGCTTTCAATATCTGCCTCGTGCTGGTGCGAAAACCATGGCCATGGATCGTTATTGATATTGTTAAACTGGAAATCGCCATCCAGACCCATACGCCACAGGATATTGCCTGTGCCCGTCCCGTCTTTGTAATCCACCCGCATCACCCAATCCTGGTGCCGCGACGACCAGATCAGATCTCCCTGCGTGCTGCCATCCCGCGGAGCGGGCCAGTAATAAAGGCTGTTGCCATGCAGCCAATCGAACGCCAGAGGGGCGATGCCGCTGCCCAGCAGAAACGCCGGCGGACAGCCCAGTTGATTCACTCCGCAAGTTTCGTGCAACACGGCCGACCGGGTGATGTCCAATTGCGGCGCCCCGGTAGCGTGCTCAAACGCGTCAAAGTACCACTTCACTTGCCAATTGCGATCCAGCACCACGATCATGTTTCCGATGATGTCCACGGGCAGGCCGCTGGTATCGCCTTGCGTTCCCGGCGGGTAGATTTTTTCGGTGTCCGCCAGCAGCGCGCTGTAACCGTTCGGCAGGGTTCGTATAAAGTCGTGATCGAAGTCATCCAGACAACCAGCTCCCACCGGAGCCGGACGGGAAATCGCATCGCACGGTCGCGCATCCGTCGCCCCCAGCGCCAGTAGTTGCTGCTGGATGGCGCCGGTATTGGTTTCCTTGACGATGTTGCCCGCCCAGTCAATGTGACGCAATAGCTGGAACTGGTTGGAAGCCGCATTCCAGGCGGGGCCGCTTTCAATGATCAAAATGCCGTTGGAAAGCGGGCGCGCGATAAGGTCCACATTCGATGGCGGGTAGTAGTACCAGATAATGTTGCCGGATAGGTCGGTGGCCACCTCCGGGTAATTGAAGATCTGACCGGGCATCGTAAGACCGGCTAGGATCACGCGATCGTTGGTGTCCGTGTTCGAATCCGCCGCCACATTGGTGACGAACTTAGGAATAGGGGCATTCGCCGGAAGGGCGCCCGTCTTGAAGCTGACCGCCGGTCCGTTCACCACGACGCCGCCGGTGTCGGTCTGGCTGAACATCTTATACCCCGTGCTCGGGTACATTCCGGCGATCTCAAAAGTCATCGTCGTGGAGCCGTTACAAGGCAACCAGGATGTCAGCGTTCCGCCAGGCGGTTGGCTCGTTGCAAACTTGACGCGCATTTTGCTGCCCGAGGCGCACGGTGGCGCGCTGAAGAGAGCCACCAGAGGGTTGGCTGTCGCCACCACTACCGGCGTGCCGCCGGTCACTAGGGGGTTCACCTGAAAGGCAATGCTGGACGTGTTCGTTTCCTTGGACCCGAAGTCCTTGGCCACCACCTGGATCTGATAAGCGCCTTCCACACCGGTGGACGTCCAAGCAAATATCTGCGCGGTCCACATACCTGAGCTGTAAGTGCCCACGTTGAAATCTTTGACCATGGCCATGCTTCCGCCCGGCGGAGCCACGCTGAATTGGAACGTGAGCGGACCGGTATTGGTATCCGTGGCGGTTACCGTCCACTGGATGGTTGTGCCGATCACCTGGGGCGAGTTGAGCGAGGGTGTTAGAGATTGAATCTGGACGGTGGCTAAGGCCGGCATTGAGAACAGTACAAAGACGCCCAAATAGCGTGTACCGTGACAGTTCGTTGCCTGAAAGATGCGGGGAAGGTGTGGCATCTGCCAAGAAAAACCCAGTATGCCACACATTCACTGGGGCAATCCCGTGCCTGCCATGGCAATGCGGCTCAGATGATGCGACATCGAACGGTCCGGCAGCAGGATGGCTTGCTGGAAGTGCGCCCACGCGGCGTTCCGCTTACCGAGCAAAGCTTCCAGCACGCCGACCAGATAGGGGGATCCGTCTTCGCTCCGCGCCAGGGCTGCTTCAAAGCGCTTCACCCATTCGGCCTTATCGTAGCCATCGAGCTTTCGGGCGGCGCCCCAGGCCCATACCAGGTTCGCCGTACCGGTCGCCGGCGCCACACGACGCCACCGCTCAGTCGCGCGTGCCTCATGACCGCATCGCGCATCCACCTGCCCGAACAGATATTGCGTGCGGGGCGCACCCACGAACGGCTGCAACCCGTCCCTGGTGAACGCCAGACCGGGTACTTCGTTCCCCATTCGCTCGATAGCCGCCACGGCCGCATCGCACTGACCGGCCGCTGCCTGCGCCAGCGCCCGCATCATGTTTACTTCCACCCACACCTGCCGGACGTTGGTGCCGCCCTCTTCGCGCGGGAAGAAGCGGTCCCGAAACAGCGCCAGGGCGCCGTCGAATTCCTGGGCTTCCGTGCGGTCCAGCGCCAGCGCATAGACCAGTTCGGCGGGCATATGTGCCAGGTCCGGATACTGCTCCAGCGAAACGGCCATCTCACGGGCGGGCCGCCCCATCAGGCTCAAGGATTCATCCACGCCTTCGTACAGTTTCACGTTGCGCGGATCGATGCTGAGTCCTTCGCGGAAGGCCTGCAGTGCGCCGATGGAATCGTGCCTGACACGCAGTAGCGCGCGGCCCAGGTCCGCGTGCAGAACGGGAATCCGGGCTTTGGCCTGGCGCGCCGCGTTCCATTCGGTTAGGGCTTCGTCGGTGAGGCCACGGGCGAAGTATTGCGTGCCCAGCAGGTAGCGCGCGGTCATATCGCCCGGATCGGCGCTGGACGCCGCGCGCAACACCTCCAGATCCTGTGCGCGGCTGGGAAAAACATACAGTGGAGCTAGCTTGCTCGCGGCCGCATAATCCGCGACGGCGGATTCACCCAGCTTCGCGCGGCAGTAGCCGCGATAATACGCGACCATCGGATGCTGTTGCGGCAGGACCGCGCCGGGTTCCATCTGATCCGCGGGCACTGCGGGAAAGTCACGCGAAAGCAGGTCCAGCGCAAGCTTATAAAGACCGAGTTGCATGTATTCGGCGGCGGTATCCAGGACGCGCTCCGGATCGGCGTCCGGGACGGGCATTGCCGGGGGGTTGCCGCCGTCTATTAAGACTATCGGGAGGCCCATCGCCTTTCTCAACTCGATCAGTTCACCCGCGGCGCGCAGATCGCCTTGGGCGGCGCCCAGCACATTCAACGCTAGTTCGCGCTCGCCCAGGCGCGCCAGCAGTTCGCCCAGCTTCAGACTGGCAGCCTTTCGCCAGGCTGGTGTGCGCGCGGCCGATTCGTATGCCTGGCGCGCCTTGGCCTGGTCGCCCGCACCGTCATATGCCAGGCCCAGGTAATAAGTTGCCTCGGGGTCGGTGGCCGCCACCGGTTCCAGATAACGGATGGCTTCGGCGTATCGCTGTAAGCTGGCGCACAGGCGTCCGGCTGGCATGCGCAGGGGCGGATCGGCCGAGGTATAGGTGCGCAACGCGCCCAGCAGATCGCCCTGCAATTCCTGTTCAGTGCCGCGCTTCAGAGGATCGGTTTCAACGGTGTGCGGCTGCGGTCCAACATGGACTTCAGACGCTGGCGTCCAGTCGTATACGCCTTCGGTATGGCGCAGCAGCAGCTTGCCGGCGTTGTCGCGCAATTCGAAGGTATAGGGAGCGCTGCCGGCCGGTTTGACTTCACGCGTCCAGGTGCGTTCCGGCGTCAGGTTGATCTTTTCCCCGGCGATGACGCGCTCCCCTTGCAAAATACGCGCCGCCGCCGCCATCTTGCGGTTGGCGTTGAACGCCGCCACCAGCGTCCCATCGCGCCGGTCCAGGTTCAGCACCCCCGCCAGGTTCGCGCGAGAGATGCCGCCGATGCCGCGGGCGGGCATCCAGTATTCCGTGAAGTGTATGGTCTGCCGCGGTTCCAGAAAGGCATACGTCTCCTGATTTCGGTAGAGACCGCCCTGCACTTCCACGTAAGCGCTGTTATTGTCGGAGAGCACGCGCCGCCAATCCAGCCCGTCGGCATCCACACCCCACGACCAAATCTTCTTGGCGGGCAGTTCCGCGTATTCCGCATAATGCACGGTGCCCGCGTTTGTATCCGGCCGCCAGACGCCCATGAAAGGCTCACGGCTTCCATAGACGAAGCGCGAAACGGGGCCGTCGGTCTGGTTGCGGATGATGCTCCGGTCCTTGCCGGAGGAATCCACGGGCCATGTGTCGATGTCGCTGAAGCCGTGACCGGCGGTGTAGCGCATGGGGTAGCAGATCTGCGAGTCGTCTTTGACCTCAATACCGGCATTGTTCCACCAGTAGTAGCGATGGCGTACGTCGCTGTGGTTGTTTAGCGTCACGCGCTCTTCGAGCACCGTGCTGCCGGATTTCAGATGCAGCTCGACCGTCCATTCCATGCCATAGACACGGTCGATATTGCCTACCCGGATATAGGCGCTGCTGCCATCGGGATAGCGGGCGTAGCTGAAGGGCACAGGCGACATGGAAACCCAGTTGTGCGAGACCGGAAAGTTGAACTCGATGCCAAAGGCGGCCCACGCGCCGCGGTATCCGATATTGGCT
>DATGGM010000258.1:0-7698 GCA_035308525.1 Bryobacteraceae bacterium
CTGCCGACTATTAACCGGGACGTCGCCGGCCTGGTGTTTCTGCAGCCAACCGCGGCCCCCACCTTCCACGGCGCCGAAGGCAACATCACCAGCGGCCAGATCGCCGGCAACCCCTCCGACCAGAATACTTATCAGGTAGATGGCGGCAACAACACCGACGACATGGACGGCGACCGCGGGACGTACGTCGGCAGCCGCTCCGGGGTTCTGCCCACACCCGCGGAAAGCGTGGAGGAATTCCGCGTCAATACCAACAATATGACGGCCGACTTCGCCAGTTCCGCCGGCGGGCAGGTAATGGTCACCACCAAGCGCGGCGTCAACCAGTTCCACGGCTCCGCCTATGATTTCTTCCAGTCGGACGTGCTGGCTTCCAACGACTGGTCTAATAACTGGGAGGCAATAACCAAGCCTAAGTCGCACTACAACCGCTTTGGCGCTTCGATTGGCGGCCCGCTGCTGCCGGAATTTCTGGGTGGTAAGACCTATTTCTATACGAACTACGAGGGAGAGCGTTATCCGCGCGCGGGCCCCATCTCGACGGTGGTCCCGTCGGAGCTGCTCAGGGAAGGCATTTTCCAGATTCGCGACGTCTCCGGCAATGTGGTGCAATACCACCTCAAGAACATGGCCGTCTGTGGCGCCAATGGCAACCTGCAGTGCGACCCGCGCGGTCTCGGTATGAGTCCGGCGATTCAAACCCTCTGGAAAACCTACGAGCCCGCGCCGACGAATGATAGCTGCGGAGACAGGCTCAATACGCAGTGCTTCATCGGCAGCTTGAGTTTCCCGTTGTCAAACGACTTCGGCGTGGTTCGGGTGGACCACGATTTCGGGCCCAAATGGCGCTTGTTCAGCAGCTACCGCTATTACTCGGCCGACAATCCGACCACTGACCAGGTCGATATCGGCGGCCTGGTTAAGGGGGACAAGCTGGGCGTACCGGCCTCTCAATCCAGCTTCCCGCTGCAACCTCGCTATTTCGTAGGCGGTCTGACCGCCACCATTAGTCCCATCCTCAACAACGATCTCCATCTCGACTATACCCGCAACTATTGGCAGTGGGACCGGCTGGCCGCCTCGGTGCCCCAGCTCCCGGGTATTCCAGCTGCTCTGAATATGCCGGGTGATGCGGGCTTCGGCAGTGCCCTGGTCCCCATGAATGTGGACGCCGCCGGAACCCGTCCCCGCTTGTGGGATGGGCACGATTATGACTTCCGCGACACACTGAACTGGTTGAAGGGTACCCACCTGTTTCAGTTCGGCGGCGATATTTTCCACCAGTGGCTGCACTTCAACCGCTACGACAACCTGGTCGGCGGACTGACGCAGCTCAAGTACCTGGTCGGGAGCGCAGGTGTACAATTCAAGCCGAATACCCTGCCGGCCCCTTGCTCCGGCAGCCTCACCACGAACTGCTTGCCTTCCGATTCCGTCGGATATTATGAGAGTTACTATGCCATGCTGGCTGGAATTGTCTCTTCGGCCGACATCGTAGCCACCCGCACAGGCTCCCGCCTGAACTTGAATCCCCTGGGCACGCCCGTCCGGTCCTATGCGGACATAAACTCATACGGCATGTACTTCACCGACGTCTGGCGTATCCGGCGCGATCTTACGTTCAATTATGGCCTCAACTGGACCGTGCAAATGCCGCCGCACGAATTGAACGGTGCGCAGGATGTTTTGGTGGATGCCTCCAACAATATCGTCACGGCGCAAGGTTACCTGGCGAACAAGTTAGCCGCCGCTCAAAATGGACAGAATTACAATCCCATCCTGGGTTTCTCCTCCGTAGGCACCGCCGGCGGCGGGTCGCGGTATCCGTACCAACCCTTCTGGGGTGAGCTTTCGCCGCGCGTCTCTATCGCCTGGAATCCGGATTTCGGAGACAGATGGTGGGGCCGCATCTTCGGCCACCGGAATTCGGTCATTCGCGCCGGCTATGGCCGTTTCTACACCAAGGACCTTGGCGGTAGCCTGGTGCAGTTGCCGGTCCTCGGCGACGGATTCCTGCAGCCGGTTTCTTGCGTGAATCCGACCATCACCGGAACGTGTGCCTTCGCCGGCGGGGTCACGCCGGCCAACGCCTTCCGCATCGGTGTCGATGGCGATGTTGCCCCCCTGCCGGCAATCACCAGGACGTTGCCGTCGCCGGTTATCCCGTGCTATAGCCCGCCGGCCAGCCCCGCTTGCAATGCGCCCGGTCTGGACTACTCGTGGTTCCTGGACAATCGTTTCAGGCCCGGGGTCACCAACCAGGTCGACATCACCATCCAACGAATGTTGCGAGGAAACATCATCCTGGAAATCGGTTATGTGGGCGTCTTTGCCGATCGCCTGTTCAACGGCGAGGACCTCAACGACGTGCCCTGGATGATGAAGCTCAACGGACAAACCTTTGCAAAGGCCTACGACAATCTCTTTTTCGCGCTCTCCCAGGGCCGCAACCCGGCGCCCCAGGCCTTTTTGGAAGCGGCCCTGAAGGGCAGCAGTTACTGCACCGGCTACGCCAGTTGCACTGCCGCTGTGGCTGCCAATGAGTCCGGCAATATCCTGAGCCAGTCCGTGACCAATTTGTGGCAGGATCTGGATAGCAGTTGGGTCTTCGGTCCCTCGCTCATTTCCAGCCGGCAATCCGGAGTGCTTTACGGCAGCACGCCCACGGGCTTTTCGAACTACAACGCGCTGGTCGTCACGGCCCAGAAGCGCATGTCCCGTGACTTGACATTGGACGCTAATTTCACCATGGGGCATGCGCTGGGGACTTTGCAGCTCAACCAGTCTTATACGTTGGCCAACCTCAACGACCCTTGGAATCCCGGCGTGGACTACGGCAACCAGTATTTCGACCGGAAGGCCACCTTGAACGTGCTTGCCAGCTACAACCTGCCGTTCGGCAAAGGCCAGCGATGGGCCAATAGCAACCCGGCTGTAGAAAGGATCTTGGGGGGGTGGTCCCTTGCCCCGATTTTCTCTTTCGGCTCCGGTTTGCCGCTGGCCGTCTATACTGGCTCATTCCAGGAATTCGGCGAGGGCTACACCACCAACAACGGCTGCCAGGCAATTCCGCTGGCCAGCATGCACTATGGTAATTCGGCGGCCGCCGGTGTGAGCCCGGTCGCCAGCCCCGCCGGTCTCATCGGCGTCGGCAACGATGTGTCCTCCGGTGGAAACAACGAGAATTTGTTCTCGTCATCGCAACTTCTAAGTACGTTCGAAAACTTCCGGCCGGCGCTGGTGGGCATCGATGGCAGGTGCGGCGGCGCTGGTATTCTGCGCGGCCAGTCCCGCTGGAATCTGGATCTGGGCCTCACCAAAGACACCCGCATCAACGACCGCATGGGCTTCCAGTTCTTCGCCCAGGCGTTCAATCTGCTGAATCACATGCAGTGGGTCGATCCATCCCTGGCCATTAACGATCCTGGCGACTGGGGCGCCTTATATGGGCAGTACGACCCGTTGACCCTGGGAGGTTCGGGCGCTTCCGCCAACTACACCCGGATCATCCAGTTGGGTTTGCGCTTCCGTTTCTAATGTGCGTGGCCTGATCCCGCGCGTGCTAACCTTAATGTAGAGGGCCATTTGGGTCCAAGCGGACCGCCGTGCGATTCACCAGGAAAATGCACGGCGAACCCAAAAAATGAGGGTATTGCAGCCGGAAATATACCCGCGAATGGGGGTATTGCCAGGGTGCGCTACAATAATCGGGTCACTCGTGGAACGCGCCAGCAGATTCATCGGCAGCTTCGCCTCCGCCAAGGGTCCCCTCGATCCCGATGATCTCGCCCGCGCCGCCTGGCCGCAGGCCGTCGGTAAGAAGATCGCCGCCCGCGCCCGCGCCTCCCGCCTGGTCCGCACCCGCCTGATCGTCGAAGTGGAAGACCCCGTCTGGAGAAAGCAGCTCTTCGCGCTCTCCGGCCAGATCCTGGCCAACCTGGAAGCCCGCCTCGGTCCGCGCATCGTCGAAGATCTGGAGTTCCGCGTCATCCCGCGCCGCCGCGAACCGCAGCGCGCCGAAGCCGCGCAGCCCTCCCTGCCGTTCGACGAAGCCGACCAGATCGCCGATCCCTTCCTCCGCGGCATCTATAAGACCGCCCGCAAAAAGGCCCTGGCGTGAAGCTGACCGAACAGGAAGTCCGCTACGTCGCCGGCCTCGCGAACCTGAGCCTCACAGATGCCGAGGTCCACAAGTTCCAGGCTGACCTCGACGAGATACTCGGTCACATCGACCGCCTCAACGAGATCGACACCGCCGGCGTCGAGCCCATGGCCCAGGTGCTTTACCCGGCCGCGGATACCGCCACTTGGCGCGACGACCGCGAAGTCCCGCCGCTCGGTACCGGCACGGCGCTGGCCAATGCGCCCCAGCCCGGCGCGGGTTACTTCAAGGTGCCCAAGGTCATCGAACGCTGAGCCATGGATCTTCGATCGCTCACCATTGCCACCGTCCGGCAAGGTCTGTTGGCGCGCACCTTTAGCGCCGTGGAGCTGACCCGCGAAGCCCTGCGCTTTGCCGAGGCGGAGAACTCATCCACCAACGCTTACCTGCGCTTCTCGCCCGAGCGCGCGCTCCACACCGCGGCCCGCGTCGATGAGCGGATCGCCCGCGGCGAAGATCCCGGACCGCTCGCCGGCGTGCCCGTCGCCGTGAAAGACGTGATCCTCACCGAGGGTGTTCGCACCACCTGTGGCTCCCGCCTGCTGGCCGATTACATTCCGCCCTACGATGCCACCGCCATCACCCGTCTCGAACAGGCCGGCGGCGTCATCCTCGGCAAAACCAATTGCGACGAGTTCGCCATGGGATCGTCGAACGAGAACTCGGCGTTCGGCCCGGTGCGCAATCCGCTGGACCCCCATCGCGTGCCCGGCGGATCCAGCGGCGGTTCCGCGGCCGCCCTGGCCCAGGGCACCGCTTCCTTGGCGCTCGGATCGGATACGGGCGGATCCGTACGTCAGCCCGCATCCTTCTGCGGCGTGGTCGGCGTCACCCCCACCTACGGGCGCGTCTCGCGCTATGGGCTCACGGCGTTCGCCAGTTCTCTCGATCACATCGGGCCCATGGCGCGCACCGTGCGCGACGCCGCCATACTGCTGGGCGTCATCGCCGGCCGCGACCCCCTGGATGCCACCTCCGCCGAAGCCCCTGTGCCGGATTACACCAAGGCGCTCGACGGAAACGTCAATGGTCTGAAGCTTGGGCTGCCCCGCGAGTATCTAAAAGATTTGACGAGCGAAACCGGGGACCTCATCTCTGCTGGCGTGGAAACCCTGCGCCGGCTCGGCTGTGAGGTTCGCGACATCAGCCTGCCCGCCACCGGTTACGCCGTCGCCTGCTACTACATCATCGCCACCGCCGAAGCCAGCTCCAATCTGGCGCGCTATGATGGCGTGCGCTACACCTTCCGCTCCCGCGCTTCCGGCACCTTGAGCGGCATGTATCGCAACACCCGCGGCGAGGGCTTCGGCGCCGAGTGCAAGCGGCGCATCATGCTCGGGACTTACGTGCTGAGCAAAGGATATTACGACGCCTATTATCTGAAGGCGCAGAAGGTGCGCGCGCTGATCGCCCGGGATTTCGCGCGGGCCTTCACCGAAGTGGACGCGATCGTCGCCCCGGTGTCTCCCTTCCCGGCGTTCAAGCTGGGCGAAAAGGTCGACGATCCGCTGCAAATGTACCTGTCCGATATATACACGATTACGGGCGATCTGGCCGGCATTCCCTGCATGAGCGTGCCCTGCGGCAAAACCGCCGCTGGCTTGCCCGTGGGACTGCAGATTCTGGCCAGACATTTTGACGAGCCCAACATGTTCCGCCTGGCAGACGCTTTCGAGCGCGCCGGGCCAATCAACTGACTTTACTGAGGAGATAACGATATGCCGTTTACGCTACCCCCACTACCTTACGCATCCGACGCATTGGAGGCCTCCATCGACAAAATGACGATGGAGATCCATCACGGCAAACATCACGGCGCTTACGTCACCAACCTGAACAAGGCGCTCGAATCCGCACCCAACCTGGCCGGCAAGACTGTCGAGGAGTTGCTCGCCGACAACTGCGCCATCGTGCCGGAGAACATCCGCACGGCAGTACGCAACAACGGCGGCGGTCATATCAACCATTCCATGTTCTGGACCATCATGGGCCCGGGCACGGGCGGCGCGCCGGTCGGCCACGTGGCGCAAGCCATCACCGGCACGTTCGGCAGCTTCGACGCGTTCAAGGAGAAACTGCAGGCCGCCGGCATGGCCCGCTTCGGCTCCGGCTGGGCCTGGCTGATCTCCACCGGCGGCAAGCTGGATATTGTCTCAACTGCGAATCAGGACAGTCCCGTCATGGAAGGTAAGTACCCGGTCATGGGCGTGGACGTCTGGGAGCATGCTTACTATCTGAGATACCAGAACCGCCGTGCCGACTATCTCGGCGCCTGGTGGAACGTGGTGAATTGGGCCGCCATCGAAACCCGCTTCAACGCTCACAAGTAAGATCGGCCCGTCAGCCGCTCTTCCGCGGCGAGTACTTATCCAGAGATCGAATAAGTACCGCCGCGCCCGCCGGTGGCTTCAGTCCGCTGTTCAGTATCTCCTTGCCTGTCCAGGGCTGCCCGTACATGTTCCGGTTCTCGTCCACGTCGCTGCGCAGCGTGGCGCCGTCCAGTGACACGCCCGCGAACACGCCGCGCGACCGCGACCACGAGAGGATCTCCGCTGTCATCATGGCGTCCGTCTGCGCCGTGGCGTTGCGGCCCACCGGCCCGCCGGCTACGGAGGCTTCACCGCCCAGCGTGAACTTGCTGGTCAGCAGCCGCTTCATGCCGCGCTCGTTCATCACCAGCAGCACCAGGTCGGTCGAAGAGACGCCGATCTGCAAGCCTACGCTGCCGCCTTCGATCCGTATCGCCGCGGGAGCTCCCCAGCCCTGGCCGGATGCCGTCCGGCAACTGACGAAGCCTTTGCCGTACTTCGCCGCCACCACGAATCCGCCCTTCTTCAAGCCCGGTACCAGCACGATGCAGTGACTCTTGTTCAGCAGGTCCTGCGGAATGGATTTATCGGGCGTGTCCATGATCTCTTTGAACAGTACCGACGCATCCTCCAACCGTTCGTTGGTCTTGCTCTCTTTCTCGGCCGCCCACACCATCGAATACAGGCTGGCAACAGTGACAAGCAGTGCAATTGGTCGCATGAACCTATAGTACAGTGTCGATCCGCCGCAGGACAACGTAAGCGCCCAGCGGCAGCACCGCGGCTGCCGCGCACACCGGACCAAAGCCGTACGCATCCACCGCCGCGCCGATGGCCGGCGAGATCAGCGCCTGTACCGCGCCGTACGAGGCCACCAGCATGGATATCGCGAACCCCGCGCGCGCCCCGCCGAAGATATCCAACGGCATCGTGTACACGTTCACACTCACCGCCGAGACCGCCAGAATGCTCAGTGCGATGCCGGCCGCTGCGCCCGCCGCCGTGTCGAGCAGCGGAATGGCCGCGGTCGCCAGCGCCACCAGACCGCCCGCCAGGCAGACGCGCCTGCGCGCGGCCACCGCCGCCAACCCCGAACGCATCCAGCGCAGCGACAACCAGCCCCCGCCGAAGCCGCCCAACGCCGCGGCCACCGGTGGTATCACCGCGTACCAGTTCGCCTCCACCAACGCCAGCCGCTGCTTCTCCACCAGGTATAGCGTCGTCCAG